>NZ_JBEXXX010000001.1:0-470469 GCF_040630635.1 Streptomyces sp. NPDC005761 | reverse complement strand
GGGCACCACTGCGTCGTCGGGTGCACACGCCATTTTTGAGGAGTCTGCCCGGAGGGGCACCACCCCCACCCACCGGACAACAGCGCCCCGCGGGGCACCCGCACCAAAGCCCGTCCGGCGATTGAGGACGGAACCCCCCACCAAGGGGGCCCGCACGCGCTCACTCGACGAACAGCCCCCGCGCCGCCGCCCGTGCGTCGAACTCCTCCAGCCTCGCCTGCGCTTCGGGCAGGTCGTCGCACATGGCTTCCAGCAACACCCGCCCCAACAGCATCGGCGCGCAGGCGGTGTCGAAGGCGAGCCCCGTTCCGACGGCGGCGGGGATCAGCAGATCGCTGTGCGCGGCCACCGGCGCGAAGGCGGAGTCCGCCACCGACACCACGGCCAGCCCCTGGTCCCGCGCGTAGGCGAGGGCGTCCACGACCTCGCGGGGGTGACGCGGCAGCGCGAAGCAGATCAGCGCGCTCGCACCGGCCCGCCGGGCCGCGTCGATCCGGTCGTGCAGCATGCTTCCGCTCTCGTCCAGCACCCGGACGTCGGGATGCACCTTGGCGGCGAAGTACCCGAAGCCCCGGGCCTGCGAGGAGGCAGCGCGCAACCCGAGCACCAGCAGGGGCCGGGAGGCGGCGAGCAGCCGGCCGGCCCGTTCGACGGGTCCCGGGTCGGCGAGCAGCTCGGCGAGGTGGCGCAGGTTCTCGATCTCGCCCAGCACCGCCTGCTGGTACTCGTTGTACCTGTCCTCACCGGCGTCCTCCCCGCCGTCCTCCCCGGACCCGGCCGCGGCGACCTCGCGCAGGTGCTTGCGCAGCGCGGGATAACCGTCGAAGCCGAGGGCGACGGCGAACCGGGTGACGGAGGGCTGGCTGACCCCGGCCAGTTCGGCCAGTTCGACGCTGGAGAGGAACGGGGCGTCACCGGCCCTGCGCACCATCGAATGCGCGATGCGCCGCTGCGTGGGCGTGAGTCTGCGCCCCTCGAACAGCTGCTGCACACGCGCGGCCGGGCTGCTCCCGCTCATCCTGTCCCCTTGGTAGATCCGTCGCGCCGACGCACGGCCCCGGCGAATCCATTCAGTCAGCAAGCCGTCTGAATGTCCATATGCAGAGCGCCCCTGCGGCCCTGGGGCCTCGTACGGATCAGGCCGGACCGAGCCCGGCACGCTCCGGACGGAACGCCCTAGCCGGGCAGCCCGGCCCGCACGGCCAGTACCGCGAGGGCCTGGCGCAACCCGTCCCTGAACGCGTCGTCGAGGCCGGCCGTGAGCTCCTCGTCGATGGCGTTCGCCGTCGACGTGCAGAGGTCGAGCAGTTCACGGCCCCGTGCCGTGAGGGTGAGGATCTGGCGGCGGCGGTCGCCGGGGTCGCGCTCCCGGCCGACGGCTCCGAGCTCCTCCAGGTGATCGGCGAGGCCGACCACCAGGCTGGGCGTCACGCGCATGGTGCGGGCGATCTCCTGTTGCGACGCCGCCGCACCACTGGCCAGCAGAGCCATCAGCCCGGCGTGCTTGGGCTTGAGCCCGTGGACGGCGATCCGCTCGGCGTACGCCTCGGCGGTGATCGCGCCGAGCGTGCCCAGCCGGAAGCTCACGGTGTCGGTCAGCTTTTCCCGCTTGACATCCTTCACGCTTCGCACCATATCATCGGGCAATCATTCAGAGAGTTAATGATTCACGAGGTGACGAGATGCGACGTACCTTGATCGTTCTCAACGCGGCCATGGCAGCCGCTTCGGCGGCCGCGGCCGTGATCGGGGTGGTGCGCCCCACGCTCCTGCTCCCGCCCGGTACGGAGCCGACGGCGGGACTCCAGGTCTACGCCGAGGCGTACGCGGTCCGCGCCGTCCCGCTCGCCGCCGCGCTGGCATGCCTGCTCCGGGGGGAGCGTCGCGGGCTCGTACCGGTCCTCGCGGTGGCCGGCGCCGCGCAACTGGGCGACGCCTACATCGGCATCAGCAAGGGGATCCCCGGCATGGCCGTCGGCGGGGCCCTCGCGGCGGGCGTCCACCTCGCCTCCGTCGGGTGGCTGACCCGCCGCACCGGCCTCCGCGCCCCAAGGAGTGCCTGACGGCCGGCCGGTGACACCGGCTCAGCCGGTGTCCACGCCGTCCAGGACCTCGATGACCGACACCCAGGAGTTCCAGGCCCGGACGGTGACCCGCATCGTCCGGCCGTTCTCCGCCGTGCCGGACCAGACACTGCTCCCCTCCTCGGCCTCGGCCTCGGTCGGCTGCCCGGCCCTCAGACCGCACGCCTTCAGCGCGGAGCGCAGATCCGTGAGCTGCGCGCGGGCCGTCGCCGTGTCGTCGTACTCGACGACCCGGTGCTGGGCCAGAGCGCCGTCCGTACCCCGGTACCGGAGGCTGTACCGGCTCTGACCGGGCTCGTCCGCCATGGCGAACGACGCGGGGCAGGCCCCGTCGAGCCCCACCTGGGGCAGCGGGCCGCCCTGCGTTCCGGTGTCCGACGCGGGTTCCCCGTCCGCCTTCCAGTGCCACCGCCGGTATCCGGGAAGTTCGTCCGCCGGTCGCATCCGGATCACCCCGTCGCTCCGGAAGGGGTTGTCCGTCGCGGTGGCGACCGCCCCCCGGTCGGGCTCCCGGACATCGGACGGCAGAAGCGCCCAGGCCCCGGCAGCCACCAGCGCCGCCATGCCGGCCGCACCGGCCATCCGGCGGCGGCTCCGCCGCCGTCGCCCCCTCGCACGGATCTCCTCGGCCGCGGGCAACCGCACCGCGACGGCATCCAGGAGTTCCTCGACCTCAGCCATGACTGACCCTCCCCTCCCGCTCGGCACCGAGCGTGGTGTCGGCGAGCCGCTCGCCGAGAATCCTGCGGGCCCGATGGAGCCGGGTCCGTACCGCGCCGCACGACACTCCCGTCTCCCGCGCCACCTCTTCCACCGGCAGGTCCAGCAGATGGTGCAGGACCACCACCTGTCGCTGGTCGCCGGTCAGCTCCGCCAGCGCGGCCACCAGTGCCACCCGGTCCTCCGACAGCCCCGGCACATCGGCGGGCAGACCGTGCCGGAAGTGCGCCCGCACCCGGTTGCGTGTCCTGCGCCAGGTGCTGATCGCCAGCCGCACGGCCACGGTCCGCACCCAGGGCAACGGGTCACCGCCGCCGGCGACCTTGTCCCACCGCTGCCACGCCCGTACGTATGCCTCCTGCACGGCGTCCTCCGCCGCCCCCAGGTCGCCCGTCATCGCGTAGACCGTGGCCACCAGACGCTTGGCCGTCGCCGCGTAGAACGCGTCGAACTCGTCCGTTCCCGCTGTCATGGCCCCCATCCGTTCCTCACGTGCCCCGAGAACTGCTTCTTCCAGGTACACGCTCCGGCCGGGCAGGAGGTTACGGACGACTTCGCCGAGGGCGGCGTGTCGCCGGCCTCCCCTCCGCCCGCCCCCGGAGAAACAGGGGGGTTAGCCCCACTGACCCGGCCGCCCCCGCTTCGTACCGTGGAGTCATGGACGCAGCCGACACCGAGCTCAGGAAAGAGCTCAAGGCCACCCTGCAGGCCCGCAGCGAGCTGGGGGCGGAGTACGAGTCCGCGCTCGTCGATTCCTTCCTGGAGAAGGTCGAGCAGCGGCTCGACGGCACGCTCGACCGCAGGGTCCGGCGCCACCTCGCGGAGCAGCAGATCAGTGTCGCCCGGGGGGCGCGCTCCCCGGAGCCCCCGCTGGGGCACTTCGGTGAACGCTTCGGGTTCGGGATCATCTCGCTGATCCTGGCGATCCCGCTGTCCGCCATCGGTGTCGCGAACGCGGGGATCGAGGGGCTCGTCGTGGCCTGGCTCGGCATCGTGGGCGTCAACGTCGTCCAGGCTGCCCACGGCGGGAAGCTGTTCGGGCGCCGGGAGACCGAGCGGCGGACGACGTCCGACTGGGAGGCCTGAACGGAGCGAGGGGCATCACGCCTGGCGGGTCGGCAGCACGACCACCTGACGCAGGTTGATGTGGCGTGCGCGGCTGGTCGTGTACGCGATCAGGTCGGCGATCTCGTCACCGGAGAGCCCGCCGAGCGCGTCGAACATGCCGTCCAGCTGACCGCTGAGCTCCGCGTTGTCGACGTGTCCGGCCAGTTCGGAGTCGGTGAGCCCGGGCTCGATGTTCGTGACGCGGACGTCGCGCGGGCCGAGTTCGGTGCGCAGCGAGGCCGACAGGTAGGTGAGCGCCGCCTTCGTGGCCCCGTACACGGCGTAGTTGGGGAACGTGATGTGCGCGCCGATCGACGAGATGTTGACCAGGTCGGCCGTGCGGCCCCCGGCGGCGGCGGCCACCAGGTCGGCGGTGAAGGCCCGGATGATGCGCAGGACGCCCGTCACATTGGTGTCGAGCATCCGTTGCCACTCGTCCGCGCGGCCCGCGTCCACCGGGTTCGGCAGCATCACCCCGGCGGCGTTGACCACCAGGTCCACCGGGCCGAACTCCTCGTGCACCCGCTCGGCGGCGGCGTCGACCGACGCCTGGTCGGTGACGTCCGTGACCACGACGAGCGCTTGACCGCCGTCGGCGGTGATCCTGGCGGCGAGCTCCTCCAGCCGCCCGGCACGGCGGGCCAGCAGCGCCACCCGCACTCCTTGGGCGGCGAGCAGCCGGGCGGTCGCGTTCCCCATGCCGCTGGCGGCTCCGGTGATGACGGCGGTGCGGCCTGCGAGCGTCGCGTACGACATGTCCGTACTCCCTGAGGTGATGCCGCCGGAGCGCTTCCCCGGCCTGGTCCCACTCTGCGGAAGTGCGCGGCGGCTACCCAGGGCTGCGTCCTTCCTGGGTCCGGCAGTACCAGGCTGGGCGTCGGCCGGTCTTCTACGATCGGCGGCATGGACGGCGACCTCGGAGACTTCCTCCGCTCACGACGTGCCCGCATCCAGCCCGAGGACGTGGGGCTGAACTCCTACGGCAGAAGGCGCGTCCCCGGGCTGCGGCGCGAGGAGGTCGCCCAGCTCGCCGGGGTCAGCGTCGACTACTACATCCGGCTGGAACAGGGCCGCGGCCCCAGCGTCTCGGACGCCGTGCTCGACGCGATAGCCCGGGTGCTCCGGCTGGATACGACGGAGCACGCGTACCTGCGCACGGTCGCCCGCCCCGCGCCGCGCAAGGCGGCGGCGCCCGCCGCGCAGCGGGTACGGCCGGGGCTGCGACTGCTCCTGGACACGCTCGACCGGGCGCCCGCCTTCCTCCTGGGCCGGCGGATGGACGTACTGGCGTGGAACGCGCTGGGGGACGCGGTCGTCGGCTTCTCCCGGATGGCCGCCACCGAGCGCAACATGCCTCGGCAGACGTTCCTGGAACCGTCGGCGCGGGAGCTGTACCCGGACTGGCCGGCCGTGGCGGCGGAGACGGTCGCGTATCTGCGGCTGGACGCGGGGCTGCACCCCGACGACAAGCAGCTCGCCACTCTGGTCGGCGAACTGTCCGTGAAGAGCGAGGACTTCCGCCGGCTGTGGGCGGACCACCAGGTGAAGGCGAAGACGTACGGCGTGAAGCGGATCGACCACCCGGTCGTGGGCGGGCTGACGTTGCCGTACGAGACGCTCGGCGTGCCCGGCGACCCCGATCAGTCCCTCGTCGTCTACACCCCGGAGCCCGGCTCGGAGACCGCGGAGCGCATCGCCCTCCTGGCGAGCTGGGCGGCCGCGCCACGGGCACAGGACGGCGACGGGGACGAGGAGGGTGCACGTGGTCTCCGCGCATAGATGTGTCGCGGGAACCGCCGCACCCCCGGTTTCCCAGGGGGCGGGACGACGGCGGTCCCCGCGAAGGACGCGGTCCGGGTCAGGGCCGGTCTCGCATCCGGGCGACGGTGGAGGTCCGGGAGCCGCTCCGTAGTCCGTGTCGCCGTTCGGTGCCGGCGGGTTTCCCTGCCGACACCGACCAATCTGCCCGAGCCGTGTTAAGCGGGTGCTGCGGCCACGTGACGCGCTCGTACCGTTTTCGCGAAGCGCGCGTTCCGGCCCGGACCTCGCCTCCCGTCTACGGCTGCGCGGGCGGGGCCGACGCGTCCTTGGCGAGGAACGCCAGCAGGTCCTGCCGGCTGACGACACCCTTCGGCTTGCCCTCCACCAGCACGATCGCCGCGTCGGCCGCGCCCGTACCGCCGAGCACCGCCATCAGGTCCTCGACCGGTTCACCGGAGCCGACCTGCGGCAGAGGCGGCGACATGTGCTTCTCCAGCGGGTCGGAGAGCGAGGCCTGCTGGGCGAAGAGCGCGTTCAGCAGCTCCCGTTCGACGACCGAGCCGATGACCTCGGCGGCCATCACGTCGGGGTGGCCGGCGCCGGGCTTCACGATCGGCATCTGCGAGACGCCGTATTCGCGCAGCACGTCGATCGCCTCGCCGACGGTCTCCTCCGGGTGCATGTGGACGAGCGTCGGGATCGGTCCCGCCTTGTAGTCGAGGACGTCGGCGACACGGGCGGACGGGCCGGTGTCCTCCAGGAAGCCGTAGTCCGCCATCCACTCGTCGTTGAAGATCTTGCTCAGGTAGCCGCGGCCGCTGTCCGGCAGCAGGACGACGACCACGTCGTCGGGCCCGAGCCGCTTCGCGACCTCCAGGGCGCCCACGACCGCCATGCCGCAGGAACCGCCTACCAGCAGCCCCTCCTCCTTGGCGAGCCGGCGGGTCATCTGGAAGGAGTCCTTGTCGGACACGGCGACGATCTCGTCGGTCACCGTCCGGTCGTACGCCGACGGCCAGAAGTCCTCGCCCACACCCTCGACCAGATACGGCCGGCCGGAGCCGCCGGAGTAGACCGAGCCCTCCGGGTCCGCGCCGACGACCTTGACGGCGCCGCCGCTGGCCTCCTTCAGGTAGCGGCCGGTGCCGCTGATGGTGCCGCCGGTGCCGACCCCCGCCACGAAGTGGGTGATCTTCCCCTCCGTCTGCTCCCACAGCTCGGGACCGGTGGTCTCGTAGTGGGAACGCGGGTTGTTCGGGTTGGAGTACTGGTCGGGCTTCCAGGCTCCCGGCGTCTCACGGACCAGCCGGTCCGAGACGTTGTAGTACGAGTCCGGGTGCTCGGGATCGACCGCCGTCGGGCAGACGACGACCTCGGCACCGTAGGCGCGCAGCACGTTGATCTTGTCCGTGGACACCTTGTCCGGGCAGACGAAGATGCACTTGTAGCCCTTCTGCTGCGCGACGATCGCCAGGCCCACGCCCGTGTTGCCGCTGGTCGGCTCGACGATCGTGCCGCCGGGCTGCAGCTCGCCGCTCTGTTCGGCGGCCTCGATCATGCGCAGGGCGATCCGGTCCTTGACCGATCCGCCGGGGTTGAAGTACTCGACCTTGGCCAGGACCGTCGCCTGGATGCCGGCCGTGACACTGCGCAGCCTCACCAGCGGGGTATTGCCTACGAGACTGATCATCGAATCGTGGAATTGCACCGTGTACTCCGGGGTCTCCGAGATGGTGCCGCAAGAGTATGCGTACGGGCACGAGATTGGGCGAAGCGATTGAACGACGGTCACTTGGGGGCAGTTAGCTCTGTGTACGGCGGTAGGGCGGTACGGCGGCAACGAGGAGGTGGACCGGACTGTGTCGAGGGCAAGGGTGGCACGGCGGATCGCGGCGGGCGCGGCGTACGGCGGTGGCAGCATCGGGCTGCTGGGCGCCGCGGCGGTGGGCGTCCTGCTGACGGAGGTCCAGCTGGCGAAGCGGCAGGTGGGAGGCGGCACCGCGCCGGTCCCGCCGAGCGCTGACGGGCGGTACGGGGTGGCGTTCGCCGGCCCTGCGGACCCGCTGCGTTTCGGGTTGCTCGGGGACTCGACGGCGGCCGGACAGGGGGTGCGCCGGGCCGGGCAGACCCCGGGGGCGCTGCTCGCCTCGGGGCTCGCGGCGGTGTCGGAGCGGCCGGTCGACCTGCGTAACGTCGCGCAGCCGGGCGCCCGGTCGGACGATCTGGAGCGGCAGGTCTCCCTGCTGCTCGCGGACCCCTCCCGCACACCGGACGTGTGCGTGATCATGATCGGTGCGAACGATGTGACGCACCGGATGCCCGCCACCCAGTCGGTGCGCTGCCTGACGACGGCGGTGCGCAGGCTGCGTACGGCCGGAGCCGAGGTCGTCGTGGGAACCTGCCCGGACCTGGGCACGATCGAGCCGGTCTACCAGCCGCTGCGGTGGCTGGCCCGGCGGGTGAGCCGGCAGCTGGCGGCGGCGCAGACGATCGGTTCGGTGGAGCAGGGCGGGCGCACGGTGTCGCTGGGCGACCTGCTGGGCCCGGAGTTCGAGGCGAACCCGCGGGAGCTGTTCGGCCCGGACAACTACCACCCGTCGGCGGAGGGCTACGCGACGGCCGCGATGGCACTCCTGCCGACGCTCTGCGCGGTGCTCGGCCTGTGGCCGGAGACCGACCGTCTGGACGGGGCCCGGCGCGAGGACATGCTGCCGGTGGCCAAGGCGGCCTCCCAGGCGGCCAAGGAGGCCGGTACGGAGGTCACCGGGGCGCGGGCGCCCTGGGCGCTCCTCAAGCACCGCAGGCGGCGGCGTCTGCCCGCGCCGACGGAGCCCCACCCGCACCCGGAGATGCATCTGGAGGGCGGTGGCTCCACGCGGGTGGAGCGGCGTCCGGACACCGATACGGACACCTCGCCGCGGCATGCCTGACGGGTGTGCCGTGCGGGGCCCGCACGGCACACGTGCGACGCACCGCGAGCGCGCCGCACGGGCTTCGCGCCCTTCACCGGCGACGGACGAAGGGTGTGCCGTGCGGGCCCCGCATCCCTCACCGGCAACGGACGAAGGGTGCGCCGCACGGACCTCGCATCCCTCACCGGCAACGGACTGAGCGGTTGCTTAGAAAAGAGGCCCGCATCACACGCCATGTCGGGTGACCTCAGCAGTACGTCCGGGTAACTTCCAGAGCAGTCCTGCCAGACAGCCTTCCCAGCCCTCATGGAGCCGCGTGATGCCCGAAGCCGTGATCGTCTCTGCTGCCCGTTCGCCCATCGGCCGGGCCTTCAAGGGTTCGCTGAAGGACCTGCGCTCGGACGACCTGACCGCCACGATCATCCAGACCGCCCTCGCCAAGGTCCCCGAGCTGGACCCGAAGGACATCGACGACCTGATGCTCGGCTGCGGCCTCCCCGGCGGCGAGCAGGGCAACAACCTGGGCCGCATCATCGCCGTGCAGATGGGGATGGACCACCTTCCCGGCTGTACGGTCACGCGCTACTGCTCGTCCTCCCTGCAGACCAGCCGCATGGCGCTGCACGCGATCAAGGCCGGCGAGGGCGACGTCTTCATCTCGGCCGGTGTCGAGATGGTGTCCCGTTTCGCGAAGGGCAACTCCGACAGCCTGCCGGACACCCGCAACCCCCTCTTCGCCGACGCCGAGGCCCGCACCGCGGCCCGCGCCGAGGAGTCCGGCGCGAGCTGGCACGACCCGCGCGAGGACGGCCTGGTCCCGGACGCGTACATCGCGATGGGGCAGACGGCGGAGAACCTGGCCCGGATCAAGGGCGTCACCCGTCAGGACATGGACGAGTTCGGCGTCCGGTCGCAAAACCTCGCCGAGGAAGCCCTGAAGAACGGTTTCTGGGAGCGCGAGATCACCCCGGTGACGACCCCCGACGGCACGGTGGTCTCCAAGGACGACGGTCCGCGTGCGGGCGTCTCCCTGGAGGGCGTGCAGGGCCTGAAGCCGGTCTTCCGCCCCGACGGCCTGGTCACCGCGGCCAACTGCTGCCCGCTCAACGACGGTGCCGCGGCGCTCGTGATCATGTCCGACACCAAGGCGCGCGAGCTGGGCCTGACCCCGCTGGCCCGGATCGTCTCCACGGGCGTCTCCGGCCTCTCCCCCGAGATCATGGGTTACGGACCGGTCGAGGCGAGCAAGCAGGCCCTCAAGCGGGCCGGGCTGACGATCGACGACATCGACCTGGCCGAGATCAACGAGGCGTTCGCCGCCCAGGTGATCCCGTCCTACCGCGACCTGGGCCTGCCTCTGGACAAGGTCAACGTCAACGGCGGCGCCATCGCCGTCGGCCACCCCTTCGGCATGACCGGCGCCCGGATCACCGGCACGCTGATCAACAGCCTGCAGTTCCACGACAAGCAGTTCGGTCTGGAGACGATGTGCGTGGGCGGCGGCCAGGGCATGGCGATGGTCATCGAGCGGCTGAGCTGAGCTGAGCTGAGCTGAAGCGGAGGGTAGGGGTCGCCCGAGGAACGAGGGCGGCACCTGCCCGCAGCGGAAGCGAAGCGAACGCGAGCGAAGAGGCGACGGCAACCGTTCTCCGCTCCCCAATTTTTCGTGACTCTCCGGATCTGCCGGATCACCGGCCATCGGCGTCCGCCGGGCCCACAGCGCCTTCCGGGGCCTTCGGCCCGATGAAGTGGCCGGTTCCGAGCCCCGAACGTGACCGAATCTCCCCCAGGATGTGACCTATCTCCTGGGGGAGAGTCATTCCCGCAGGTCACACCCGCACCAGGGTTAAACCCTGGGCACAAAGACCTGTCCAATTCGTGACGTAATGCACTGACACAGGGTGCCGGTACAGGACAAGCTGATGTAGGAAGTCGGGGGATCGATTGAAACCGGGAGTATGTCAGTGAGCGCCATGCCTCTTGCCCTGTTGCTGACCACCGCCGCTGCCACGGCCGTGGGCGCTGCTGCTCTGCACGCCGCTCACGGGCTGCGTCGGCAGGTAGCCGCCCTGCGGAGGGAGCTGGCCGACGGCCGCGCCCGCAGTGCTGCCGTACCCGCTCAGAGCCGTAACGACGCCACCCCTGCCGCGGAAATACGCGCGGCGGTCGCCGAGGCGCTGGCTGAGGAGCGGGAGCGCGAGCTCGCCGAGGCCCGGGCTTTCTGGGCCACGCAGGAGGCGCGCGACGCCGCCGACGCCCCGTCGCTGCTGGGCGGTCTGGCCGGGCTGGGTGAGGACGCGCCGTTCTTCATGCCGCGCCAGAGCGACTTCGCCGGGCTGGAATCGATGGACCTCGACGCCACCGAGGCGTTCGAGGAACTGACGGAGCTGGCCGAGCTGACGGAACTGGCCGACATGGCCGAGCTCCCGGAGACCGCCGAGTTCGCCGAGGACTCCCCCGAGCTGGCCGCGGCGCGCCGCCGTCACCCCTCGCACCCGGACTTCGTGCCGGTGCAGACGCCGGTCGTCACCGACCACGAGCGCACGGTGAACCGCCTGGAGGAGCTGGCCGACAGCCGGACCGAGCTCTCCGACGTCCGCCCCGGCCCGCTCGGCACGCTCGATGTGTACGTCTTCGCCGACGGCACCACGCTCTGCATGACCCCCGGCCACCGCGAGACGGCCGAGCAGCTGGCCGCGTCGCTGCGGGCCGGTGAGCACCCCGTGCTCCTGGGCGGCTCCGGTGTCTCCGGCGCGTACGCGCTGACGTTCTCGTGCGGCAAGGACAACGTCTACATACTGGCCGACCGGGTCATCGCGAGCTTCTAGCCCGCGGACCGGTCTCCGGCCCCGCCCCGGGACTCAGCGGCTCTCGCCGGCCGCTGCCGCTTCCCTCCGCCTCAGGGCAGCGCGCGCCCTCACACGGCGCGCACCCCGAAGCGAGCGCCCGCGCGCACCGCTTACGCGAACGCCCGCGCGGCTGCCGCCTCGATGAACTGCACGGCCTCGTCCAGCTCCACGGACGGGGCCATTTCCAGTGCCACGGCCAGATCCCGGCCCGCGACGGCGAGTTGATCGCCGATGGCGAAGATCCCGGCGTCCGGCATGATCAGCGGCTCCCGGTCGGGCGCCTCGACGCGCTGGGCCCGCACCGCCAGCTCCCTGGCCGCGGCCAGCCCTTCGGCCGCCGCGCCCCGCTGCAGCCTGCTCTGCGGGGCGGCACGCAGCCGGTCGGCGAATCGGTCCACGGCGATGATCAGGGGCGTCGTATCGAGCACCCCGCGACCCTACGCGCCCCTCCCGGGTGGTTACCAACGAGCGGATGGTCGGGCACGGTGCCGGGAAGGCCCGGCAACGCGCACGACGGGTCGCAGACGCCGATGTCACACGTCTCCTCCGAAGAGGCCCGTCGCAACGCTGCTCTCCGGCGTCGCGCACTGCACCGGTCGTGAGACTCCGACCGGCTCCGCACCCGTCGAGGACGGCCCCGCTCTCCGCTTCGAGGAGAAGATCGGCCGGCCGCGCAGTGCACACGACCTCGCCTACGGACACGCGAAGGCACTCATCCTCGGTTCGCCCCGGGAAGAGCGGCCCGCAAGCTGCCCCAGGGGCCTGTCGCCACGTAACGGGAACGGCCCGCAGGCTCCGTCGAGGAGCCTGCGGGCCGTTCACCTGCCCATGGGCGGGGACTAGTCGTCGCCGCTGAGGATGGAGAGCAGGCGCAGCATCTCCAGGTAGATCCACACCAGGGTCATGGTGAGGCCGAAGGCCGCAAGCCAGGACTCCTCGCGCGGAGCGCCGTACGCGATGCCGTCCTCGACCTGCTTGAAGTCCAGGGCCAGGAAGCACGCGCCGAGGATGATGCCGATGACACCGAAGAGGATGCCGAGGCCACCGCTGCGGAAGCCCAGACCGTCACCGCCGCCGAACACGGCGAACAGCAGGTTGACCACCATCAGGAGCATGAAGCCCATGGCGGCGGCCATCACGAAGCCGTAGAACCGGCGGGTGACCCGGATCCAGCGCATCTTGTACGCGAGCAGTACACCGGCGAAGACGCACATGGTGCCCAGCACCGCCTGCATCACGACGCCCGGTCCGATGTAGGTGCTGACCGCGCTGGAGATCACTCCGAGGAAGACACCCTCGAAGGCCGCGTAGGCGAGGATGATCGCCGGCGACGGCTTGCGCTTGAACGACTGGACCATCGCGAAGACGAACGCCACCAGGGCGGCGCCGATCGCGATGCCGTAGGACTTGCCGAGATTGGCCTCGTCGACCGGCAGCAGGGCCCAGGAGAGCGCGGCGGTGAGCACCACGGTGCCCAGCGTCATCGCCGTGCGCGTGACGACGTCGTCGATCGTCATCGCGCCGGAGCGCGCCGGCGCCTGCGGGGCGCCGTACTGGGTGTCCTGCTGGGCGTAGGGGTTGGTGGCGTACGGGTTCGGGGCGGTGCCCTGCGCGTACGGGTTGGCACCCGCTGCGGGGGCCCCGGCCTGCGGTGCCGCGTTGAAGCCCGCGTAACCGTTGTCGCGGCTGAAGCCCCGTCGCGAGAAGACCGGGTTGCTGCTCCTCATCTCACTCCTCCATGGCCACCCAGCGTGGCCTTGGAACAAGAGTAATGGGTAGGCAAAGCAATCTCCCTAGTGCCAGGGGAGGATCTTTCCGCGGCTGCCGTCCTGAGCGGGTACTTCCTCCTGGGTGGCGGCCCAGGAAGCGAGCAGGCGCAGGCCCTCCTCGGAGGGGGAGGCGGGTTCGGCGGTGTAGATCGTGAGGGTGAGGCCGGGTTCGGCGGCCATGTCGAGGCCTTCGTAGGCGAGGGTCAGTTCCCCCACGGCGTGGTGGTGGTAGCGCTTGGTGCCGGTGCCGTGGTGGCGGACGTCGTGGGCGCCCCAGCGGGTACGGAAGGCGTCGCTCCGGGTGGACAGCTCCCCGACGAGGTCGTGGAGGTCCTTGTCGTGGGGGTCGCGGCCGGCTTCGGTGCGCAGGATGGCGACGGCGATGTCGGCGGCCTGGTCCCAGTCGGGGTAGAAGCGGCGGGAGGCGGGGTCGAGGAACTGGAAGCGGGCGAGGTTCGCCTGGTTGTGCGGTGTTTCGTAGACGTCGCTGTAGAAGGCGCGGGCGAGCTGGTTGGTGGCGAGGACGTCCATGCGGCCGTTGCGCACGAAGGCGGGCCCGGCGGTGATCGCGTCCAGGGTCCACCGCAGGCTGCGGTGCGGGGTCCACTGCCGGGTGGCGCGGCGGCGGGGTCGGCTGAGGGCGTCGGAGCCGTCGGCGGCCTGGGCCAGCCGCAGGAGGTGGGCGCGTTCGGCATCGTCGAGCCGCAGCGCGCGGGCGACGGCTTCCAGGACAGCGGGGGAGACACCGGAGAGGCTGCCGCGCTCCAGCTTGGCGTAGTACTCGACGCTCACGTCGGCCAGGGCCGCGACCTCGCTGCGACGCAGGCCGGGGACGCGCCGCCGGGGGCCGGAGGGCATCCCGGCCTGCCCGGGGCTGATCCTGGCGCGCCGCGAGGTGAGGAACTCGCGAACCTCTTGACTGTTGTCCACGCACTCGACGGTACGTCTCGCGCACGGCCTCAGGGGTGTACTGCCGGTACACCTCTTGGCGGTGACTCGCTGAGCGAACGAGGACGGGGTTACCTGGATGGGTGGTGCTCCTTTCCGGCCGTGCACGCGGACGGACCGTGAGTCCGCATCCGGCCCGGGGGCGGCTTCCCGCCGCCTGCGCCGGGCCGCAACCGCACTCGGCGGCCGGTACACAGCCCGATGCCGCCCGCCTCGACACCTAAGGACCCTCATGCGCGGCGCAGTGATCCACGCCCCCGGCGATGTCCGCTTCGAAACCGTGGACGACCCGAAGATCCTTCACCCGACCGACGCGGTCATCCGTACGGCCGTCACCTGTGTGTGCGGCTCCGACCTGTGGGCCTGGCGCGGTCTGGAGCCGATCGGCGAGGCGCACCCCATGGGGCACGAGTACGTCGGTTTCGTCGAGGAGGTCGGGGACGAGGTCACCTCGGTCAGGCCGGGCCAGTTCGTCGTCGGTTCCTTCGCGACCTCGGACAACACCTGTGCGAACTGTCGCAACGGCTTCCAGTCGAACTGCCTGCATCGTGAGTTCATGAGCACCTGCCAGGCCGAGTACGTGCGCATCCCCAACGCCCAGGGCACCCTGGTCGCCACCGACGAGGTTCCTGACGAGGAGCTGTGGCCCGGCCTGCTGGCCGTCTCCGACGTCATGGGCACCGGCTGGTGGGCCGCCGACGCCGCCGAGGTCGGGCCCGGCTCGACCGCCGTCGTGGTCGGCGACGGCGCGGTCGGCCTCTCCGCCGTGATCGCGGCCAAGGAGATGGGCGCGGGGCGCATCATCGCGATGAGCCGCCACGCCTCCCGGCAGGAACTGGCCAGGGAGTTCGGCGCGACCGACATCGTCAGCGAGCGCGGCGACGAGGGCATCGCCCGGATCAAGGACCTCACCGACGGCATCGGCGCCGACTCCGTCCTGGAGTGCGTCGGCACCGCGCAGGCCATGCAGCAGGCCCTGCACTCCGCCCGGCCCGGCGGCAGCGTCGGTTTCGTCGGCGTCCCCCACGAGGTCGCCGTCGACGGGCAGGAACTGTTCTTCTCCCACGTCGGCCTGCGCGGCGGCCCCGCACCCGTACGCCGCTACCTGCCCGACCTCATCGACCGTGTCCTGTCGGGCCGGATCAACCCCGGCAAGGTCTTCGACCTCACCCTTCCCCTGGACCAGGTCGCGGAGGGCTACAGGGCCATGGACGAGCGCCGCGCCATCAAGGCGCTCCTCAAGCCCTGACCGGACGATCAGGCCCTTCGGGCACACCCGTACGCCCCCGCACACCCGCACACCACTCACCGGTGGTGGTCCGTCCGAAGGAACACCATGCAGATCACCCGAAGCTCCGTCGCCACCGTCAGGGGCCCCGCCGACTGGTTCACCGGCGACGTCTACATCGATCCCGTCGCCGCTGCCCCGGCCCCGTCCCGGGTCACCGCGTCCCTGGTGCATTTCACGCCCGGAGCGCGCACCCACTGGCACCGTCACCCGCTGGGCCAGACCGTCTTCGTCACCGAGGGAATCGGCCTGTGCCAGCGCCGCGGCGGTCCCGTCGAGGTCATCCGGCCCGGCGACCGCGTCCTGTTCGAGGCCGATGAGGAGCACTGGCACGGCGCCGCGCCGGACCGGCTGATGGTCCACCTGGCCATCAACGAGGGCGACGCCGACCACGACGTCGTGCACTGGCTGACGCCCGTCACGGACGAGGAGTACGCCGCGACTCCGGCCACCGCGTCCATGTGACCGGCCTGACCGGCAGCTCCGCCTTCGAGCCCGCCCCGCGCGGCAGGCGGACCGACGCGGTCCCCCGGCACCACTCGCACCGGCGGACCGGCGTCGGCTCGGCCGCCTCGCGAGGCGGCGCCTTCGCGGCTCCTCAGTCGAGGCAGAACTCATTGCCCTCGACGTCCTGCATCACGAGGCAGGACTCGTTCTCCTCATCGGCCACCAGAAGAAGACCGCGTACCGCCCCGAGCGGGAGCAGGCGTGCGCATTCGGCCTCGAGTGCGGCCAGGCGCTCCTCCCCCACGAGACCCGTGCCGACCCGCACGTCGAGATGCACCCGGTTCTTGACGACCTTGCCTTCGGGAACACGCTGGAAGTACAGCCGCGGGCCGGCCCCCGAGGGGTCGGCGCACACCGCCCCCGCGGGTCCCTGCTTTCCGGGGGGCAGCGCGCGGTCGTAGTCGTCCCAGGTGGCAAAACCGTCGGGCAGCGAGGCGACGTACCCCAGCACCTCGGACCAGAAGCGGGCGACGCGCACGGGTTCTGCGCAGTCGAAGGTGATTTGGACCTGCTTGATCGACACCATCGGCCCAGCGTAGGGGCGCGGGCGCATCCACGACATGGCTTTTCGAGCGGTCCGGCCCACGTCCCCGCCGTCCGTCGCCGAGCCCCGCAGCTTTCATGAGGCAGGACCCGGATCGCTTGTCACCATCGCTTGACCTGGAGCGCGCTCCAGATCCAAGGATGGGGGGCATGGATAACAGAGATCCCCGGATCGTCCTCGGAACCATGGACTTCGGCACCCGCGTCGCCCCGGACCGGGCCTTCGCGATCCTCGATGCCTTCGTCGCCGGCGGCGGCGTCTGGCTCGACACCGCGAACTGCTACTCCTTCTGGACCGACCCCGCCGGTGTCGGCGGCGCAAGCGAGCGCGTCATCGGCGCCTGGCTGCGGGCCCGCCCGGGCGCTCGTGACACGGTGCGGATCGCGACGAAGGTCCGCCACAACCCCCTCGTCCCGCACGCGCCGGACAGCGCCGAGGGGCTTTCGGCGCATGCCGTCCACGCCGGTGTGGAGGAGAGCCTGGGGCGCCTCGGGGTCGATCACGTCGATCTGCTCTGGGCCCACGCGGAGGACCGCAGCGTGCCCCTGGAGGAAACCGTCGGTGCGTTCGGCGATCTGGTCACGAAGGGAGTGGCCCTGCGGATCGGGGCGGCGAACCATGCCGCCTGGCGCGTCGAGCGCGCCCGGTCACTGGCGCGGGAGCGGGGCGTGGAACCGTGGACGTCCCTGCAACTGCGCCACTCCCTCGTCCAGCCGCGCCCCCTGACCCCCGTCGCGGAGGGCGGCCACCGCCTGCTCACCCCCGAGGACCTCGACCTGGCGCGGGCGGAAGGGCTCGCCGTGTGGTCGTACAGCTCCCTGATGTGGGGTTCGTACGTGCGCGCGGACAAGCCGCTGCCGTCGACCTATGATCACCCCGGAACGACCCGGGTTCTCGCGGTCCTGGACGATGTCGCCGACGAGCTCGCGGCCACGAGGAACCAGGTGGTCCTCGCATGGCTGATGCAGCAGGGGATCGACCCCATCGTCGGCGCGAGCCGGGTGCCGCAGATCGAGGAGGCCCTCGCCGCACACAGCGTGCGGCTCGACTCCGGGCACCTGGCGCGCCTCGACGGAGCCCGGTAGCCCCTGTCACGGAAGGAGTCCGATGACGAGCCTCACCCCGGCGGCGGCAGCCGACCGCACCGGCGTCTCCATCGACACCCTGCGGTACTACGAGCGCGAAGGGCTCATCGGTCCGGTCAGGCGCTCCGCCGGCGGACGCCGTGAGTACACCGAGAGCGACGTCTTCTGGATCGGTCTCGTCACGTGCTTCCGCGAGGCCGGCCTCGGCATCGCGGATCTGCGGGAGTTCGTCGCCATCCTGCGCGCCGAACACTCCCCGCAGGAGCGGGTCGCCTTCCTGCGCGAGCGCCGTACCGCCCTGGAGCAGCGGGTGACGGCGCTCCACCGGGCCATGGACGTCCTCGACGACAAGATCGCCTACTACAGCTGAGCGCGGGGATCCCGCGCTCGGCCCGGTCCGCCCCGTGGGGTGCCGTCCGGTGCGTCCCTTTCAGCTCACGGGGCGGCGTCCCCGGGCTCGTACCGGAGGCTCGTCATCGGGGCGTGCGTGGTCCAGCCCAGCGAGGAGTAGAGCGCCCGCCCCTCGGGCGTACCGACCAGGAGGCCGGTCCTCGCACCGGCTTCGTGCGCGGTGCTCTGCAACGTGCGCATCACCAGGCTGCCGAGGCCCTTGCGCCGGTGCTCGGTGGCGGTCTCGATCTGGTCGAACACGACATGGGTAGCTGCCCGGGCCATCTGGCCGCGCGCGGCGAAGTGCCCGGCGCTCGTGCGGACGAGCACTCGGCTGACGCCGCCCCGGGTCCAGGTGGTGAGCGTGTGACCGCTGGGCACCTCGGGGCGATACGGCCGCAGATGACCGGACATCAGGTACCCGGGGACGTCGCTCCGCCAGCCCGGCCCGGCCCACGGCAGGACCGCCTGCTCCTCCGCGAACAGCTTCAGCCACGTGCCGGGCGCGCTCGTCGCGGCGACGATCTTGCGTACGTCGGCCTCGGAGGGATCCGGCAGCACGTGTCGGGCGACGTGCCTGGGCTGCCCGACGTCGATCGTCCACCCCCACGGCTCGTCGATCGGGTCCGAGCTGCCCCGGGAGACGACCCAGCCGTCGATCCACATCCGCACGAGCTCACTGATTCCGGCACCCGGTATCACCGCCCGACCCCCTTAGTAATAGGTGATGACGCTTACTGAACCTTACGCGAAGGGGTCGGGGTTTGACCACGGAGCAGCGTTGCCCGAGCGGCCGCGGGGTGTCGCCGTGCCCCGGCGTCAGTCCGTGACGCGTCGCTCCATCAGGAGTTGGCCGTCCTCGCAGGACACCTGCCGGAAGCCGGCCTTCTCCCAAGCGCGCACCGCGCGGACGTTGCCGGCCACCGGGTCGACGGTCACGCGCCGCCAGCCGAGACGCCCGAACAGGTGCGTGACGAGCACGCACGCGGCGTCCGGGCCCAAGCCGCTGCCTCGCGCCTCCGGCGTCAGCACCAGGTCGATGCCGCCTTCGTCAGCCGAGGAAGCGTGCCAGTACTGCGCGTACCCGACCGGCCGGCCCTGCGCCAGCACGAGGTAGGACTCCACGTCCGGGCGGCGTCGCCCCACGTACTTCGCCGCCACCACTTCGCGCGGTTGCGGTGTCCCGCCCCAGTGTTCGACGAAGTCCGGGGTGGCGAACCATGTGGCGAGGAGGTCCAGATCATCATCGGTCGTCGGGACGAGACGGGTCATCAGCCCGTCGACTGCGAGGCCGTCAGCCACTGAGCCCTCTCCCCCCTTGCAGCGTCGTCGGCACCTTCGGCTCTCGCGCCCGGACCCGTCCGGCAACCGCTATGCCACGGCCTTCGCCGACGCCTCCGCGAGCCGCTCGAACGTCTCGTTGAGCACCGTCCGGCGCTCGTCCTTGTGCGCGGGGTCCGGCTCCAGGCCGTCGATCGTCGCTTCCCACACCGCCAGGAACGTCTTCTGCCACGACCGGATCACCTCGGGTGCCGGGAGGGTCACCCCCACCCAGCCCTGCCGGTCCAGGACGAGCAGCAGCTCCAGGTTGCAGGGGACGGTCACGCCCCCGTACTCGTCCGGTTCGAGCTCCACCGGATCGCCCGCCATGGCCTCCGTCACCTCGGTCACCAACCGGCCGGCCAGTTCCGAGAGGTGGTCCGCCGCCGTGTCGCTGTCGAAGTTGCCCGCGCCCCACGTGCCCACTGTTCCGCCTCCGCGCTGTCCGTGGTCCCCCTGTTCCGCCATCACAGCAGAGGGCACTGACAATCGGGGCCCCGTCATCTTTTTCGCGGTCCCGCAACGGGGCACTGCGGAGGTGCGGTGGCCTGGGGGTCAGGCCGCGACGGCGACACGGAAGCGGATCGGAGCCAGTGCGGTACGCCCGGAGACAGGTGTGGGTGGCCCGGGCCCGAGCGCCCCGGGGTGGGCAGCCGGTCAGTTGAACAGGTTCTCCGGGAAGTCGGTGAGAAACATCAGCAGGACGAGCCCCATGAGCACGAGGGAGAGCGCCCCTTCCGCCAGCGCGGCACGCGGGCTGCCCGCCAGGGTGGCCGTCCGCTGCGGGTCGGCGGGGTCGTAGCGGACCGTGACCCGCGCCCCCTCGGGGAAGCGTCTGTTGCCCCCCTTGCGGAACTCGACCCACTGCCCGTCCTGCGCGGTGAACGCGAAGACGTGCCAGGCCCGCCGGTCGCCCGACGAGCCCGTCGCCGTGTCGCGCTCGTCCACCCTGATGCAGCGCGCCGGGGCGGACACGCCGGACCGCGCGCCGCGCAGTTGCTGGGCGCTCCGGCCCAGGGACCTGAGCGCTGCCAGCGCGACCACACCGGTGATGACGAGCGACGTGTCCATGGAAGCCTTCTAACCGTTGCGCAGCCTGTCGACGAGGAAACCCACCGCACACCCAACCACCAGGACCACCAGCTGCACCAGGAACGTGATGACGGTGAGATCACTTCCCTGGGAGAAGAAGATCACCAGCTGGAGGACGACGGCGGGGGCGAAGGCCGCGATGAAGTGCCGTACCGGCGACTCCCGTGACGCCCCTTGGTGCACGGCCGCCGCGGCCCAGACACCGAGCGCGACGCAGGCAGCGGACGGCAGGTGCAGCAGAAGTACGGTGCGGACCGGTGAGGCCATGCTGTCGACGTCGTCGCCTGTGATGACGTCCCAGACGAGCACGGCGAGGACCAACTGCGTCACCAGCGTCACCACGATGCCCGCGGCCCAGGGCAGCATGAAGTTCATCAGCCGCGGCCGGTCGTGGGCGGGCGCGGGAGCGTACCCGCGGTGTGAGTCATATCTGGACATTCGGCTGCCTCTTCGTCGTCGCCCGGCGCTCGGGCGCTACTTCACCTGGATGCTGTCGACGATCTTCGTACGGTCCGCGTCGCTGAGCTTGCCCTTCTGGGCGTCGATGCGGACGGAGTAGATCTTTCCCTCGGAGTCGACGCCCGTGATGACGACGCCGTCGACCGTCGCACCCTTCGGGGGCGACTGCGGCACACCCGTACCGGTGTAGGTGAAATCGATGCGCTTGGCATCCTTCGCACCTTCGATGTCCGCGTCCTTCGTGCCCTTCACCTCGGTGGTCGCCATGAGGAGCGCCCGGCCGACCGAGGCGGCGTCGTCACCGGTGGAGGCGCTGGCGAAGCCGCTCTGGATCGACACCTTCACCGTCGGCCGGTCCCCTTCGCTCTGCAGGGCGGCGGCGTCGTTGAGCTTGCCGCGCTCCGCCTTGCTCTGCTCGGTGAGGCCGGGCGGGTAGGCGAGCGACACCGTGGGGCCCGCGAGCTTCTTCCAGCCGCTGGGCGCGGCGGGCTCGGCCGTGTCGGCGCCCTTCTCGCCGCCGCATGCGGCGAGCATCAGACCGGCGGTGAGGACGGCGGTCGTGACGGCGGCAGTCCGCACCGTCCGCCGGACGGAAAGCTTGGTCATGATCACGTCTCCTTGTACCTGTGAGTCACTTGGCACAGTAGCTGTACGGGAAGAACGAGCGCTGGCCACCGGAGGGGGCCCCGAGGAACTCCGCCTTCGTCAGGTTCTTCTCCGACTCGGAGGTGGTGTAGGCCCCGTTGATTCCGGCGATCTCCAGGTTGATGTCGAGGCCGATCTCCTCGGACGAGGAGGACCCGTCGTACTCCTGCTTGCTGACCTGGCCGTGGTTGAACGCGTAGTGGCCGAACGGGTCGCCCGCACCGGGGTCCTTGGTCGGCACCGGCGTCCCGGTGAACAGGTAGTTGAAGGCGCTGTTCATGCCCTGGCCGGAGAACATCTGGGCCTTGATGGCGTCGGACTCGGCCTGGGACAGGTTCTTGTCGTCCAGGGGGACGGTGGTGGTGATGACCTGGGTGGTCGTCCCGCCGCCCTTCGCGTTGCCGTTCACATCGCCCTTGAGACCGGCGTTGGCCTCGGCCTTGCCCTCGAGGGTCCGCGTCATCGTGATGCTCTTCACCTTGCCGGTCTTGCTGTCGACCGTGACGGTGATGGCACCCGCCGCCGAACCGGCGGCCTCCGCGCCCGCCTTGGCCGGACCGGCCTCGCCCTTCGCGTACGCACCGCCGGTGGCCTTCGCCTGGTAGGTGTACGCGTCGGTGTTGTTGATGTGGTTCTGCGTCAGCGTGACCTCCTGCGCCTCGGAGATCTTGAGGCCCGCCTCGATGGTGGCGCCGGGCTTCGGGGCCGGGGTGGTCGTGCCGTCCGGGTTGGTCGTGTCCGGGGCGTTCATCCCCGCGCCGAACTGGAAGCCGGCCTGGGCGGCCACTTCGAGGCTGACCTTCTGCGTGGTGATGTGCTTGTTGCCGAGCTTGTCCTCGATGTTCTGCTTGAGGCGGCTCTCCTTGGCCTTCGGCCCCTTGCCGAACCAGCTGGCGATCTCGGTGGAACCACCGATGATCGGGCTGAGGTTGGAGAGCTTGTTCAGCCGGCTGAGCTTCTTGTACTCCTCGAGGTCCTTGCGGAACTGGTCCGCTTCCTCCTGGCTGTCGAAGACCCACGTGTCGCCCGTGGTGACGGTGAGACCGGCCCCGATCTCGACCTTGTCCTTGCCCACGTCACCGATCTTGACGCGGGCCTTGGGCTTCTCGGTGCCCTTGATCGATCCGGCGTCCGTGAAGGTGAGCGAGACCTGCTCGTCGTTGTCGTCGATCTTGCCGTCTTTGTTGACGTCCGTCTTGGCCTTGGTCGTCGTCTCCTCGAAACCGAACTCGCCGCCGAATTCGATACCGAGCGTTTCGAACGAGACGCCGAACTTGCCGCCCTGGGTGCCGGCCTTGGTCACCGTGGCACAGGTGAGGGGCTCGAACTCGGCGTTGGGGTCGCCGCCCGCCTCACCTCCCTTGCCGCCGCACCCGGCGCTGCCGCCGCCGACGGACGAGACGAGGCACTGGATCCGGTCGCTGATCTGTCCACCGAGGCCGGCCACCGCCATACCGCCGATGAGGGACACGACGACCAGAATCGTGCCGAGGTACTCGAAAGCGGTGGCTCCCCGGTCACCCCATCTGCTGCTGGGTATGGTCTCCCGATACCTCGTCCGCGGCATGGCTTGTCCTCCCGTATGGCCTTAGGGCAGGGAGGCTATGAGAGGTGCGCCTGGTGCGGCACGGGCCCGTGGGCCCAATCCGGGCCCCAATTCGCCGGACGCGGCCGGCCGGTGGGGCCCTCTTCGCGGACGGAGGGCCCAGAGCGCGCCCACGGCGTAGCGGAATGCACATCCGGTGTCACACACGGTGGCAGGGCCGGACCCAGCGCCCTCCCGGGGCAACGGACCGGCACGGCGCTCATGGCGCCACCGCGCCCTCAGTAGGGGGAGCGCTGCTGCGTGCTGCGCGCCGCCATGGCGAGCGCCACGATCCAGCCCACCAGGGTCCAGCCCAGGAAGAGGTTCAGCACGAGGACGGAACCCTTGTTCGGCACGCCTCGCGAGAAGGCGACCACCGCCGGAACGAAGTACACCAGGGCGGCAACTATCAGCCCTAACAGGACAACGATCACATTGACGTTCATGGGCCCCCCGCAACGAACGAATGAGGAGATTCATTCTCCACGCCCGTCCTGGGATGTCCACAGTGCGTCAGCCCCGATCACCGGAAGGTGACCTGATGCGGGCCCTGGTGGCGGGCGGTCGGCTCGCGCCCGGATCCGGCCGTCCGCCCGAGGCGCCGGCCGACGGGCGTTCCGACCGTTCGCCCCCCGCCCCCGTGCGCGCTGTGGTGCCCGGAACCGGACTTGAACCGGTACGCCCCCGAGGGGCAGCGAGGTTTAAGCTCGCCGTGTCTGCATTCCACCATCCGGGCTTGGCGCGCGGCTCCGCGTTGGCACATGACCCTATCCGGGGGCACCCCTCCACCGGACGGACAGTGGCTCGATGTTGTCCTATTTTATTGATCTCTTGAGGGTTCGTCAGCACACGTGGACGGCATAGTCACATGCCTGGGCGGGGTAGCGGGCGCGGCGGCCGCGTATCCGAATTGACGGAAAGTCGCCGCACCCACACAGCCGATTCGCCAGGGCCGCGCCATGGATCGCCAGGGGCGCGCCACCCCTACCGATCGATGACGTCGTTGACGCAGCGCAGCACCGGGTACGCACCCAGGGCTTCCGGGTCCGACAGGACCGCTCCTGTGATCATGAACACCGCGCTCTCCCCCGGCAACAGCGTGACGAGCATCTCGTCCACCTCGGCCGCCGGGTCCAGCCTGTCGGGGAAGATCGCGAGGTCCCGGACGAGAGTGCGAGCCGTCACCTCGACGCGGTAACCGGGTGCCTCTCCCCCGCTCTCCGTCACCGTGACGTCGTACCGGGCCGACGGCAGCGCGAGGCGGGTGTCCTCCTCGTAGAACTCCACCGTCCGGGTGTCCCCGAGGCGGGCGACCAGGAGCTCGCGGGTCCGGTCGGCCGGCTCGGCCACCGAGGGCGGCAGCGGCACCCGGACGACCGAGCGCGCGGCCGTGCTCACCACCACCTCCTCCTCACCCAGCACCGCCCCGTCCAGGCCGTGCCGGGTCAGCCGCAGCGTGCCTGTCCAGGACCCGGGGGCGTCGTTGACGAGGTGGACGGCACCGTCGCGCACGGCGATCAGGCGGTCCGCGTACACGGCCCGCAGTGCGTACCAGAGCGGCTTGCGGCGGCCGTCCCCGTCGACGGCCGACCAGGAGACGACCGGCCAGCAGTCGTTGAGCTGCCACACGATCGTGCCCATGCAGTACGGGGTGTGGGAGCGGAAGTGGCGGATGCCGAACGCCACGGCGCGGGCCTGGTTGAGCTGGGTCAGCCAGTGCCAGTTGTCGAAGTCCCCGCCCGGCTGCGGCAGGTGGTCGCCCAGGCCCCGGAGCAGCTTGGCGTTGCCGTCCTCGGCCTTCTGGTGGTGGGCCAGGAGCGGGGCGTCGGGGGTCAGCGGGCCGCTGACGGCGCGGCGCAGGGTCGCGTACGCGGGCGGGCCCTGGAAGCCGAACTCGGCGACGAAGCGCGGCACCCGGTCGGCGTAGGCGCGGTAGTCGGCCCGGTTCCACACGTCCCAGATGTGGATGGTGCCGCTCGCCGGGTCCTGCGGGTGCGCTTCCGGGGTGCCGGAGTAGGGCGAGCCCGGCCAGTAGGGACGGGTCGGGTCGGTCTCGGCGACGATCGCGGGAAGCAGCTCGTGGTAGTAGCCGTACCCCCAGGTCCGGTCGCCCAGTTCCTTCTGCCAGCCCCAGTCGGCGTGGCCCTCCAGGTTCTCGTTGTTGCCGCACCACAGGACGAGGGAGGGGTGCGGGGAAAGGCGGGTGACGTTCTCCCGGGCCTCGGCCGCCACCTCGTCCCGCAGCGGCTGTTCCTCGGGGTAGGCGGCGCAGGCGAACGGGAAGTCCTGCCAGACCAGCAGCCCCTTCTCGTCGGCGAGCTCGTAGAAGTCGTCGCTCTCGTAGAGCCCGCCGCCCCAGATCCGGATCAGGTTGACCCCGGCGGCGACAGCCTGGTCGAGGCGGTCGGAGATCCGCTGCCGGGTGAGACGGTGCGGGAAGCAGTCCTCGGGGATCCAGTTGACGCCGCGTACGAAGACGGGTTCGCCGTTGATGACGAAGCGGAACGCCTCGCGCTCCAGGACGACGCCGCGGAAACCGGTCCTGCTCCGCCAGGTCTCCTCGCCGAGACGGACGGTGACGTCGTACAGGGGCGGCTCGCCGTGGCTGTACGGCCACCAGAGCGCGGCGTCGGGGACGCCGAGAGTCACGGTGGCGCGGTCCTCGCCTGCGAGGACGGTGAACGCGGCACGCTCGCCCGCGACCTCCACGGCGGCTTCCAGCGCCTCCCCGCCGGACCGGTCCACCTCGAGGGTGACGGTCAGGCGTGGCACCCCGGCCTCGTCGAGATCGGGCAGCAGGGTGACGGCGGCGATCCGCGGACCGCTCCAGGTCTCCAGGGCGACCGGCCGCCAGATGCCGGAGGTCACCAGCGTCGGCCCCCAGTCCCAGCCGAAGTTGCAGGCCATCTTGCGGATGAAGGCGTACGGCTCCGCATAGGCACCGGGCCGGTCGCCCAGCCGTTCGCGCAGTTCCTCGGCATAGGTGTACGGGGCGGTGAACCGTACGTCGAGGGTGTTGGCGCCCTCGGCCAGCAGCGCCCGGACGGGGAAGCGGTAACTGCGGTGCTGGTTGGCGCCGCGGCCCACCTCGATGCCGTTGAGCAGGACGGTGGCGACGGTGTCGAGGCCGTCGAAGCGCAGGTCGGCGTGGTCGTTCCCGTCGGGCGTCCAGTCGAACGTGGTCCGGTACGTCCAGTCGGTGCGGCCGATCCAGCCGAGCCGGTTCTCGTTGTCGTCCAGGTACGGGTCGCCGATCAGCCCCGCCGCGAGCAGGTCGGTGTGGACACAGCCGGGCACGGTGGCGGGGACGCCCCCTGTGGGGAGCCCCAGCGGCACGGGACTCTCGGCGACGAGCGTCCAGCCGTCGTGCAGGGGCAGGTGGCGAAGGGTCACGCGGAGGTCCTTCCGCAGTCGGGGAGCTGGGCGCAGGCGACGAAGTGGTCCGGCTCGGTCTCGTACAGATCGGTGTTCCCGTCGCCGCCCTCGTGGAAGGCGCAGCTCTCCAGCGGCTCGGGCGGGTTCCACGGGGTGTTGAGCCGGGGCACGGCGGCCAGCAGGGTACGGGTGTAGGGGTGGAGGGGGTTGCCGAACACCTTCTGGGTGTCGCCCCGTTCGACGACCCGGCCGCGGCGCAGCACCACGGTCTTCTCGGCGAGGTAGGTGCCGAGCGCCAGGTCGTGGGTGATGTAGAGGACGCCGAGCCCGCGCTCCTTGAGGACGGCCAGGAGGTTGAGGACGTCGATGCGTGTGGAGGCGTCGAGCATGCTGGTGATCTCGTCGGCGACCAGGAAGCTCAGGTCGAGGAGGAGGGCGCGGGCGATGAGGAGGCGTTGCAGCTGGCCGCCGCTGAGCTGGTGCGGGTAGCGGCCGAGCACCTGCCCGGGGTCGAGGCGCACGTCCCGTACGGCCTTCTCGACGCGGCCGGCCCACTCCTTGTCGGAGACGCCGGGGTGGTAGGCGCGGCGGATCATGTCGAAGACGCGGTCGGCCCGGAAGACCGGGTTGTAGCAGGAGAAGGGGTCCTGGAAGACGCCCTGGACGCGGCGGTAGAAGTCCTTTCCGGGGCGGACGGGCCGGCCGTCCAGGGTGAGGCTGCCGGAGCTGACGCCGGTCAGGCCGAGGATCATCCGGCCGATGGTGGACTTCCCGCTGCCGCTCTCGCCGATGAGGGAGACGACCTCGCCGGGTTCGGCGGTGAAGGACACCCGGTCCACCGCGGTGACGGAACCGCCGCCGAAGGCTCCGGCGCGGTAGGTCTTGGTGACGTGGTCGAGGGTCAGCATCAGGCCTTCCAGCATGCGACGGAGTGACGCGGGGCGATCTCGACGACCGGTGGTTCCTCGGCGCACCGGTCGTCGGCGAGCGGGCAGCGGTCGCGGAAGCGGCAGCCGGCCGGGGGGTTCAGGAGGGAGGGCGGGGCTCCCGCGATGCCCTTGAGGGGCTTGTCGGCGTACCGGGCGCCGACCTCGGGCAGCGAGCCGAGCAGGAGCTTGGTGTACGGATGGCGGGGCGCGGTCGTCAGGACCTCGGTGGGCGCCTTCTCGGCGAGCTTGCCCGCGTACATGACCATGATCGAGTCGGCGATGTGCGAGGTGAGTCCGAGGTCGTGCGTCACGAAGATCATGCTGGTGACGAGGCCCTTGTCGCGCAGCCCGGTGAGCGCGCCGACGACGGCCCTCTGGGTGGAGACGTCCAGGGCCGACGTGACCTCGTCGGCGATGAGGACGGACGGGTCGAGGAGGGTGGAGATCACCATGACGGTGCGCTGTTTCATGCCGCCGGAGAGCTCGATCGGATAGCGGTTCAGGACGTCGTGGTCCAGGCCCACCAGGTCGAGGCGGCGGTGCAGTTCGGCGGTGTCCACGCTGACGCCCCGGGAGGCGAGCAGCTCGCGGATCATGCGTCCGATGCGCCGGGTCGGGTTGAGGGCGCTCATGGAGTACTGCGGTACGAGCGAGATCCGGTGGAAGCGGAAGGCGTTCATCGCCCGGTCGTCGGCGACCGGGACGTCGTCGCCGTCGAGGGTGACGGTGCCGCCCGCGTGCCGCATCCGGCCGTCGAGACGGATGAGCGACTTGCCGAGGGTCGTCTTGCCGCAGCCGGACTCGCCCGCCAGGCCGAGGATCTCCCCGTCGGCCAGGTCGAAGGAGACGCCGTCCAGGGCCCGGACCTCGCCGCGCAGGGTGCGGTAGTGGACCCGGAGGTCGGTCACGGTCAGGGTCATGTGCTCAGGCCTCCCCGGGATCGGTCACGGTCGGAGTCATGTCTCAGGCCTCCCGGAGTTTCGGGTTGAAGACCTCGTCGAGGCCGACGTTGGCGACGTAGAGCGCGCCGACGATCGCGGTGATCCCGGCCCCTGGTGGGACGAACCACCACCACATGCCGAGTTGGAGCGCGCTCCACTGCTGGGCGCTCTGCAGCATCATCCCCAGCGAGACGCCCTCGGTGGGCCCGAGCCCGATGAAGTCGAGCGAGGAGGCGATCAGGACGGAGCCGCCGAAGAGCAGGATGAACATCATGAAGAGGTACGAGCTCATGTTGGGCGCGATCTCGCGGAAGACGATCCGCCAGGTGCCGCTGCCGCTGAGCCGGGCCAGGTCCACGAACTCCCGGGTGCGCAGCGAGAAGGTCTGCGCCCGGATCGCGCGCGCCGCCCATGGCCAGGAGGTGAGGCCGATGAACAGGCCCTGCACGGCCACCGAGCGGACCCCGAGGTAGGCGTTGATGATCAGCAGTACGGCGAGCGCGGGCAGCACGAGGACCACGTTGGTGAGCATGTTGAGGATCTCGTCGACCGCTCCGCCGCGGTAGCCGGCCAGGAAGCCGACGAGCATGGCGATGACGGCGGCGATGGCCCCGCCCACGACACCGACCAGGAAGGTGGCGCGCAGCCCGTGGACGAACTGGGCGTACACGTCCTGCCCGAAGGTGGTGGTACCCATCCAGTACGTGCCGTCGGGCGGCGCGGCCTGGGGGCCCACGTACTCGTTGGGATCGGAGTTGTCGAGGAGCGGCGGTCCGATGATGCCGACGAGCAGGAGCAGCACGACGACGGTGAACCCGATGATGAGTTTGGGGTTGCGCACGGCGTAGTGGAGGGTCTCGCGGCCAGGTTTGGCGGCCGCTGCCGCGGGTCCCGCCGTCGGCCCCGCGACAGGGCCGGTGTCGGTGGCCGGTTCGGGCACGGTACTCATGACTGGCCTCCTGCCATGCCGGTACGGGTGCGGGGGTCGACGACGACGTACACGATGTCGATGAGGAAGTTGGCGATCAGCACGCCGATGACGATGAACAGGAACGCGCCCTGGAGCAGGAAGAAGTCCTGGTTCTGGATCGCGGCCAGGATCAGCGAGCCGAGCCCGGGATAGGCGAAGACGATCTCGGTGACGAGGGCCCCGGCCACCAGCACGCCCAGTTGGAGGGCGAGCCCGGTGATCTGGGGCAGGACGGCGTTGCGGAAGGCGTAGCGGCGGATGAGCCGCTGCGGTGCGCCGAGGGCCGACAGATAGGACGAGTAGTCGGACTCCAGCTCGTAGATGATCATGTTGCGCATGCCGATGGCCCAGCCGCCGAGCGCGACCAGGAAGAGCGAGAGGAACGGCAGCACCCAGTGCTGGAGCAGGTCCCAGGCGAAGGCGGTGGACCAGCTCGGCTGGATGTCCAGGCTGTAGCCGCCGGAGAGCGGGAACCATCCCGCCTTGGAGCCGAGCGCCCACGCGAGGATGACGGCGATCCACATGTACGGCATGGCGGTCAGCAGGTAGCCCACCGGCAGCACGGTGTTGTCGAGCACCTTGCGGCGGGCGGCCAGCGCCCCGGCCCAGTTGCCGACGAACCAGCTGAGCAGGACGGCCGGGATCATCAGGCCCAGCGTGTACGGGAGTGCGTCGAGCAGTACGTCGGCGACGGGCTTGGGGAAGACCCAGATGGACAGCCCGAAGTCGCCCTGCAGCAGGGCGCCCCAGAAGTGCAGGTACTGCTGCCAGACGGGCTCGTCGAAGCCGAACAGGTCGTTGTAGTAGGCGCGCATGGCCTCGACGGCCTCGGGTTGCGAGACCCGGGCCCTGGCCACCATGGCGGCGACGGGATCCCCCGGCATGAAGCGCGGGATCATCCAGTTGACGGTGACGGCGACGACGAAGGTCAGCGCGTAGATCAGAAGTTTGCGGGCGAAGTAGCGGCGCAAGGGAGCTCCCCGGAGAGAGCCCCGCCGTGCGGGCGGCGGTCAGGGCGGCGTGCGCACGACGGAGCGGTCATGGAAGGAGAAGGACCGGCGCGGGGCCGGTCCTTCTCAGAACGGCCGTGTCACTTGACGGGCTTGAGCTGGGTGAGGGCTTCGAAGCCGCCCATCTCCAGCCAGTTGCGCCACAGCGCCGGTGCGAACTTGGGCGCGCCCGCGGCGTCCGACGGCCAGTTCGTCCAGCTTCCGGTGGTGGACTGGGCCCAGAGGCCGTTGTACCAGAGCGGAATGACCGGCATCTCCTTGAGCTGGATCGCCTGGATCTTCGAGATGACCTTCTTCATGCCCTCGGTGTCGTCCGTCCTGACCCCGCCGAGTTCCTGGACGAGCTTCCAGGCGTCCTCGTTCTCGTAGCGGCCGAAGTTGACCGTGTTCTGCTGCTTCTGGACGGGCAGCTGGAACATGTACTCGTAGTACGTCCACGGGGTGCTGGACAGCTGGCGCTCGTTGTTGACGACCAGGTCGAAAGCGCCCTTGCCGCGCTGCTCGTTGAGGGCGTTGGCGTCGGGGAACTCGGTGGTGATGCTGATGCCCGCGTCCTTGGCGGACGAGGCGATGACCTTGGCGGCCTCCATCCAGTCGGTCCAGCCGGTGGGCACGGCCAGCTTCAGGCTGATCCTGGAGCCGTCCTTGTTCTCCACGAGGCCGTCGCCGTCGGTGTCCTTGTACCCGGCGTCGGCGAGGATCTGCTTCGCCTTGTCGGTGTCGAAGGAGAAGCCCTCACGGGCCACCAGGTCCTGGTCGACGAACTTGTCCCACTGCGGGAGCAGGCCGGTCGGGTTGGCGGGCTTGACCAGCTCCCCGTACACGCCCTTGACGATCTTCCCGGTGTCGACCGAGGCGGCGAGGGCCCGGCGGAAGGCCGCGTCATCCATCGGCTTCTTCGTGGTGTTGGGCACCAGCCAGGCCGTGTTGGCGGAGAGCATGTAGGGCGGCTTGTCGTAGTACGAGACGACCTTCTTGCTCTTGACCAGCGAGGAGGCGCCGGGCAGGAAGTTGTTGCTGAGGTCCAGCTGGCCCTGGCCCAGCTGGCCGATGACCACCTCGTTGCTCGGGTTGGAGACGTCGACGATGTAGCGGGGCGCGGGCTTCATGGAGAGGGCCTTGACGCCCCACCAGTCGTCGCGCCGCTGCCAGACGACCCGGTCCTGGGAGTGGCTCTTGAGCGTGTACGCGCCGGTGCCGACCGGCTTGTCGTTGACGCCGTCGAGGATCTCCTTCTCGGGGCGCTTGCTCCAGATGTGCTCCGGGACGACCGGCTGCCCGTAGAGGGTGAAGTCCCACTCCTGGTAGCGGGCTTCCTTGAAGGTGAAGCGGACCGTCATGGCGTCCACGGCCTTCGCGTCCGACAGCCAGCTCCACAGGGTGTGGAAGGACGAGGCCTCGATCTTGCCGATCCCGTACGAGTACGCGACGTCCTTCGCGGTCAGCGGCTTGCCGTCCGACCAGGTGATGCCCGGCCGGAGCTTCACCTCGTACGTCTTGGCGCCGGTCCAGCTGCCCGACTCCGCCAGCCAGGGCGTGAGCTTGCCGGCGTTGGGGTCGAAGTGGAACAGCGTCTCGTAGACCAGGCCCTTGGTGCCGGTGGCGTGGTCCCAGTTGTGCAGCGGGTTGTAGTTGGCCGGCGGCCCCCATTGCGTACCGGTGGTGTACAGCGTCTCGTTGCGCGGGAGCGCGCCGCCCCCGCCACCGCCCGCGCCACCGGAACCGCCCGCCGAGGAGCCGCCCCCCGTGCACGCGGTGGCGGCGAGTCCGATCACGGCGAGCGTGGCCGCGATCCGTCCCCGGAATCCCGTGCCCATCGTCCCTCCTTCTCCCCGCCGTCCCTGCCGAGCGGAGTTACTGAACCGGGTAAGTGCCGTGAAGCTAAGGCCGCCAGGAGGGCATGTCAAGGGTGCGGGAGCGCTCCCATCTCTTTATTTCCAGGGGCAGTTGAGCGATCATCGCTGTGAGGGAGGAGCAGTTCATGAGAGAACGGCCACCGAAGGAGTTTCACCTCTTACGAACCGGTTAAGCGAGGTCGCATTGCCCAGACACCGCCCCACGATCGCCGACATAGCGCGTCGCGCCGGGGTTTCCAAGGTCGCGGTGTCCTATGCGCTGAACGACCGGCCGGGCGTCTCCGCGGCGACCCGCGCCACCATCAAGGCCATCGCGCAGGAGATCGGCTGGCGCCCCAACAGCGCGGCCCGGGCCCTCACCCGCGCCCGGGCCGACGCCGTCGGCCTCGCCCTGTGCCGGCCCGCCCGGCTGCTCGGCATAGAGCCGTTCTTCATGGAGCTGATCAGCGGCATCGAGAGCGAACTGGCCCCGCGCGGCTGCGCCCTGCTCCTCCAGGTCGTCACCGATCCGGCCCAGGAACTGGAGGTCTACCGCCGCTGGTGGGGCGAGGGCCGGGTGGACGGTGTCTTCCTCGCCGACCTGCGCAGCCTCGACCCGCGGATCGAGGGCGTCGTCGGACTGGGCCTGCCGGCCGTGGTGATCGGCCACCCCTCGGCGGCCGGCCCGCTGCCCGCCGTGTGGTCGGACGAGCACACCGCACTCCGGGACACCCTCACGTATCTCGCCGCCCTGGGCCACCGGTCCGTCGCCCGGGTCGCCGGGCTGCCCGGTCTCGACCACACGGGGCTGCGTGACCGGGCCCAGGGGGAGATCTGCGCCGAACTCGGCCTCGGCGCACCGGTCATCGTCCACACGGACTACTCCGGCCAGGACGGCGCCCATGCGACACGACGGCTGATCAGCTCCCCGCGGCGCCCGACCGCCGTCATCTACGACAACGACCTCATGGCCGTGGCGGGCCTGTCGGTGGCCCAGGAGATGGGGCTCGACGTGCCGGGCGACCTCTCCCTCGTCGCCTGGGACGACTCCCAGCTCTCCCGCGTGGTCCGGCCGCCGCTCACCGCGCTGAGCCGCGACATCCCGGCGTACGGAGGCCACGCCGCACGCACCCTGCTCTCCCTGGTCACCGACGGGACGGCGGCGGGCTTCGAGGACGCGGCGGCCCGGCTGGTCCCGCGGGGATCCACGGCCCCGCCCCGCTGACCGTCCAGGAGCCCCCGCGGGCCGGTGTCATACCGCAGGAGGACGCGAGGACCCCCGCGGTGCGACTCAAGGCTGGCCCCGGAACGGGCACCGGGACTGACGACCCGCGGCCGATCGGCGGAGACGATGGAGCAGTGCCCCGGCCCCCGGCCCGCCGCCCGGCGGGGCCGCCGGGCGGCGCCCGTCCCGTACGAACCCGACCCTGGAGTCTCCCGTGACCACCATGTCCACCGCTCACCGCGCCACCGCGGTGGCCGCCCGCGCCACGGAACTGTCGAAGGTCTACGGGGAGGGCGAGACCAAGGTGACCGCGCTGGACCGGGTCACCGTGGACTTCCCGCAGGGCGAGTTCACCGCGATCATGGGCCCGTCGGGCTCCGGCAAGTCCACGCTGATGCACTGCGTGGCCGGCCTCGACAGCTTCAGCAGCGGTTCGGTGCGCATCGGCGAGACGGAGCTGGGCGCCCTCAAGGACAAGCAGCTCACCCAGTTGCGCCGCGACAAGATCGGTTTCATCTTCCAGGCGTTCAACCTGCTGCCGACGCTCTCGGCGCTGGAGAACATCACGCTGCCGATGGACATCGCCGGCCGCAAGCCCGACCAGGACTGGCTGCGCAAGGTCATCGACATGGTGGGCCTCGCCGACCGGCTGAAGCACCGCCCCACCGAGCTCTCCGGCGGCCAGCAGCAGCGCGTCGCGGTGGCCCGCGCCCTGGCCTCGCAGCCCGAGATCATCTTCGGTGACGAGCCCACCGGGAACCTGGACTCCCGCTCAGGCGCCGAGGTCCTCGGCTTCCTGCGCAACTCGGTGCGCGAACTGGGCCAGACCGTGGTCATGGTGACCCACGACCCGGCCGCCGCCTCCTACGCGGACCGGGTCATCTTCCTGGCGGACGGGGCGATCGTGGACCAGATGATGCACCCCACCGCGGACGGGGTGCTGGACCGGATGAAGGCGTTCGACGCCAAGGGCCGCACCAGCTGAGCCCCGGCCTCCCCCCGGGCCCCCGGGTCGTGTCGTCGAACTGCCGCCTGCCCTTCGGGCGGCGCCCGCGGTCCGACGACACCCCCAGCCCCCACCCCATCCGGAACCCCTCCCCCTCCCAGGACTGACAGACATGTTCCGTACCGCCCTGCGCAATGTGCTCTCGCACAAGGCCAGGCTGCTGATGACCGTCCTCGCCGTGATGCTCGGTGTGGCCTTCGTCTCCGGCACCCTGGTCTTCACCGACACCCTCGGCAACGCCTTCCGCAACCAGTCGGCCAAGAGCTACGACGACATCGCCGTCGCCGTCACCACCTACGCCGACCAACGCGACGAGAAGACCGCCGCCATCGACGCCGCCACCCTGAAGAAGATCGCGGCCCTGGACGGGGTGGACACCGCCACCGGCCGGGTCGACGGCTTCGCCGGGGTCGCGGACCCCGACGGCAAGCTCATCGGCAACGGCTGGTCCAACACCGGCTCCAACTTCGCCCCCGGCAAGGACGGCCAGGACGCGCAGTACACCTTCACCGACGGCTCCGGACCGACCGCCGCGGGCAGCGTCGCCCTGGACAAGGACACCGCGGAGAAGGGCGAGTACGAGGTCGGCGACCAGGTACGGGTCGCCACCAACGGACCGGTGAAGGAGTACACCCTGTCCGGGGTCTTCACCACTGAGGACGGCGCCGTCAACGCCGGCGGCAGCCTCGTCCTGTTCGACACCCCCGTCGCCCAGAAGCTGTTCCTGCGGCCGGGCGAGTTCAGGGACGTCAACGTCTCCGCCGCGCCCGGCACCTCCGACCAGCAGCTGCTGGCCGCCGTCAAGCCCCTGCTCCCCGAGAACGCCGAGGCCAAGACCGGCCAGGTGCGCGCGGACGAGCAGGCCGATCAGACCGAGACCGCCCTGAGCAGCCTCAACAAGCTGCTGCTCGCCTTCGCGGGCGTCGCCCTCTTCGTCGGCATCTTCCTGATCGCCAACACCTTCACCATGCTGGTCGCCCAGCGCACCAAGGAGCTGGCACTGCTGCGCGCCGTCGGCGCCTCGCGCCGCCAGGTCAAGCGCTCGGTGCTGCTCGAAGCGGCCGTGGTCGGTCTGATCGCGTCCGTCGTCGGCTTCGTCCTGGGCCTCGGCCTCGCCACCGGGCTGCGTTCCGCGATGAGCCTGATCGGTGGCAAGATCCCGGCCGGACCGCTGGTCGTCGCACCGCTCACCGTCGTCGCCGCCTTCGGCGTCGGCGTCCTGATCACCGTGCTGGCCGCCTGGCTGCCCGCCCGGCGGGCCGCGAAGATCCCGCCCGTCGCGGCGATGAACAGCCAGTACGCGGTGGCCACGGTGAAGTCCCTGGTGCTGCGCAACTCGATCGGTGGCGTCATCACCCTGCTCGGCGGGGCGGCGGTCGTGGGAGGCGCGGCGCAGGGCGGGTCGAACGGCCAGCTCCTCATCGCGGGCGGTGCCTTCCTGACGCTGATCGGCATCATCATCCTGATCCCGCTGCTGTCCCGCCCCGTGATCGCCCTGGTGCGCCCGCTGCTGCAGCGGCTGTTCGGGGTCTCCGGCAAGCTGGCCTCGCAGAACGCGGTCCGCAACCCGCGGCGCACCGGCGCCACCGCCTCCGCACTGGCGATCGGCCTCACGCTCGTCACCAGCATCTCGGTGCTCGGCGTCACCCTCGGCCAGGCGGTCGACAAGGTGACGACGGACAACATCAAGGCCGACTACATGGTGTCGATGGCGAGCGGCGACGCACTCGACGAGTCGGCGCTCACCGCGCTGGAGAAGGCCGCCGGCGTCACCGCGGTCTCGCCCCAGCAGTCCGTATGGCTGACGATCGACGGTGCCGAGCTCTCGGCGTCCGGCGTCACCCCGGGTGATGTGGAGAAGGTCCTCACCGTCGACACCCGCTCGGGCTCCCTGGACTCCCTGGGCAAGGGCGAGATCGCCGTCTCGGACAAGACCGCGAAGTCGCACGGCTGGAAGACGGGGGACAGCGTCCCGGTCACGTACGAGGACGACAAGAAGGGGAGCCTGAAGGTCGGCGCCCTCTACAAGGACAACGAGTTCCTCTCGCCGGTCCTGATCCCCCGTGACGTCGTGGCCCCGCACCAGGGACGTGCGGACATCCGCGAGATCTGGGTGAAGACGGACGGCGGCGCGAGCGCTGCCCACGAGCAGGCACTGGTGGACGCCCTGGGTGACAACCCCGGCATGAGCATCATGGACCGCAAGGACATCCGTGACATGTTCGGCGGCTCCATCAACCTCGCGATGAACATCATGTACGGGCTGCTGGCCATGGCACTGATCATCGCGGTGCTCGGGGTCGTCAACACCCTGGCCATGTCGGTGTTCGAGCGTCAGCAGGAGATCGGCATGCTGCGGGCCATCGGCCTGGACCGGCGCAAGGTCAAGCGCATGATCCGGCTGGAGGCCGTGGTCATCTCGCTCTTCGGCGCGGTGGTCGGCATCGGGCTCGGGGTGTTCCTCGGCTGGGCGATCGGGCAGACGGTGGCGGCGCAGATCCCGCAGTACGTCCTGGTCCTGCCGTGGGGCCGGATCGCCGTCTTCCTGCTGCTGGCCGGGCTCGTGGGGGTCCTGGCCGCCCTGTGGCCGGCCCGCAGCGCCGCGAAGCTGAACATGCTGACGGCGATCAAGACGGAGTAGCGACACCTCAGTACCCTCCGGGGGCCGGGACGCGCCGATGCGGGTCCCGGCCCCCGGCCGTGTCCGGGGTCAGCCGGTCGCGCCGGCCTTCCAGTCGCGGGCGCGCAGCGGCATGCGGGAGCCCCCGCCGTCGTCCGGGCGGACCGCGAGGATCTGGTTCACACCGATCTTGTTGTGCTCGAAGGAGAGTGCGGAGGCGGCCATGTAGAGGCGCCAGACCCTGGCCCGGCCGGGCGAGGTCATCCGCACCGCGCGCTCCCAGTCCTTCTCCAGGTTGGCGACCCAGCGGCGCAGGGTCAGGGCGTAGTGCTCGCGGAGCGACTCGACGTCGCGGGCCTCGAAACCGGCTTCTTCGAGGGTCGCGACGGTCCGGCCCACCGGGGCCAGTTCGCCGTCCGGGAAGACGTAGGCGTCGATGAACTCGTCCACGTGGTACGCGGACTCGTCCTTCTCCGGGCGGCGGGCGATCTGGTGGTTGAGGAGGCGCCCGCCGGGCTTGAGGAGTGCGTAGAGGTCGTCGGCGTACTCGCGGTAGCGGACCGAGCCGACGTGTTCGGCCATGCCGATCGAGGAGATGGCGTCGTACGGGCCGTCCCTGACGTCCCGGTAGTCCTGGACCCGGATCTCGATCCGGTCCGTCAGGCCCTCCTCGGCGATGCGCTTCCTGGCGAAGGCCGCCTGCTCGACGGAGAGGGTCACTCCGGTGACGCGGGCGCCGTACTCACGCGCGGCGTGGATGGCCATGGAGCCCCAGCCGCAGCCGACGTCCAGGAGGCGGTCGTCCTCCTTCAGCGCGAGCTTGCGGCAGACCAGGTCGAGCTTGTCGCGCTGGGCGTCCTCGAGATTCCCGCCGTCCTCCCAGTAGGCGCAGGAGTAGACCATGGACGGACCGAGGACCAGTTCGTAGAAGTCATTGCCCACGTCGTAGTGGTGGCTGATGGCCTCCTTGTCGCGGCGCTTGGTGTGCAGGGTGCCGGCGCGGCGGCGTACCTCTTCGGGTGGCGGCGGGGGCGGGGGCCAGGGGCCGGCCAGTCGCAGCAGTCCCTTGGCGGCGGCGCGCAGCTTCGGGTCGCGAACCGGGTGGACGCTGTCCTTCGCCTCGCCGCCGCGCTCCCAGATGAGCCCGGCCATCAGATCCAGGGTCCCGTACAGATCGCCTTCGATGTCGAGTTCCCCGGCCACCCACGCACGGGCGAGGCCCAGCTCGCCCGGCTTCCACAGCAGGCGGCGCAGGGCACGGCGGTTCCTGATGACGAGGACGGGTGCGCCGGGGGGTCCGGACTCGCTGCCGTCCCAGGCCCGGATGCGGACCGGTAGGGGTTCTCCCAGCAACTCCTGGGCAAGAGCGGTCAGCCGCAATGCGGCGTCTGCCATGGCGCACACCTCCGTGATGGTGTTTCCCGACGTGCCCAGACATGCCCACACATGTCTCGGACCACGCCCCGGCGCCCTTGGCGCCACGGCGAGGTACCCCCCTCAACAGTTTCCGGTGGCCGGGCCATCCCGCTACTGCGCAATGGAACGGCAAAATACTTGTACCGCACATGCATCCGCCGGGACTCCGGCCCCCGCACTCCCCCACCGCCTGGCGCGCCGGCCTGCACCGATACGCCGAAGGGGCCGTCCGCACCACGGATGGCGGACGGCCCCTTCGGACGTCGTACGACTGACTGTCGCGGATACGCAGATCCGCGGTCCGGACCGGAGGGCCGGAGCCCTCCCGACCGGGTGGGACTAGGAGGCCTTGGCCTTCTCGCCCACGGGCTTGGCGGCGGCCGGGGCCGGCGCCGGCTTGGCGGCCTCGTAGAACTCCTCGCGGGGAGTCTCCATGGCGCCCAGCGAGACGACCTCGCGCTTGAGGAACATCGCCAGGGTCCAGTCGGCGAAGATCCGGATCTTACGGTTCCAGGTCGGCATCGCCATGCCGTGGTAGCCGCGGTGCATGTACCAGGCGAGACGGCCCTTGAGCTTGATCTTCACCTTGCCCATGACGATCATCGCGACGCCCTTGTGCAGGCCCAGACCGGCGACGGCACCCTTGTTGGCGTGGCTGTAGTCGCCCTGCGGGAAGCCGCGCATCCCGGAGATGACGTTGTCACCGAGGACCTTGGCCTGCCGCAGCGCGTGCTGCGCGTTCGGCGGGCACCAGGCGTTCGGGTTGCCGGCCTTGCGGCCGACCATGTCCGGCACCTGGGCGTTGTCGCCCGCGGCCCAGATGTAGTCCGTGCCCTGCACCTGGAGCTTCTCGGTGGTGTCGACGTGACCACGGGGGCCGAGCGGCAGACCGAAGCGGACCAGCGCCGGGTTCGGCTTCACACCGGCGGTCCACACGATGGTGTTGGAGTCGACCTCCAGGCCGTTCTTCAGCACCACGTGGCCGTCGACGCAGGAGTCCATGGAGGTCGAGAGGAAGACCTCGACACCACGGGACTCCAGGTGCTCCCGGCCCCAGGTGCCCAGCTTCGGGCCGACCTCGGGAAGGATCTTGTCGGCGGCGTCGACGAGGATGAAGCGCATGTCCTCGCGCTTCACGTTCGTGTAGTACTTCGCCGCGTCGCGGGCCATGTCCTCGACCTCGCCGATGGTCTCCGCGCCGGCGAAACCGCCGCCCACGAAGACGAACGTCAGCGCCCTGCGGCGGACGTCCTCGTCGGTCGTCGAGTCGGCCTTGTCCAGCTGCTCGAGGACGTGGTTGCGCAGGCCGATGGCCTCCTCGATGCCCTTCATGCCGATGCCCTGTTCGGCAAGGCCGGGGATCGGGAAGGTGCGGGAGACAGCGCCCATCGCGATGACCAGGTAGTCGAAGGGCAGCTCGTAGGCCTCGCCGACGAGCGGCGCAACCGTGGCGACCTTGCGGTCCTGGTCGATGGTCGTGACGCGGCCGGTGAGGACCTCAGCCTTGGGCAGCACGCGTCGCAGCGGGACGACGACATGCCGAGGCGAGATGCTGCCGGCAGCAGCTTCGGGGAGGAAGGGCTGGTAGGTCATGTACGACCGGGGGTCGACGACCGTGACGGTCGCCTCGCCGTAGCGCATCTTCTTCAGAATGCGCCGAGCTGCGTACAGGCCTACGTACCCACCGCCTACTACGAGGATCCTGGGACGCTCCGTGGTGCTCATGCCATCGAGTATCCACCCCCCTCGGGGGGCACGCTCGTGAGCCCCTTCACAAGCTATTGCCCACCCTCTGCTACACTTCGCCGCCCCCGTGACCCAGTTCATGGCCACACAGGGGAACCACGAACCCCTGGCGAACGTTGTTCACCGCTTGTGAGCTGGCCCTTGAGCCGCCGGGCAGGGTGGACCACGCCTCGAATTCACCCAGCCGCAACGCGCCCGGAACCCGCCCGTATGCGACGCGTGCGGCCCCGCACACCCCCCTGCGGGCCCGTTCGGCGCAGAAGTCCGGCCCAGAGGGCCGGATTCCTTGTGAAGAAGTTCACGAACTTCGTCGCGGCGTGTCCCCGAAGCCGTCCGGAAGGCGGTCCGGAGCGGCTCAGAAGTGCAGGCCGGAGTGCCGATGAGCAGGATTCACGCCCTCTGCGGACAGGCTCTAACGAGCCGCGTAGAAGGCGATGCCGTCGAGGATGTCGTGCTCGCTGACGACGACCTCGCGCGCCCCGGTCCGCTCCATCACCGCCAGCAGGATCAGCGCCCCCGAGGTGATCACATCGACCCGCCCCGGGTGCATCGCGCCGATCGCCGCACGCTCGGCGTGGGTCGAGGCGAGGAGCCTGCCGGTGATCTCCCGGACCTGCTCCAGGGAGATGCGAGAGTGATGGATCGCCTCGGGGTCGTACTCCTCGAGCCCCAGCGCGATCGCGGCCACGGTGGTGACCGTCCCCGCGAGACCGACGAGCGTGGCCGCGGACGCGAGCGGGACGACCTCCTCGGCCAGGTCCAGGGCGGCTTCGACGTCGGCCCTGATCGCGTCGACGGCGGCCGGCCCGGCCGGGTCACTGATGACGCCGTCCCGCATGAGATGGCGTTCGGTCATCCGGACACAGCCGATGTCCACGGACCTGGCGGCCCGCACCCGGTCGTCACCGACGACGAACTCGGTGGAGCCGCCCCCGATGTCCACGACCAGGTACGGCTTCGCGAGGTCGTCACGCCCGACGAGCTCCTTGGTGGCCCCGTCGAACGAGAACTCGGCCTCCTGGTCACCGGTGATCACCTCGGGCTCGACGCCCAGGATGTCCAGCACCCCGCGGACGAAGTCGTCCCTGTTCTCCGCGTCCCGGGAGGCGGAGGTGGCGACGAAGCGGATCCTCTCCGCGCCGTGCTCCTTGATCGCCTCGGCATACCGCCGGCAGGCGGCGAAGGTCCGCTCCAGCGCCTCGGGCGCGAGCCGCCCGGTCCGGTCGACACCCTGCCCCAGCCGGACGATCTCCATCCGCCGGTCGAGCTCGACGAGCTCCCCGGTGGCGGGGTCGGCGTCGGCGACCAGCAGCCGGATCGAATTGGTACCGCAGTCGATGGCGGCCACGCGCGTCATGAAGTACTCCTGTGCATCGTCCATACCCTCCGCCGGCCGCCCAAGCTCTTACGGCGCCCCTCCCGAGCCCCTCCGGCGATCAAGGAGCAGGGGCACGGGGGCGGAGCCCCCGGTGAACCCTCAGCCCTCGTCCGGGTCCGCACCGCCGCACGGCGAGACGCACGGCCCCTTGCGCCACCACTCCGGCAGCATCGCGATCGCCTCGTCCCCGAGCGGGTTCACGCCCGGGCCGGCGGCCAGCGAGTGCCCGACGAGCACGTGCAGGCACTTCACCCGGTCCGGCATGCCCCCCGCGCTCGGGAAGCCCTCCAGCACCTCGATGGCGTCACGCCGCGCGATGTAGTCCTCGTGCGCGGCCCGGTACGCGGCGGCCAGCTCGGGGTCCGTGCCGAGGCGCTCGGTCATGTCCTTCATGACCCCGTTCGCCTCCAGCGTGCCGATCGCGGAAGCCGCACGCGGGCACGTCAGGTAGAACGTCGTCGGGAACGGCGTTCCGTCCTCCAGCCGGGGCTGGGTCTCGACCACGTCCGGGTTTCCGCACGGGCACCGGTGCGCGATGGCGCGCAGACCGCGCGGCGGGCGCCCCAGCTGCTGCTGGAACGCGGCGATGTCCGCATCGGTGGGCGCGGTGGACTCGGTCTGGGGAGGGGGCGTTTCCATGCCTGCCTAGGGTTCTGATCGGACTGCCCGTACCGCGGTTCTGCACAGGTACAGGAGCAGATGTACAAGAAGGGGATGCGGCTCAGCCGCGGTCGGCGCTGTCGACGCCGTCCCACAGGTTCGAGTGCCAGGGCCGGTCGGTGTCCGCCGGCTTCCCGTTGCGCTCCTTGACCGCGTCGGGGTCGACCACCGTGTAGCCGGTCTCCCCGGGAAGAAGGTAGTGCAGGTGCTGACGGGCCAGCCGCTTGATGTACGCGTCGTCCTGGAGCCGCGCCTTCTCGTCGCGCAGCTCCTCGGTACGCGCCTCGGCCTCCTGCGCCAGCCGCTCCTGGTCCGCGATCTCGTCACGCTGCGACACGTACTGCCGCATCGGATACGCGAGGGCGACGATCAGTGAGCAGACGATCAGCGCCAGGAACGCGGCCCGGCCGGTGAGCCGGGAGCGGCGGGCCTGCCGGCGGTTCTGGGAGCGGTAGACGCGGGCGGCGGTCTGCTCTCCGAGCAACCGCAGCCGGGTCGCGGTGGAGAACCGGTCCCGGTCCTTCGCGGCCATGTCTCCGCCTCCCCATTACGCACGTCCGTCCCCGCACACGGTACGGGACCGAGTGCGGGGACGGACGGAGGCCGGGGCACTCGACCCCGCCGGGCTTTGCCGGGGCCGGTGGATCAGCCCTTGAAGCGCGGGAACGCCGAGCGGCCCGCGTACACCGCGGCGTCGTCGAGGATCTCCTCGATGCGCAGCAGCTGGTTGTACTTGGCGACGCGGTCCGAGCGCGCCGGGGCGCCGGTCTTGATCTGGCCGCAGTTCACCGCGACCGCGAGGTCGGCGATGGTGACGTCCTCGGTCTCGCCGGAGCGGTGCGACATCATGCACTTGAAGCCGTTGCGCTGGGCCAGCTCGACGGCGTCCAGGGTCTCGGTCAGCGAACCGATCTGGTTGACCTTGACGAGCAGGGCGTTGGCCGAGCCCTCCTCGATGCCGCGGGACAGACGCTCCGGGTTGGTGACGAAGAGGTCGTCGCCGACGATCTGCACCTTGGCGCCGATCTTGTCGGTGATGACCTTCCAGCCGGCCCAGTCGTCCTCGTACAGCGGGTCCTCGATGGAGACCAGCGGGTACGCGGAGACGAGCTCCTCGTAGTACTCGGTCATCTCGGCGGCCGAGCGGGACTTGCCCTCGAACTCGTACTTGCCGTCCTTGTAGAACTCCGAGGCGGCGACGTCGAGCGCGAGCGCGATGTCCTTGCCCGGGGCGTAGCCGGCTTCCTTGATGGCCTCGACGATGAGGTCGAGGGCGGCGCGGTTCGACTCCAGGTTGGGCGCGAAGCCGCCCTCGTCACCGAGACCGGTGGACAGGCCCTTGGTCTTGAGGACCTTCTTCAGCGTGTGGTAGACCTCGGCGCCCCAGCGCAGGGCCTCGGAGAAGGACTCCGCACCGATCGGCGCGATCATGAACTCCTGGATGTCCACGTTGGAGTCGGCGTGCGACCCACCGTTGAGGATGTTCATCATCGGGACGGGCAGCAGGTGCGCGTTCGGGCCACCGAGGTAGCGGAACAGCGGCAGGTCCGAGGCCTCGGAGGCGGCGTGGGCGACGGCGAGCGAGACGCCGAGGATGGCGTTCGCGCCGAGCGAGCCCTTGTTCTCCGTGGCGTCCAGGTCGAACATCGCCTGGTCGATCAGCCGCTGCTCGGTCGCGTCGTAGCCGACGAGCTCCGGGCCGATCTGCTCGATCACGGCGAGGACGGCCTTCTCGACGCCCTTGCCGTGGTAGCGGTTGGGGTCGCCGTCGCGAAGCTCAATGGCCTCGAACGCGCCGGTGGAGGCGCCGGACGGAACAGCAGCACGGCCCGTGCTGCCGTCGTCGAGGCCGACCTCGACCTCGACCGTGGGGTTTCCGCGGGAGTCGAGGATTTCCCTGGCTACGACGACGTCGATGGACGGCACGAGGCATCTCCTTCTGGGATGTGACGCTGGTGGTGCAGGGTCGCTTTGGCCTTGCGACAAGAGCCTAACCGGCCCGGCCGCCCCAACCGGCCGACCGCCCGTCCCCTGGGACGAAAAAGGACCCAAGGGCAGGCACAGCAGGGCAAAAGGCCAGAAATTTACTGGCCAGTAACGACAACAGTTGAACGATCGACACCAAAACCGGCCGACCCCGGCCCGGTACGCACGGGGGAACGATGCGCACCGGGCCGGGGCGGCCGGGGTGATCAGCGAGGAGGGATCGCGACTACTTCGTCAGGTGGAGCTGCTGACCCGGGTAGATCAGGTCGGCGTCCGTGACGATGTCCTTGTTCAGCTTGAAGAGCTTCTCCCAGCCACCCTTGACCTTGTGGTCGGCGGCGATCTTGCTCAGGGTGTCGCCGGCGGTGACCTTGTACTCGCCGTCACCCTTCGCGACCTTCTTGCCGGTCGGGGTGGTGACGGTCTTCTTCGGGGCGGCGGCGCGGTCCGAGCGGTTGGTGGCGGGGGCCTCGGTGCGCTCGGCCTTCTTCGGCTCGGCCTTCTGGACCGGCGCGGACTCCTGCTTGGGCGCGGCCTTGGCGGCGGAGGAGCCGGCGTCGACACCCGGGTCGACACCGTCGTTGCTCAGGTTGCCGGCGCCGGCACAGGACCAGGCGCCCGGGCCCTGCATGTCGAGGAGCTTCTCGGCGGTGGCGATCTGCTGGGCCTTGGTGGCCAGGTCGGCGCGGGCCGCGTACTGGGTACCGCCGGCGGCGGCCCAGCTCGACTGCGAGAACTGCAGGCCGCCGTAGTAGCCGTTGCCGGTGTTGATGGACCAGTTGCCACCGGACTCGCACTGGGCGACGGCGTCCCACGTGGAGACGGAGGCGGCGGAGGCGCCGGTCGCGCCCATCAGGGGCACGGCGATGGCGGCACCGGTGACACCGGCGAGCGTGGCGATACGGACGGCCTTGGACGGGCGACGGTGCTTGTTGCCCTTGCTGTTGAGCAGCATCGAGACTTCTCCTCACCGACGCCTACGAGGTGAGCTGTCGGGTTCGGGCCAAGTGAGTTGCCCGGTCGCACGTCCTTGCACGCGACTCCACCCCAAGCCGGTCCTGATGCGTCTTACGACGACCGGGCCCGGCGCCTACCTGGGTCCCCCGCTCCTGCCTACGGCGCTTTACGCGTCTGTTCCCTTCGACCGACGGCAGGATTCGGCGTGACGGTCGACGGGGCCCGCGGTGCGAGCGGTTCCGACCGTAAACACACCCAACCCTCATATCCAAAGATGGACATACCGGACAAACGCCCCTTCCTTGCACCCGAAGAACCCCTGTTTGCGCAGGTGGGAACGGATGCGGCGGGACCCCCCGGACAAGATGTGCCAGTTCACGCAAAGAGACCCATGTCTCACTTAGTCAAAAGTGGGACATAGGCCTCTTAACTACCCCAATTTTTGGGGTGCTTTCAGCTGATCATCAGACCGCGCTCATTCAGCCTTCACTCCGAGGTCGAGGCTCTGGCCAGGCAGGATGAGGTCGGGGTCGGAGCCCACCTCCGCCTTGTTGGCCTCGTACAGAGCCGCCCACCCGCCCGACAGCTTCTGTGCATCAGCAATGGCCCAGAGGTTGTCGCCGTCGCGGACGGTGTACGTCCCGTCAGAAGCCGGGGCAGCGGTGTCGCGTGCGTCACCGTCACCTCGCGAGGCGTGCCGCCCCGCGTCCCGGTCGGTGCCTCGCCCGGCGTCCCTGGTCCCCTCGGGCGCCGGGGTACCGCGATGCTTGCCGGCCTTCTCCTGCCCCCGGGAGGGGCTCCCCTCGGCACCGGAGGCGTCACCCGAGGGCGTGGCGGACGGCGAGGCGGAGGCGTCCGGCTCGGAGGCCTTGTCCTTCGCGTCGCCCGTCGGCGCCTTCGCCTCCGAGGACGCGCCGTCCGACGGGGTCGCGTCCTCGGACGGGCCGGCACTCGTGGACGGGTCCGGGGTCCCTGTCGGCTCGGCGGACGGCGTGCTGCCCGGATCCACGCCCGGCAGGCCGCTGTCCGCGACGAGGCCCGAGATGACCGCGCAGCTGGGCCACGCCTTCGGCCCCTGGTCCTCCAGGACCTTCTCCGCGACAGCGATCTGCTGCGAACGACTGGCGAGGTCCGCACGCTCCGCGTACGACTCGCCGCCGTACGACTTCCAGACCTCCTGGGAGAACTGCAGGCCGCCGTAGTAGCCGTTGCTGAGGTCGGCACTCCACATGCCGCCGCTCTCGCACTCGGCCACGCGGTCCCAGGTCGAGGCGTCGGCGGCGTGCGCGCCTGCCGCACCGAGCAGCGGGATGGCGATGGCCGAGCCGGTCACGCCTGCGGCGACGATGATCGCGGGTGCCTGCCGGGGGCGACGGTGTCTGCCGTTCGCGGAGCCCATGGAGTTGCCTTCCGTGTGACTGACGAGTCGAACGGTGAACCTAGCGGGACTCGAACGTGTGTCACAAGTCGATGCAGCGGAGATCACGTAAAAGTCACAGAGTTGACAGAGTGTCACCTTCGCCGAAACGCACTCCGGGGGTGAACTCCACCGGAAGTGTGCGCAGTCCACGCATGATGAGCCCGCCGCGTCAGCGCAAATCGTCAGGTTCTGCCGCAAGTCGCAGGTCGGGAAGACGCTTCAGGAGCGTGGCGAGGGCGGCCTGCCCCTCCAGCCGGGCGAGCGGTGCTCCCAGGCAGTAATGGATTCCGTGACCGTAACCGAGGTGCTGGTTGTCACGCCGCGCAAGGTCCAGCGCGTCCGGCCCCTCGAAGCGCTCCGGGTCCCGGTCGGCGGCGGCGAGCACGACGAGAACGGGGCCGCCCGTTGCCGACCGCTGGGACGCTCACGGCGCTCCCCTGCCCTTGGGGGCCTCGCTTCGCGCCGAAAGTGGACTGCCAAGAAGCCCTCCTGTCACCGTGAGCTGCGGCAGAGCAGGACGCTTAAACACCTCTCCCCCCCTACGGTCCGCACCCGGAACCGCCATGACCTCGGGCCTCGGAACACCGGCAGTGGCGGCTCACCCGCAGCCGCCCGATACCGTCGTCACGTGAACCACGCCCCGCCGCCCGAACTCTTCACCTGGGAGTTCGCCACCGACCCGTACCCCGCCTACGCCTGGCTGAGGGAACACAGCCCCGTACACCGGACGACATTGCCCAGCGGCGTCGAAGCGTGGCTCGTCACCCGGTACGCGGACGCACGGCAGGCCCTCGCCGACAGCCGCCTGTCGAAGAACCCGGCTCACCACGCCGAGGACGCCCAGGGCAAGAGCAAGACCGGTATCCCCGGCGAGCGCAGCGCCAACCTGATGACGCATCTGCTGAACATCGACCCGCCCGACCACACACGGCTGCGCCGGCTCGTGTCCAAGGCGTTCACGCCCCGGACGATCGCCGCCTTCGGACCTCGTGTGCAGGAGCTGGCGGACCGGCTCATCGACGATTTCGCGGAGAAGGGGGAGGCCGACCTCATCCATGACTTCGCCTTTCCGCTCCCCATCTACGCCATCTGCGATCTGCTCGGCGTACCTGAGGAGGACCAGGACGACTTCCGGGACTGGGCGGGCATGATGATCCGGCACGGCGGCGGGCCGCGCGGCGGGGTCGCCCGGTCCGTGAAGAAGATCCGCGCCTACCTCGCCGAGCTGATTCACAGAAAGCGGGAGAACCCCGGCGACGACCTGATCTCAGGCCTGATCCGGGCGAGTGACCACGGCGAGCACCTCACCGAGAACGAGGCCGCCGCGATGTGCTTCGTGATCCTCTTCGCGGGTTTCGAGACGACCATCAACCTGATCGGCAACAGCGCCCACGCGTTCTTCCGTAACCCGCCTCAGCGTGCTGTGTTCCAGAGCGCGATCCAGCGGGGCGACAACCGCCTCCTGGACACCGCCATCGAGGAACTGCTGCGCTTCGACGGCCCGGTGGAACTGGCTACCTGGCGCTACGCCACGGAAGCTCTCGAAATCGGCGGAGAGCCGATCCGCGAGGGCGATCCCGTACTCGTCGTCCTCGCAGCGGCCGACCGTGATCCGGACCGATTCACGGAGCCCGACACACTCGACCTGTCTCGCCGGGACAACCAGCATCTGGGATACGGGCACGGCATCCACTACTGCCTGGGCGCCCCGCTCGCGCGCCTGGAGGGCCGCACCGCCCTGGAGACCCTGTTCCGCCGCCTTCCGGACCTTCGGCTCGCGGTGGACCCGGTCGACCTGCGGTGGCGGGGCGGTCTCATCATGCGTGGACTGCGGACACTCCCCGTGCAGTTCGCGCCTCAGCGACGGCCGACCGATCACGACGGCGGCACGGCGGACTCGTCCAGGGACGCCTGAAGTCACGCAGTCGCCACGGGTACGCCGTCGTTCGCCCGTTCGACCACTGCCCGGCCGACCACACAGAGCCGGTTCACCGGCGCGACGTCGGTCGCCGCCGCGAGGAACGTGGCGCGCAGCGGCACACCGGCACCGGACTTGCCCCCGTGGTAGCCGGGTCCATCCCGGGCGGCCTGCGCGCAGCCCGGTCCCGCAGCTACTGGCGGAGGCTTGTGGACACAGGCTCCCCTGCCACTACCCGACGCCCTCCGCCGCCCGGATCGCGTCCCGGTACGCACGCCCCGCGGCCCTCAGTGCCGCCTCCGGGTCGATGCCGTCCTCCTGGGCGCGTACGGCCAGAGCGAGAAGCCGGTAGCCGATGTCGTCGCCCTCGCCCCCGCTCTCCGGGAGCGCCACGTCGAGTCCGGCGGTACGGGCCCGGCTCGCGAGCTTCGCGGCGAGCGCCAGACCGGGCTGGCCGAGCGGCACCCCGTCGGTGACGGACTCGCGCTGCTTCTCGATCGCCTTCGTCCGCAGCCAGTGCGCGTGGACGTCCTCCGGTGTCTCGGCGGTCTCGTCGCCGAAGACGTGCGGGTGGCGGTGGATCAGCTTCTCGACGAGCGTGGCCGCGACGTCGTCCACGGAGAACGGCTCGTCCTCGTCCTCCTCCGCGATGCGCGCGTGGAAGACGACCTGGAGCAGTACGTCCCCGAGCTCCTCGCGGAGCTCTTCGCGGTCGCCGTCCTCGATCGCCTCGACGAGTTCGTACGCCTCCTCGATGGCGTACTTGGCGAGGCCCTCGTGGGTCTTCTGTGACGTCCAGGGGCATTCGATCCGGATCCGGTCCATGATCTGGACGAGGTCGAGGAGCCGGGCACCCGGCAGGTCGTAGGAACCGGGCAGCAGCTCCAGGTTCGGCATCCGCACCCGCCCGGAGCCGGCCAGCCGGGCCAGTCCGTCGGTCAGCGGCTGGTTGCCCTCGCCGCCGGTGAGGACGACCACGGTCCGGCCGCCGGCGCACACGTCCACGAGCTCCTGCGCGTCGGGCACGCCGATCGTGACGGTGATGCCGGCCTCGCGCAGATACGGCAGCTGCGGCTGGTCCTGTTCCCCGCAGTGCACCCGGTCGGCGGCGTGCAGTGTCTGCCAGGCGGGCCAGGACAGCAGTCCGGGCGCGACACGGTGGCTGGCGGTGAGCAGGACGATGCGGCCGGGGTCTTCAGCGTTCACACCGCCGAATCTACCCCGGCCGTCGGACAGCCCTCAGGCCCCGGCCTCCGCGGCCGCCTGGGCGGGCTTGGTGACCTGGGTGATCCAGGGGGCCTTGTAGTCGGCGAGCTGGATCTGCTGGTTGTTCCAGGTGCCGAAGCGCGGGTTGACGTCGACCTTCAGGGCCTTGGACGCCTTCGTCAGCGCGTCGCCCAGGGCCTTCGTACCGGCCGGGGTCGTCGGGTCGGCCCCGAGTGCCTGGCCGAGCTTGGTCAGCTGGATCTGCTCGCGCAGGAAGGCGTCGATCTGGTCCGGGGCGATCCAGCGCTCCTGGAGGACCGCGGCGCGCAGCCCGTCCTCCCCCTTGTACTGGGCGACGGCCTGCTGCCGCATCTGCTGGACCTCGGCGCGGCTGACGGTCACGCCGGCGTCCGCCGATGCCTTGTCCAGGACCCGGTCCAGGATCAGGCCGTGCAGCTTGGCGCGGACGAGCTGGCCGGACTGGTTGGTGATCTGGGCGGACTGCTTCGAGGTGTCCTGCGCCTGGCGCACGTCCGCGACCTGGCCCTGCACGGTGGCCACCGTGATCCGGTCCCCTCCCACGACGGCCGCGGCGCCCGGGTGGGCCTGGCTGCCGCAGGCGGCGAGGAGCGGCGCTGCGGTGAGCAGTGCGGCGGAGACGGTGAGCGCGGAGCGACGGCGGCGGTGCAAAGGAGCCTCCCGAGGAGATTGTGCGGCGGTGCACAAAGCCTTGCGGTGATCGATGCTAGAGCATCCGGCACTTGGGGGGCGGGAAAAGGAGCGGGTCCGGGTGCGTGCAGCTGCAAGGCGGAGGATTGAGCAATGGCGGAGCCCTTGCGATTGACGACAACGCCGCAGATGCGCGTGCCCAGACCCGCGACGCCGCCTCCCAAGTGCCGGATGCTCCAGGGCAGTGGAACTGGTCCCGGCCACTGATTCGACCAACGATTCGGGAGGAGTTGGGGATGTGGGCTGCCGGCGGCGCGGCTCAGCCGACCCGCTCCACCTGTTTCGGCGGGGTGTCCGGGCGCAGCATGATCGTGCGCGAGACGACGAAGGTGATGGGGATGGCGGCCGCTGCCGCGATCAGGGGGGCGTAGCGGCTGCTGAAGCCGGCCAGGTCGACCAGCAGGTAGACGCCGCCGGTGGTGATGACGAAGTTGGCCGCGTTGGTGAGGGGGAAGAGGAGGAACTTCCGCCAGGTGGGCCGGGTGCGGTAGGTGAAGTAGGAGTTCAGGAAGAACGATCCGGTCATGCTGAGCGCGAAGGCCAGCACATGGGCGGCTATGTAGGGCAGCCAGTGCAGCAGGACGAGGTAGAAGCCGTAGTACGTGCCGGTGTTCACGGCGCCCACGAGGGCGAACCGGGCCATCTGTGCCTTGACCGTCATCGGCGTACGAACTCCATGGGTTCCGGCTCCTGGGCCGGCCGGCGTGCCTGGGTGTTGGTGGCCTTGACCAGGAAGTGCGGGCGGCGCTTCACCTCGTAGTAGATCCGGCCGACGTACTCCCCCACCACCCCGACCATCACCATCTGGACGCCGGCGAGGGCGGTGAGGACCACGAGCAGGGTGACGTAGCCCGGGGTGTCGACGCCCTTGACGAGGGCGACGCCGACGATCCAGGCGGCGTAGACGAAGGCCACGGACATGAGGAGCATGCCGAGGTAGAGGGCGGCGCGCAATGGCTTGTTGTTGAAGGAGAGGAGTCCGTCGAGGCCGTAGTTCAGCAGTTTGCCGAAGGTCCACGCGGAGCGGCCCTGCTCCCGGACGGCGTTCTCGTAGCTGAACGTCGTGGTGGGGAAGCCGACCCAGGCGAAGAGGCCCTTGGAGAAGCGGTTGTACTCGGTGAGTTCGAGTACGGCGTCGACGGCCCGCCGTGACAGCAGCCGGAAGTCGCCGACTCCGTCGACGAGTTCCACGTCCACGAGCCGGTTGATGAGCCAGTAGTAGGCGCGGGCGGTGAGGGTGCGGGTGACGCGGTCGCCCTTGCGGGTGCGGCGGGCGATCACCTGGTCGTAACCCTCGGCGTGCTCCTGGAGCATGCGGCCGACGAGCTCCGGCGGGTGCTGGAGGTCGGCGTCCATGATGACGACGGCGTCACCCTCGGCGTGCTGGAGGCCGGCCAGCATGGCGGCCTCCTTGCCGAAGTTGCGGCTGAAGGAGACGTAGCGGGCCCGGGGGTCGGCGGCCGCCAGTTCCTGGAGGATCGGCAGCGTCCGGTCGGCGCTTCCGTCGTCCACGTAGACGAGCTGGAACGCGTGACCCAGGCGGGTCATCTCATCCGTCACGCGTTCATGGAAGCGTTCGAGGATGTCTTCCTCGTTGAAGCAGGGCACCACCAGCGAGATCAGCACGAAAGTACATCAGCCGGTCAATGTGTCGAGGGCGGATGGTGTGTGTGGCGCGAGGGCGACGGCTGGGTGAAATTGAGCTGAGGGGGGCGGGGTTGAGCGCGGGCGGACCCCCGGATTGGATGAGCACCATGACCCACGACAGACTCATTCACCCCAGCCGCCGCTCCCTGCTCGCGTGGAGCGGCGCGGGCGCGCTCACCGTTGCCGGCGTCTCCGTCGGCACCGGCACCGCCTCAGCCGCCACCCACCCCACGCCGGGCTCGGCGCTGATGGTGCCTTCACCCCGGCTCGACCTGAACAGCGCGTCGGACAACTGGATACGCCAGAAGCCCCTGCGCGACACGACGATCCTCCAGTCGTTCGGCTACGACAACGCCAACGGCCACATCTACCTGGCCCAGGTGACGCAGGGCGGGCTGAAACTCTCGGGCGAGTCCGCTGCGGTGAGCAGTGTCGACCGCAATCGGCGCGGCGACCTGACCATCACCAAGTGGGACATGTCCGGCAACACGCTGGGCTACATGTATCTGCGCGGCTTCGGGCACGGCATGAGCATCGGTGTCGAGCCGGTCGGCGCCAAGGCCTACCTGTGGACGGAGGCGGACGGCCAGGAGGTCCCGGATCCGGTGCACCCTGACGACCCGACCAAGACCACCAGCCGCGGCAGGCGTCTGGCACGCTTCCCCTTCGTCAACGGCCAGGTGCTCGACTCCGGCTCGGCCGGACTCACCATGTACGCGCCGGTGCCGGGCGCCACGACCTACACCGCCTCCGTCGACCCGGTCTACGGCCGTCTCGCCTTCCGCTGCCGCGACACGGACGGCGCGATGATCTTCCAGGTCCACGACCTGGACCTGGCCCGCCTCGGCATCTGGAGCCAGCCGCTCGCGAGCGTCCGCGAACCGTCTCTCCCGGCGGTTCCCGGCTGGCCCCTCACCACGTACGGCCGCCCGTTCCTCCAGGGGTACGCCGTCGTCGGCCAGTACCTCTACATGCTGCACGGCAACAGCTACGGTTCCGTCCAGGACATCGACGGCCAGGACACGGTGATCTCCGCGCCCGGCGTCGGCAACACGTTCATCACCTCGGTGAACCTCACCACGGGCGCCCTGGACCCCGCGCCGCCCACGCCGTTCAAGGAGACCGTCAACCCGGCCCACACGGCGGCGGCGTACACGCTGGACTACCGCGAGCCGGAGGGCCTCGGCGTCCACATCCCGGACCCGGCCCAGCCGGGCGTCTTCCGGATCGGGATGGGCTTCGCCTCGGGGGATGCGGGGGCACGGGTGGCGACGATCTACGGGAAGGCGGGGCTCGTTCAGCCGTCCTGATCCGGGGCTGAAATGGCGAGGCTGGTTCGCATGACCTCAAGCGGACGAGCCCTGGTACCGGGTGTCACCGAGCCCTCATCGACATCACTGTCGATGAGGGCTCGGCGTCCTACTTGGAATCACTCCCTGTCATGCACGGCCGAGTGGCATCACTCGAGACAACGACAGACGGACTCGCCTCCCAGCGACCAGATCCCGCATCTCAATCCATCGATCACTGTCGGATTGAATGTGAATTTCTCGCCGTCCGGGGCCTCCGAAATCGAGAGCGCGAAGGCACCCCAATACTTCAGTGCCGCAACGGATTCCACGGGCACCATGTTGTCCGCAGAGAATTCACCGCCGACGGAGAAGGGGATCCTGGGGACGAGGCGGTGTCCAGGAGGGAGTGCCCCGTACTGCGTCTGCCACTCATGCGCCACCGAGTACCCGGTGACATAGTTCCAGTCCGCGATGACGTTGCTCTGCCATCCTTCGATGTCATCGGAGAACTTCGACAGAGCAGCGGTCTCGGGATTGAATAGGTGGACGACACCATCCTGCGTCACCATAAATTGACAACCGAATACATCCTCGGCGAAGAAGACCGCCTCCGGCATCAAGTGACTGTAGCTCTCCCGCCAGAGCAATGCCGAATTCCACTCCTCCAGCGAACGCCCCGGTAGCCCCGGCCCGCCCGAAGGGAACACATGGAGCGCCGACTCGAAGGCATAGAAGCCGTTCATCTCGGACAGTAGGGTCCTCAGAGGGCTTGCGGCACCATCGAGGAGGGGACTGCCCTTCGGCGGGTGGACGGAGATCGGCCCGCTCGCAACCGAATGCAGCTTGTTCATTCGTCCTCGCATGTCATGGATTTTGCCCCAATACGTAACCGAGGCTCATGATGGTGACCATCACGCGACCACCATTGGGGATATCGACGAGCTGATTCTTCATATCAGAACCGGCACCTCGATTGTCTCCCGCCCCGATGTGCTTCACGTGGGCTCCTGCACCTTCCTTGAAGATTGCAGGCGGGAATTCATCCCTGTCTTGTTTTGGGCGTGTCGCTATGCCTCGCAGGTTATCTTGCCGCCTGGCATCTGCACCCAGTCTATCCAGGGTCACCATCAGGCCCTCGCCGCCCTGCTCGGCCGCATGGATCGCACTGTCAGGATGCTGAATCGCATCAATGGTCCATTTGGCAGGCCTTGGGCTCGCGCAGGAGCACGCGGCCCCGGAGGCGTCCTTCCCGCCCGCGCAATTGTGAACGAGCACCGGCTCGACACCGGCGAGCACGTAGTACGTGTGCAGGCCGTCGATGCTGAGGTCGTACGTCGTACGGTTTGCGGTGTACGCCGTGGTGTCGATCACCACCGTGGGTCCGCCGGAGGCGTTCTGAAGTTTCTGGCCGGCCTTGAGATCGGCGGCCTGGGTCCAGGCGTCCTTGGTGGCTTCGTAGAACTGATGGTGCTCGGTGGTCTGGATCGTCTTCGGGCCGGACTTAGTGTCCACGACGACATCGACGTAGTCACGGTCCGTCTTGGTGACGATGACCGCCTTGACCTTGTGCTTCTCCTTCTTCTTCTTGCCCGGTTCGGCCGTCAGGACGTAGTCCCCGACCTTCACTTCGGAGATCGGCTTGGTCGTGCCGTTCGCCATCAGCACGCCGGTCAGACCGGTGAAGCTGTGAGGAACGCCGGTCCGGCAGCCCGGAGAGGACGGCTGACCGTCCGGCTCCTGCTTCCCCGTCGACTTGCGGCCGAACTTGCTTGCCGCCGCGCCGAACACGCCGCCCGTTGCCGCGCCGACCGCCGAGGCCTTCGCCGCGCCGGAGACGCTGCATCCTTCCTCGCTGGTCACGCAGGAGACGCCGTAGCCGACCGCGCCTTCCGCGGCACCGCCCGCGGCGCCCATCGCCGCGCCGTTCAGCGCCTTGCCGCCGACGCCGGCGAGCAGACGGCCCACCGCGCCGGAGGCTGCGCCGCCCGCCGCGCCGCCGAGGGCGCCGGTGAGGGCTCCCACGCCGACCGCGGTCGCGAAGCCGGCCAGGGTCTTGGGACCGTCGCTCATCGCGTAGCCGACCGCGTTGGCAGCGGCGCCCGCGAGCATGCCGCAGGCGACGACGCCACCGCCGAGGGTGGCGCCCGTGCAGCCCGCGAAGACCGCCACGCCGACCGCCACCGAGGCGATCGTCGAAGCGTGCTGCTTCACGAAGTTGGCTGTGGCCTTCGCCGCCTTCTTGACGGCCTTGCCGACCTTCTTGGCGGCCTTCACCACCTTGTGCGCCACGCTCTTGACGGCCTTGGCGACCTTGCGGACCGCCTTCTTGACGTGTTTGACGACCTTGTGGACGTATTTCTTTACGCGCTTATAGGTCCGCTTGACGTATCTCTTGACCTTTTTGACGCTGTCGGCCACGTAGTGCACGGCTTTCCGCACCACACGCTTGGCCTTCTTGACGACCTTCTTGACCGCCTTCTTGATCTTCTTGGCGGCGGCCTTGACCTTCTTCGCGACCTTCTTGACCGCGGCCTTGGTCTTCTTGTAGGCCGACTTGACGACCTTCTTGACCTTCTTCTTGACCTTCTTGATGGCCTTGTCGACGAAGCTCGGCCAGTGACCCGTCGGGTCGGTCGCCGTCATCGGGTTCTGGTCCGCGTACGCGTAGCGGTTCGCGGACACCGAGGTCGGCAGCGGGTTCATGCCCACCGTGTCGCGGCTGTTGAACTGGCCGGTCTCCGGTGAGTACCAGCGCGCCGCCATGTTGACCTTGGCGGTCTCCGGGTCAGTCCACCCCGACTGGTAGCCGAGGTGTCCGACCATGCCGGTCGACTGCTCGACCTTCCCGAACGGGGAGTACGTGGTCGAACCGGTCAGCGCCTCGCCGTCCGCGGTGAACTGGCCCACCACGTCGTCGTGGATGTCGGTCAGCGCGAGCACAGAGCCCATCGCCGACTTGATGCCCATCAGCGAACCGTCGACGTTGCGGCTGTACGACGTACCGCCGTCGGACGCCACGTCGTTGCCGGCCCCGCTGTACGAGAAGTCGTACAGCGAGCCGCCCTGGCCGTCGCTCGCCTTCAGCGTCCGGTCCAGACCGTCGTACGTGTAGGTCCGCTCGCCCTCGCTGATGACGCGGTTGAAGGCGTCCGCCTTCACCGCGGTCTGCACACCGCCCTCGTCGGTGACCGAACTCATCGTGCCGCGCGCGGTGTACGTGTACGTGCCCTGCCCGTCCGAGGTGAGGCGGTTGCGGGCGTCGTACGTGTAGGTGTCACCGCCCACGCGGGTCCGGTTGCCGGACGCGTCGTAGCCGTACTGCTCGGTCGTGCTCCCGTTGTTCCAGGACGACAGGCGGTTCGCCCAGTCGTACGTGTACGTGTTCGTGGTGGCCCCGGCGACACCGGTCGTCGTCTTCGACGTCTCGTTGCCGTTGAGGTCGTAGCCGTAGGTGAACGACGCCAGCGACTTGCCCGTGGGTGACGTCAGCTTGTCCGTGGTCAGCTGGCCCAGGGAGTCGTACGAGAAGTCACGCCTGCCCTTGCCCTGCCCGTACTCGATCGAGGTCACGTTGGACTCGGTGTCGTAGCCGTACGTCATCGACGTACCGCTCGCCCCGTCCACCGCCGACTTGAGCCGGCCCGCCGTGTCGTACCCGAAGGTCGACGTGCCCGACGCGTCCTTGCGCGAGGTCATCGCGCCATTGCCGTCGTAGGCGAAGGAGGAGGTGCCGGAGGGGCCGTTGGCGCTCAGGAGCAGACCGCGGTCGTCGTAGGAGAAGGTGTTCTTCTCCTCGTCCGCGCCCGCCACCGAGGTGACCTGGTCGTCCTCGTCGTAGGTGTAGGTGTGGTCGGTGGTCTCCGCCTCCGCGCCCGTGCCGTGCTGGCGTACCAGCCGGCTCCGGTCGTCGTACTCGTTGCTGACGACGACCCCGCCCGGGGAGCGCTGCTCCTGGGGGCGGCCCGCCTTGTCGTAGACCATCGTGAACGTGCGGTCCACGAGGTCCGGATGCGCCGGGGTGGACGGTTCGATCTCCTTCTCCGCCAAGCCCCACGTGTTGTAGGTGGTGAGGAAGGCGTTGCCGCGGCCGTCGGTGAAGCGCGTGCGGTTGCCCGCCGCGTCGTAGCCGAAGGTCGTGGTGATCGACTCGGTCGCCGAGACCGGCTGGACCGCCTTGGTGATCAGGCCCGTCGCGTCGCTCGTGAGCGTGACGGTGTGGCCCCGGTAGTCGGTCACCGACGTCGGGTTGCCCACACGGTCGTAGGTGGAGCTGCTCGTGCGCAGCACCTTGCCCGTCGCGTCCAGGTCCTTCGTGGCGGTCAGCTGGCCGTAGCCGTCGTAGGTGTTGGCGGTGCTGGTGCCGTCGGCGTCCACCGACGTGAGCGGCCGGCCGTCCATGTCGTACGTGAAGCGGCTGGTGGCGCCCGCGGCGTCGGTCACCTCCGTCGTCTCGCCGAGGACGTTGTACTTGTAGGACTCGCTCACCCCGGTCGGGCTGACCGTCCGGGAGAGTTCACCTCCCGGGGCGTTGTACTCGTTGATGGAGGTGTACGCCCGCTGGGTCGGCTGGCGCACGATGTCCGTGTCCGTGACCGGGCGGCCGAGGTAGTCCCAGGTGGTCTCCTGGCGGGCGCCGCCGGGCCGGGTGGCCGACAGCTGGTCGCCGTTGGCTGTGTACGTGTACCGCGTCGTGGCGCCGCCGGGCTCCTTGACCGAGGCCAGGTCGCCGAGCTGGGTGTAGGCGTACTCGGTGCGCTTGCCCAGCGGGTCGACCTCGGCGGTGACCTGGCCGAGCTTGTTGTACTCGTTCCAGGTCGCGGCCGTGATCGGGGCCGAGGCCCCCGGCGGGGTGTAGTTCGGCATCGTCGTCGAGGACTCCTGGCCCTCGGCGTCGTACGCCGTCGTCACCACGTTGCCCAGCGGGTCGGAGGACTCGGTGTCCTCACCGAATGTGTTGTAGCCGGTCATCGACACCGGACGGACCGACACCGGGGTGCCACCGCCGGTCTCGCTGTTGACGGCCGGCTCGGTGACGCTGGTCTGCTGACCGGCCTCGTCGTAGCCGTAGTCGGTCGTGACCCCGTTCTCGTCGGTCATCGCCAGCGGCAGTCCGCGCTGGTCCAGCTTCCAGCTGGAGGTGCGGACGGAACTTCCCGCCGCCGGGAGGGTGCCGCCCTTGAGCGCGGTCACCTGGGACGCGGTCAGTGCTTCGCCGTAGACCTGGATGTCGTTGAGCGCGCCGTTGGTGTTCTCCGCATACGCGCCGCTGGCGAGCCTGCGGCCGATCTGGAGCGGCCCGGTGGCGTCCCAGGGGGTGGTGAACGCGGTGGAGGTGCCGGACTGGACGCCGTTGACGTACAGCCTGATCTGGGCGGCCTCCTTGTCGTACACGCCGGTCAGGTGGGTCCACGTGCCGGTGGTCACCGCGGCCGTCCCGGAGGACGCCCGGGCGATGGTGGGGCCGGACATGTCCGAGCCGTGGCGGTTGAACGTCCAGCCGTACGCCGTGGAGTAGTACAGCTGGAAGCCGCTCCCGATCTCGCCGTCCTGGGCGAGGAAGGTGCTGTTGGCCGCGGTGGAGTTCAGCTTGACCCACGTGGAGACGGTGAAGGAGCCGCCGGTGTTGACCGCCGCTCCCTTCGTCTGGCCGTAGGCGTTGGCGGTGCCGTCGAAGACGGCGGAGCCGCCGCGCTCGGTGGAGCGGGTGACCCCGCTGCCGAGGGTGACGGCCTTGTTCCCGCCGGACGAGTCGGCGGCCGACGTGCCGCTGGTCTCGGCCAGCTTCCAGCGGCCCACCGGTGCGGTGGTTCCGTCGTGGAGGGTGGATCCGGTGACGTTGCCCAGGTTGTCGTAGAGCGTGTCCTCGGTGCTGGTGCGGCCGGCGGCCGGGTCGAGGTCGGTCTCCGAGACGACGTTGTCGTCCGGGTCGTAGCTCACCTTCGTGGTCCGGGCGAGGCCGCCCGGGTCGAGGACCGAGGACGTGGTGCGGTCGGAGGCGTCCACCGTGAATGTCGACACGGTCTGGCCGTCGTTGGTGACCTGCTTGACCAGGTTGCCGGCCGCGTCGTAGGTGTTGGCCTCCTCGGTGAAGGACAGGCCGTTGGCCGGGTCCTTGCGCATGACCGAGGCGGAGAGCCCGTCGTCGGTGTACGTGTACGCCGTGACGTGGCCCATCGCGTCGGTGATCGACGCGAGGCGGCCCGCCGGATCGTAGGCCCGGGACTCCTGCACGAGGGTCGTGGCCGGCGAGGGGTTCGCCGGGTCGCCCGTGTAGTTCAGCAGGTTGGTGGTGAGGGGCCTGCCCTCGGCGTCGAAGGTGTAGGTGTTGACGTTGCCGGCCGGGTCGGTCTCCTTGACCTTGTTGCCGTACACGTCGTACTCGAACGACGTGGTGTCGCCGCCCGGGTCGGTCCTCGACGCCATGCGGTTGTACGCGTCGTACGTGATCGAGGTGGCGCGGGAGGCGTCACCGCCGGTCAGGTCCGCGATCGTCTGCGAGGAGACGTTGCCGTCGGCGTCGTAGACGGTGCTGGTCCGCCCGGTGTGGACGGCGCCGGTGACCCGGTTGGTGACCGGCGGGTCCGTCTCGGTGAGGACCTGGTCGTCCTTGTCGTACGTCAGGGTCGTGGTGAGGCCGCCCGGCTGGGCGTCGGTCACCTCGGTCCTGGTGAGCTGACGTCCGAGGTTGTCGTAGGTGCTCTTCTCCTTCGCCCCGTTGGCGTCCGTGGTCTCGGCGACGTCACCGTTGGCGAAGTAGGAGTACGCGGTCTTCCGGCCGCCCGGGGTGACCACCTCGGCGACCAGCCCGGCCGGCGCCTTCGCGGTGCCGCCCTCCGCCGCCGCGGTGGTGGCGGTCGTGTACGTGGTGGTGGCGGTCCGCCCGTTCGGGTGGCCCGGCACCGGCGGCGTCGTCACCGAGGTGAGGTTGCCCGCCGTGTCGTACGCGTAGCTGGTCAGGTAGGTGTTGTCCGTCGGGCCCGAGGAACGGCCGTCGCGCTCGGTGAGCACCAGGTCGTTGCGCGGGTCCATCGGCGGGAACGCCGTGGTCGAGTCCGGGTAGTACGTGTAGTAGTCGGTGGCGCACTTGCCCGCGGCCGTGTCCTGGCACATGGTCTGGGAGACCGTGTTGCCGCGGATGTCGTGGCCGGTGACCGAGCGGTTGCCGTTGGCGTCGGTCACGGTGCGCAGGAAGCCCGCCGTGTCGTAGCCGTAGGTGGTCCGCTTGCCGTTGGTGTCGATCGCGGTGAGCAGGCGGTTGCCCATCTCCGCGTCGTACACGTAGGTCATCGTCTTCTCGGTGGGGTCGGTGAGCTTCACCGTCCGCACCGGGGCGACGCCCGCGGATGCCTTGTACGCCGACCAGTGCTGCTCGACCTGGTCCTCGGTGAGTCCGCCCGCGTGCACGGCGACCTCGGCGATGGAGCCGGTGAAGTAGCTGACGTCGGCCGGAGCGCTGATCCAGCCCTTGGCGAAGCCGGCGCCGATGAACGTCCGGGTGTTCGTCTGGTCGTTGGGCGCACCGGTGAAGTCGGCCTGCTTGACTCCGTCCACGTACAGGGTCTGCGTGGTGCCGGTCGCCGAGAGCACGGCGTGGTGCCAGGTGTTGTCGGTGACCGTCGCCTTGGACCCGAAGTCCGTGGCGGCCGAACCGGACACGCTGTACCAGTGGCCGCGGAGCTTGCCGTCGGCACCCACGTACAGGACGGGGTCGATGGGACCGCTCGCCCCGGCCGCGTCGTTGGGGGCCTTGGTCTGGTCGGACACCAGCACACCGGGCTTCGCGGTCTTGAACCACAGCTCGACGGAGCGGTCGCCCTTGCCGTGCCACTGCGCGTAGGGGATCTCCGCGTACGAGCTGGTGCCGTTGAACTGCGCGGCCGTGACGTCACCGGTGCCGAACGGCCCGGCCACGCCCTGGGTGACGCTGTTGTACGTGCCGAAGCCGGTGTGCAGTTCGTTGGCGGCCTGCGCGGCACCCTGGGTGTCGTCCAGGCGCCAGTATCCGGCGGGTGCCGATCCCATCACCGCGGAGCGGTAGACCTGGGACGAGCCGGTGACCGTGGCCGGGTTGAGCTTCCAGGTGCCGCCGTCGCCGTCGGTCGCCTGGACGACCAGGTCGTCGGTGGTGCCGTAGGTGACGGCCGACTGGGTCTTGCCGTTCGGCGTGGTGATCTTGTTGAGCAGTCCCGCGGACCGGGTGGCCGCCTGGTACTGCGCGGTGATGACCGACGGGTCGAGCGCCTCGGTGTAGACGGCGACCTCGGCGAGCTGTCCGGAGTAGTGCCCCAGCTTGTCGGAGGCGTTCATGGCCGGCCAGCCGTCGGTGTTCACCCCGGCTCCGAAGGAGATGTAGGGCTGCTCCCAGTCGTTGATGGTGCCCGCGAGGGTGCCCTGCTTGGCGCCGTCGAGGTAGAGCGTCTGCGTGGTCGCCGCTCCGGTGAGGGCCACGTTGTGCCACTTGCCGTCCGTGACGGTGGCCGTGGACGCGATCGTGGTCATGCACCCGGGGGACATGGCGAGGCAGCCACGGAGCTTGCCGTCCGTGCCGACGTACACCGCCGGGGTGTTCTTCTTCGTGTTCGTGACCGGATCGGCGTCACTGAGCGGCTTGTCCCCGTAGTAGAAGAGGACACCGCCCGCCTGCGTGGTCTTGAACCACAGCGACACCGTCGTGTACGAGGGCGTGGCGCCCGGGGCGCTCGGGATCTCGACGTACGACGTGGTGCCGTTGAACGTGGCGGCCTTCTGCGTCGACCCGGTCAGCGGACCGGTCCCGCCGAGGGTCACGTTGCGGTAGAGGCCGTTGAACTTGCCCTGGTTGAGGTCGACCGTGTCGCTCGCGACCGTGCCGCCGGTCTCCCCCAGCCGCCAGTACGCGAACGGGTCCGCGTCCATGACGGTGGTGCGGTAGTGGTTGCCCGTGGCGTAGCCGTAGACGGTGCACTTGGTGGGGTCGGCGGGCGGGCAGACCTTGGTGAGCTGGTCGCCGGTGTAGCCGTAGTTCCAGACCTGGGCGGTGCTCGCGTCCCCGGCCTTGGCGGGGTCCGTGGTCACGGTCGACACGTGCGGGGCGGTGGCCCCGGAGGGGGTCTGCCAGGCGAAGGACAGCGACCGGTTGGACGTGGTGTTGGTGACCTTGCTGAGCTTGCCGCTCGTGTAGGTGAAGGTCTCCGCCCGATTCGCGTAGTCCTTGATCGACGAGATCGCGAACGCGCCGGTCCGGCCGGTCACCGCCTGCTGGAAGCTGTAGGTGGTGAAGTCCTTGTCGGTCAGCGTGTAACCGCCGCCCGACGCGGCCGCCGCCAGTCTGGCGTACCGCCCCATCGGAGGCACGAAGGTGCCGTCGGCGTTGCGGCCGAAGGCGACCTGCTCGCCGCCCGGGTAGGTGATCACGACGCTGGTGAGAGTGCCCGCGCCGTCCTTCACCTCCACGGCCGTCATGTCGGTGACCGTCGCCCAGCCGGCGCCGAAGGCACCGTCGGTGCGCGGGTCACGGCTGTTGTACGAGCGCTCCACGGACAGCGACGGGCCGACGACCTCGACCTCGGCGTCGGTGTCCTCGGTGGTGTAGTTGGCGTCGCTCGGGTCGAATTCGTGGCCGTCGGTGTTCTGGGAGAGGCCCGAGGTGACCGGTGGCTGCGGCACCGCCGTGGCGAACCGGCTCGCCGAGTACATCACCGAGTCGTATCCGTCGGTGACGCTGACGTACCAGGCGTAGTTCTTGCTCCACTTGAGCTTGCCGGCGGGTATCTTCCAGCTGCTCTTGGTGATGATCCCGGAGGTGGCGACGGGGGTGGTGCTGTCGCTGTCCGCGTCGTACACCTCGAAGGCGTACGTCAGGGCGGCCATCGGCCACTTGTCGGCGTCGCTCGCGTAGACGAGCAGTTCCGGCTGGAGGGTGTTCGACTGGTGGTTCTCCGGCGGGTACTGGGCGTTGATCTGCGGCGCCGTGTTGGCCGTGTAGGTCAGTTCCAGCGCGGGCCGGAAGGCCGCCGTGGTGCTGTTGTCGGAGTGGAACTTCTTCCAGTGCAGCCCGTCGCCGGTCGGCGCGGTGAGCGCCAGGCCGTAGTTGGCGCTGCCGGTGGCGATGCCGTCGAACCATCCGGTGGACAGCTTGACGGGCATCTTCGTGCCGACACTCAGGTCGTTGGTGCCGCCCGCGTTGTTGGTGCAGGAGGCGCCGGGGGCCACGGTGGCGGTGCCGATGGCGGCGCCGTAGGCGGGACCGGGGTAGGCGGTGACGCCGGACGGGGTCCAGGACTGGGTGATCGGGGACACCGAGAACGGCTCGGCGGTGCAGGTCGCGGACCAGATGGCGTACACGTTCAGGGTGGCGGCGGACACCCGCTGGCCCTTGAGCGTGGTACCCAGCGAGGAGAACTGCAGGAAGGAGTTCGCCTTGTTGGTGCCGGAGTCGTAGCTGCCGACCTTGATCTGGTTCTCGGTGGAGTGGTCACCACCGATGGTGTTCTGCGTGTACGTCGAATTGCCGGCGGTGACCGTGGGGTCCACGGTGACGGGGTAGGCCCGGGCGGGGTCGTCCAGCCAGGCGCGGTCGGCGGTCAGCCTCAGGGCGGGCTTGCCGTCGGCGGTGGTGGTCAGGGTGTAGGTCACCGCGCGGGAGATCGCCGCGTCGCCGGAGCGGGGGTCGATCCTGGAGTCCTCCATGAAGGCGTGGGGAATGGTGGCGGTCACCTCCCCGTCCCCGTCGGTGAACTCCACGTCGCCGTTGTCCGCGATGCGCGGGGTGAGCCCCTGGACATCGAGGGGGAACAGCCAGGAGTTGGGTGCGTTCTTCGAACGCAGGACCAGCCGTTCCTTGAAGCCCTCGGCGAGCGGGGAGAGCAACAGGTCGGTGTCCGGCAGGACGTCGGCGTACGTCGCCGTGTTGTCGGCGTCGACGGTGACGTCGGCCTTCTTCGCCCCGCGGAGCGAGTAGGCGAGGCGGCGGCCCGCACCGAAGTCGACGGAGGCGAGCTGCTGGTCGCCCGCGTCCGGGGCGAACTCGACGTCGAGGGAGTTGGCGGCCTGCTGGAGCCTGCCGTCCTTGTCCTCGGTCAGATCGGTGTCGATCGGCTTCCAGGTGCCGTCGGCACCCTTGAAGTTGGACCGGCCGGCGTAGTGCCGGACGGTGGTCGACCCGTCGGTGTTGACGTAGTAGTCGGAGGTCGCCGTCGACTTCTTGGCGTTCCGCTTGCTGGTCTTCGCGTCGAAGCTCTTGGCGTTGCCCGCGGCGGCGTCGGTCACGGCCGTGCGGGGGCGGTCGTCGGCCCGGGCGTAGGCGTCCAGTTCGCCCTTGCCCTTGCCGGCGCTGTGACCGACCGCGGTCTTGCTGCTGGTCTGGTCCGCGGTGGCGGTGTGGCTCTTGCCGCGCGCGGTGCCGCCTTCCTGGTCGGGAGTGTCCAGGGGGGACTCGTCCAGCCACTTCCACAGCCCGGACAGGGACATCTTCGGCATCGAGAGCGCCGGAAGGGTCTCACCCGTGGCGGACGCCGTCTCGGTCGTGAGCATGCACGAGAGCGAGACGAGCACGGCAACTGCCGTGCCTCGCGCCCTGCGTCGCCCGACGGGGCCTGGGGGGAACAACGATGATGGACTTCGCCATCGAGCACGCATCGGGGCTGCTTTCTCTTCACAAGGCCTACATATGGCCTCGCGAGATTGCCCTATACACCGACACGAGATCTACCAATTCCCGGCTGATCTTATGCGATGTTTATCTCATCGCGTGCTTTCTGCCAGTTCGCCTGCTACCGAACGGCCTTGACTGCTCGTCGGACGGCGTCTGCGGCCTCGTCCGGCACCTCGTCCCCCGGCGCTATCACCGTGAGGTTGCCGGCTTCCGCGCCGCGCTCCCCCGCCCCGGATCCGACCACGACGAACCGCACCCGCGGATGGCCGGCCGCCGCCTTCCGCACCGTCTCCGTCTGGGCCGGACCGGTGGCCAGCACGACCTCGCAGTCCCGCTGGATCAGCCCGTTCAGGTGCGGCAGCGCGTTCGCAGCCGTCTGCTCGCCCATGACCGGGACATGAGTGACCCGGGCCCGTGTGTCACCGGAGGCCGCCTCCATGCCCTGCCAGACAGCGGCGGCGGGGGTGCCCGCCGCGATGCCGTCCTCGCCGGTGAGCAGACACGCGTCGACGTCCTGGTACTGGCGCGCCCTGGCATCGGGTGGGCCCGAGGCTTCGTCGTCGCCGCCGAACACCCACGCGGCGACAAGGGCACAGACGACCAGCAGCACTCCGCCGCCCGCCCACGCTCCACGACGCCCGCGCAGCAGCGCTGCCGTGCGCTCGAGGAGCACGCGCACACGCGGCATCCGGCGCTGCGGCGCGGGAGCCCTGCCCCGCCAGGTCCGCCGCGTCCTCATGCCGCGCCGCCCGCGTCGGCACGGCGCATCCGCCAGGGAGGCCCGGCGAACAGGGCGTGCGCTGCGGCCCCCAGAGTGGTGACCAGCACCAGCAGCAGATCCGCCGCGAACTCCGCCCCCCGCGTCTCCTCCGGGGTCAGTGCCGCCCAGATCACCCAGGCCACGTTGGCGGCCGCGAAACCGGCGAACGCCGCCCAGTCGACGGCCCGCCGCTGCCGTGCGGCAATGGCGAGAGAGGGCACGAAGGACAGCATGCCCAGCGTCACCACGGGCACCGCGGCCAGCAGGACGCGGGGCGTCACGGTCATCACCGTCGCAAGCGGCGAACGCAGGCCTGCCTCGACGGCGTGGGGCACAGCAGGCTTCACGCTTTGTTCCTTAAGGGAGCGACACGGGCGGCCCGGCATGGAGCGGCTCGGACCGTTCGCACAGACGCCCGATGGATTCGGACGCCGTAGAGTACACCGCTCCTCCACGGGTCCGGTGCAGGGCCTCCCCCAGGGTGCGCCCGCCCACCGCACGGCCGACCGTCTCGCATCTCCGGGTACGGCCTTCCCGTCGGCTGCGGTCGCCGGACGTCCGCAGTCAGCGGGTCCCCGGCCAGGCCGCCAGGGCCAGCTCGGCGACCTCTGCGAGTTCGGCGGCGTCGGCGCCGTCGCAGGACCGCTGCGACATGCCCTGAATGACCGTTGCGAAGTATCCGGCCAGGGCCTGCGGGTTCACCTCGGCAGGCAGTTCGCCCGACTGCTGGGCGGCCCGCAGCCGCGCCTCCCAGACCACGAGGTTGGCATTGCGCAGCTCCTTGAGGAAGGCGCCCACCCCGGCGTCCTGCGCGGCGACGTTGGTCGCGGCCCTGATCGTCAGACACCCCGCCGGGTGGGAGGAGTCCGCGTAGGTCCGCGCCGCCTCCCGCAGGATCCGCGCGAACGCGCCGTAGGCCGTGGGCTCCTCCAGCGCCCTGCCCATGAAGGACCCGGCCGGCGTCCTCCCGTACGCGGCGACCGACTCCTCGAAGAGCGACCGCTTGTCGCCGAACGCGGCGTAGAGACTGGCGGGCCTGATGCCCATCGCCTCCGTCAGTTCTCCGATGGAGGTCGCGCCGTATCCGCGCTCCCAGAACAGCCGGACGGCGGCCGCGAGCGCCGCGTCCCGGTCGAAGGAACGCGGGCGGCCGCGCGTCGCACCTGTCTCACCCATGTCCACATTCTAGAGCGCCCGCTCAACAAGTCGTGCTACGTTCTTTTTTGAGCGATCACTCAACAAAAGGTGGGGGCAACAGCCATGGGTACGAACGGACTTGAGGGCAAGGTCGCACTGGTCACCGGCGGCAGCCGGGGCATCGGCCGAGGCATCGCGGAACGGCTGGGCCGGGACGGAGCGGTCGTGGCCGTCGCCTACGCCCGCGACACGGCGGCGGCGGACGAGGTCGTCGAGGTCATCCGCAAGAACGGCGGCGCGGCGTTCGCGATCCGCGCCGAGCTGGGCACCCACGGCGACGCGGCCGCCCTGTGGGACGCGTTCGACGCGCAGATCACCGAACACACACGGGGCGGCGGAGTGGACGTCATCGTGAACAACGCCGCCGCCGGGCTCTTCTCCGACCTGAGCTCCCTCACGGAGGAGGCCTTCGACGAGGTCTACGCCGTCAACGTACGGGCACCGTTCTTCATCGTCCGGCACGGGCTCGAACGGCTGCACGACGGCGGCCGGATCATCAACATCTCCAGCGGCGCGGCCCGGGTCGCCATGCCCGAGATCATCGCCTACAGCGCGACGAAGGGCGCCTTGGACAACTTCACGCTGACCCTCGCCAAGGAGCTGGGCCCGCGCGGCATCACGGTCAACTCGGTGGCCCCGGGCATCATCGACACCGACATCAACGCGGACTGGCTGCGCGGCAACCCCGAGGCCGAGGCGCAGGCCGCCTCACTGGCCGCGCTGGGGCGGGTCGGGCGGCCGGAGGACATCGCGGGCATCGTGGCGTTCCTCGCCTCGGACGACGCCCGCTGGGTGACCGGCAGGGTGATCGACGCGACCGGTGGCTCAGGCCTCTGACCGGCCGGGCCGACGCGCCCGACCGGCGGGACGGGGCCGGTCATACCTTCGGGCGGGGCCGGTCGCGCCTTGCGACGGAGCCGGCCCCGCCTCGGAGGGGGGCCGGTCAGCCGCCGCACAGCTCCAGCATGACCTTCTTGTCCGCGGTGGTGACCGGGAGTTCGTACTTCAGCGAGACCTGGGCGAACCGCAGCGCATACGAGCAGCGCACCGGCTTGTACGGCGGCAGCCAGGACGCCGGGCCCGAATCGCGCTTGGCGTTGTTCGCCGGGCCGTCGACCGGGAGGAGGTTGAGCGGGTCGTTGGCGATCTGCTGCCTCTTGGATTCGTTCCAGCGGGCGGCACCCATCTGCCAGTCGTACGACAGCGGCATGACGTGGTCGATCTGGACCTTGGTGGCCTGCTGCTTGCGCCACTCGATGGACGAGCCGGTGTACGGGTCCATGAGCGTCATGGCGACGACCACACAGTCCGATCCCGACCGCAGCGCGACATCCTTGCCATCGCGGGCCAGCAAGTCGTTCCGCGTGTCACAGCCGTTCCGCGAGAGCGGGATGCCGTCGACCGAGTCCTTCCAGGCGTATCCGAACTCGTCCCGATCGTATCCGGTCTTGGGACCGCGCCCCTTGGTCGCCACCTTGTCGATGACCTTCCGGGCGGCTGCCCGGTCCGCATCCGAGGTGAGGGGGGCGAGGCCCGGCTTCGTACCGTCCGGGTTGTCCAGCGGGCTGGCGCCGAAACCGGTGGCGGACCCGCCACCGCCGTTCGCGCTGCTGCTCGACCGGCCGGTACCGGAAGTCACCTGGTCGGGGTCGCAGCCGGCCAGGGCCAGTACCGCCACCACGCCCAGAGCGGGCACGATCACTCGACAATCGCGGGGAGATATCACTCGTAGCCGTCCTGACGGGGAGAAAGCCGAACCAACCCGGGAATCCTACGGATGTCTTCCCCGCCGGGCCGCGTTCATGGCATCCCTTCGCTCCGGATGCGGCCCGGATCACACCTTGCCGATGCCCAGCGTCGTCTCCGAGGGCAGCAGCCCGGAGCCGATCACCGCCACCCACAACGGCCCCAGCAACTCCACGAGCCGCTCCCGCTCCTCGTCACCCAGCACCCGCCACGGCGCCGCCGCCGCCTCGTCGGTGCGCCGTTCGACCTCGGCGCGCAGCGCCCTGCCCGCGTCCGTCGCGGCCCCGTCGTCCGCCAACAGGCCGCGCTTCAGCAGGCGTTCGCGGGCCTGCGACCACTCCTCGCCGCTCCAGCGGCGACTCGCGAACACCTCCGGGCGCGCCGCGCCGATGGCGGCGAACGAGACCAGCGCCTCGACCGGGTCGAGCTCCGCGTCGGCGAGCGCGGCGAGATGGCCGTCGCCGCGGTGCTCGCGCAGGACGGTCGCCGCCTGCCAGAGCGCGAGGTGCGGTTCGTCCGGCCAGGGCAGTGCGGCGTTGGCTGCGGCGAGCGGGCGGCCCGTCGTGTCGGCGGCTTCCGCGACGCGGCGTACGAGCGCGGCGGCCTCGGCCGTCCCCGGAGCGGTGACCGCCTCCCCCAGCAGCGTGCGGTACGCACGGTCGACGGCCCGCCCCCGGGCGGCGAGCACGGCGCCGGGCGGGGCGACGGACCAGACGGCGGGGACGTACTCGTCCACCATCGCCGGACTGAAGCTGTAGAAGGTCTCCGTGACCCGGCCGGCCCCCGCTTCCCCGAGCGGCGCCGCCCGCCACGCGAAGTAGCTCGGCCAGCGCTCCTCGACGGCGTACCCGAGTGCCGAGGCCTCCTCGAAGGCCTCCGGGGCGTAGTAGAGAACAGCGTGCAGGGGCTCCAGCAGGTGCCACATCTGCCGTACGCGACCCAACTCGTCGGACATGTCTCCGCCTTCCGCGACAGTGCCGATCTAGTCATCGACTAGATCGCCGTACCGCCAGGATGCACTCGCCCCGTCAACTTGTCAATGACTAGATCCTGCGTAGGGTGCTGTCCATGAGCAGCGACCGCACCTACCACCACGGCGACCTGCGGCGGGCCGTCCTCTCCGCCGCCCTCGACGTCATCCGCACCGAGGGCCCCGCCGCGCTGAGCCTGCGCGACCTGGCCCGCCGGGCCGGGGTCTCCCACGCCGCCCCCGCCCACCACTTCAAGGACCGCACGGGGCTGCTCACCGCCATCGCCACCGAGGGGTACGGCCTCTTCGCCGACGCCCTCGCCGACGCGCCGGACCTGCGGGAGCGGGGCGTGCGGTACGTGCGGTTCGCCGCCGAGCACCCGGCCCACTTCCAGGTGATGTTCCAGCCGGACCTCTACCGCACCGACGACGCCGAGCTGCTCGCGGCGAAGGAGCGGGCGTCGGTGGAGCTGCGCGCGGGCGTCACCACCCTCCCCTCCGGCGGCGGGGACGACGCCCGGCTCACCGGCGTGGCCGCCTGGTCCCTGGCCCACGGCTTCGCCACCCTGCTGCTCAGCGGCAATCTGAGCGGGGCGGTGGGCGACCGGGATCCGGAGGAGGTGTTCCGGGCACTCGCCACGCACCTGCTGTTCGCACCGGAGATCCCTGGCGGCGCATGACCGGCCGCGCCGAGGGGGTGCGGCCGGGCCGACGGGGCCACGCGGGGCCGCCGACCGGCGGCACGCCCCTCAGGACCCCAGGATCGTCGTGAGGAACTCCCCCGTCCACGACAGCAGTTCACGTCCCACGACCGGCTTGCCGCCGATCTTGCCGCCGGTGGGGCGCGGCACCAGGATCTGGTGCAGGGCGGGCTTGATGATCGTCTTCGGGTACAGCCGCTTCAGGCGCAGCTCCTGCGACTCGCGCAGTTCCACCGGCGCGAAGCGGATGTTCGGCCCCTGGAGCACGATGTCGCCGACGCCGCAGGCACGGGCCAGCATGCGCAGGCCCGCGACCAGGAGGAGGTTCTCGACCGGCTCCGGGAGCTTGCCGTACCGGTCGGTGAGCTCCTCGCGCACCGCCCTGATGTCGTCCTCCGAGGAGGCCGAGGCGATGGCGCGGTACGCCTGGAGGCGCAGCCGCTCGCCGGGGGCGTAGTCGTGCGGGACGTGCGCGTCGACCGGGAGCTCGATCTTGACCTCCAGCGGCGGCTCCTCCTCCACGCCGCCTTCGAGCGAGGCCCGGTAGTCGGCGACCGCCTCGCCGACCATGCGGACGTACAGGTCGAAGCCGACGCCCGCGATGTGGCCGGACTGCTCGCCGCCCAGGAGGTTGCCCGCGCCACGGATTTCGAGGTCCTTCATCGCCACGTACATGCCGGCACCCATCTCGGTGTGCTGGGCGATCGTGGCGAGGCGCTCGTGGGCCGTCTCGGTGAGCGGCTTCTCCGGCGGGTAGAGGAAGTAGGCGTAGCCGCGGTCGCGGCCACGGCCGACGCGGCCGCGCAGCTGGTGGAGCTGGGAGAGGCCGAAGTTGTCGCCGCGCTCCACGATCAGTGTGTTGGCGTTGGAGATGTCGATGCCGGACTCGACGATCGTGGTGGAGACCAGGACGTCGAACTTCTTCTCCCAGAAGTCCACCACCACCTGCTCCAGGGCCTGTTCGGACATCTGCCCGTGCGCGGTGGCGATCCGCGCCTCGGGGACGATCTCGCGCAGCCGGGCTGCGGCCCGGTCGATCGACTCGACGCGGTTGTGGATGTAGAACGCCTGGCCCTCGCGGAGCAGTTCGCGGCGGATGGCGGCGCCGATCTGCTTCTCCTCGTACGGTCCGACGAAGGTGAGGACCGGGTGGCGCTCCTCGGGCGGGGTGGTGATCGTCGACATCTCGCGGATGCCGGTCACCGCCATTTCGAGCGTACGGGGGATGGGCGTCGCGGACATGGTGAGGACGTCCACGTTGGCTCGGAGCTTCTTCAGCTGCTCCTTGTGTTCCACGCCGAAGCGCTGTTCCTCGTCGACGATGACCAGGCCCAGGTCCTTGAACTTCGTCTCGGAGGAGAAGAGCCGGTGGGTGCCGATGACCAGGTCGACGGAGCCCTCGCGGAGTCCTTCCAGCGTCGCCTTCGACTCGGACTCCGACTGGAAACGGCTCAGCGCCCGTACGTTGACGGGGAACTGCGAGTAGCGCTCGGTGAAGGTGCCGTAGTGCTGCTGGACGAGGAGGGTGGTGGGGACGAGGACGGCGACCTGCTTGCCGTCCTGGACCGCCTTGAAGGCCGCCCTGACCGCGATCTCCGTCTTGCCGTAGCCGACGTCGCCGCAGATCAGCCGGTCCATGGGGACGGACTTCTCCATGTCCTCCTTGACCTCGGCGATGGTGGTGAGCTGGTCGGGCGTCTCCGCGTACGGGAAGGCGTCCTCCAGTTCGCGCTGCCACGGGGTGTCCGGGCCGAAGACGTGGCCGGGGGCCGCCATCCGGGCCGAGTAGAGCTTGATCAGGTCGGCGGCGATCTCCTTGACGGCCTTCTTGGCGCGCGCCTTCGTCTTCGTCCAGTCGGCCCCGCCGAGGCGGTGCAGGGTCGGGGCCTCGCCGCCGACGTACTTGGTGACCTGCTCCAGCTGGTCGGTCGGGATGTAGAGCCGGTCGCCGGGCTGTCCGCGCTTGGCGGGGGCGTACTCGACGAGGAGGTACTCGCGGGTGGCACCCTGCACCGTGCGCTGCACCATCTCGATGTAGCGGCCCACGCCGTGCTGCTCGTGGACGATGTAGTCGCCCGTCTCCAGTGTCAGCGGGTCGATGGTCTTGCGGCGGCGGGCCGGCATCCGGCCCAGGTCCTTGGTGGCGGTGCGCTGACCGGTCAGGTCCGTCTCGGTGAGGACGGCGAGCCTGAGCTCGGAGTCGACGAAGCCGTGGTCGATGGCGCCGCGGGAGACATGGACGAGGGAGGGGCCGATCTCGGCGAGGTCCGCGTCCAGCCGGGCCGGGATGCCTTCGCCGCTCAGCACCTCGACGGTGCGGGCGGCGAGTCCCTGGCCCTCGGTGACGTACACCGTGCGCCAGCCGTCGGCCAGCCAGCCCTTGGTGTCGGCGAGTGCGCGGGCGGTGTCGCCGCGGTACGCCTCCGGAGCGTGCATCCGGAGCTTGAGGGTGTCCTCGTCCAGTTCCTCGTCGGCGGCGAACGGGGAGACGGACCACCACATCATGTTCAGCTCGCGGGCCCGGTCGCGTACGTCCGCGATGCCGCGCAGCGAGGCCGCGCCGACGTCGATGGGGGCCTCGCCGCCGCCCGCGGTGGCCGCCCAGGACGCCTCCAGGAACTCCTGGCTGGTGGCGACCAGGTCCGCGGCCCGGGTACGGACCCGTTCGGGGTCGCACACGACGGCCATGGACCCCTCGGGGAGCACGTCGATCAGCAGTTCCATGTCGTCGACGAGGACCGGGGCCAGGGACTCCATGCCCTCGACCGCGATGCCCTCGGCGATCTTGTTGAGGAGTTCGCCCAGCTCGGGGTGGGCCTCGGCGAGCGCGGCGGCCCGCTCGCGGACCTCGTCGGTCAGCAGCAGCTCGCGGCAGGGCGGCGCCCACAGCCCGTGCTCGGCGATCTCCAGCGATCGCTGGTCGGCGATCTTGAAGTAGCGGATCTCCTCGACGTCGTCGCCCCAGAACTCCACCCGCAGGGGGTGCTCCTCGGTGGGCGGGAAAACGTCCAGGATGCCCCCGCGTACGGCGAACTCGCCGCGCTTCTCGACCAGTTCGACCCGTGAGTACGCCGCTGCCGCGAGCGCCTCCACGGTCCTGCCGAGATCCGCGCTCTGCCCGATCCGCAGCGCCACGGGCTCCAGGTCGCCGAGCCCCTTGACCTGCGGCTGGAGCACGGAACGGATCGGTGCGACGACGACGGAGACCGGCCCGGTCTCCGGGTCGTCCTGCCTCGGGTGCGCGAGACGCCGCAGTACGGCCAGGCGGCGGCCCACGGTGTCGGAGCGGGGGGAGAGCCGCTCGTGCGGCAAGGTCTCCCAGGACGGGTACTCCGCGATCGTGTCCGGCGGCAGCAGCGTGCGCAGCGCGGCCGCGAGGTCCTCGGCCTCGCGGCCGGTCGCGGTGACGGCGAGCACGGTCCGCCCCGCGTCCCGCGCGAGCGCCGCCACGGCGAAGGGCCGCGCGGCGGGCGGGCCCACCAGGTCGATGTGCATCCGGTGCCCGTCTCCGGCGGCCTTCACCGCTTCGTCGAGCGCGGGATCACGTACGACGACATCCAGCAGACCGTGCAGGCTCATGAAGGGCTTCCGTCCGGGTAACGAGGGCAGAGGTCTGACAGCCGGCTGCTGCCAGGGGCAACGCGAAGGGCCCGACACGTGGGACGGGCCGGGGTTCCAGCGTACGACTCCGGGGTGACAGCCGCGTCCGCAACGGGGCTGAGCGCCGCGCGGCGGGGGCCGGGCCTACAGAATCCGGACGGGGCCCTGACAGACGGATTCCGGCCCCGGGGCGTTTGGAGGAACGCCCCGGGGCCGGAATCGTCAGTCTATGCGGACCCTCTGTCTCACCCGTCCGTGGCGATGGCGTTCAGGACGTTCATCCGTCCCGCCCGGAAGGCCGGGACCAGCGCCGCGAAGAGTCCGACGAAGGCCGAGGCGACGAACACCGTGATGATGGTCGGCCACGGGATCTCCAGGACGCCGAGACCCTCCAGGGCCAGCAGCTTCTGGGCCGAGGTGCCCCAGCCCATGCCGAGGCCGAGGCCGAGCAGGGCTCCGAACAGGGCGATGACCACGGACTCCAGCCGGATCATGCGGCGCAGCTGGCGGCGGGAGAGGCCGATGGCGCGCATCAGGCCGATCTCGCGGGTCCGCTCGACGACGGAGAGGGCGAGCGTGTTCACGACCCCGAGCACCGCGACGATGATCGCCAGGGCGAGCAGACCGTAGACGATGTTCAGCAGCTGGCTGATCTGGTCCTTCAGCTCCTGCTTGAAGTCGGCCTGATTCTGCACCTTGTACTGCGGGTACTCGGCGAGCGAGCTCTTCAGGGCGGCGTAGGCCTCCTTCTCCTTGCCGTCCTGCGCCTTGGCGAACATGATCACGTTCTTGGGCATCTTGTCGGCGGGGACGTACTGCTCGGCGGTCGTGGTGTTCAGGTACATCGCGCCCTGGTCCACGGTCGTGTCGTCCGAGGTGATCGCGGCGACCTTCAGCTTCGCCGTCCCGCCCGCCTTGAAGGCGACCGCGATCGTGTCGCCCACCTCGATCCCGTGCTCGGTGGCGTACTCGTCACCGACCGACATGGCGTTCTTCCCGTACGCAGCGGACAGGTCACCGGCGACCGTCTTGCGCTGCAGGTCCTGCGGGTACGTCGGGTCGGCGGCGGTGACGTCCTCGTCCGACGTCGAACCGTCGGGGTTGGTGAGCTTCGCGCCGAGGGCCTTGTAGTTGGTGATGTGCTCGATGCCGGGTGCGGTCTCCAGGGCCTTCGCGGCCTGCGGCACGATCAGCTGGCCGGTCGACGACTGCACGATGAAGTCCGCGCCCACCGACCTGTCCAGCTCGTCCGTGGCCGAGGCGACCATGGAGGAGCCCACCACCGAGAGGCAGGCCACCAGGGCCAGGCCGATCATCAGCGCCGCACCGGTCGCACCGGTCCGGCGCGGGTTGCGCAGGGCGTTGCGCTCGGCCAGCCGGCCGACAGGGCCGAACAGCCGCAGGACGACGACACTGAGCGCCCGTACGACGACCCCGGCGAGCAGCGGGCCGATGACGATGAAGCCGATGAGGGTGAGGACCACGCCCAGGCCGAGGAAGAGCGAGCCCTCGCTCGCCTCGTCCGCCCGTGTCGTCGCCCAGAGGGCTGCCGCGCCGGCCCCGGTGAGGACCAGGCCGATTCCGGCCCGGATCCAGCCCGACTTGGCGTCCGCCGGCGTTCCGGCGTCGCGCAGGGCGGCCATCGGGGAGACCTTGCCGGCCCGGCGGGCCGGGATGTAGGCGGCTAGGACGGTGACGATGATGCCGAGCGCGAGTCCGACCACGGGGGTCGTCCAGGCCACGGTCAGGTCGCCGGTGGACAGCTCCATGCCGATGGCGCCCATGAGCTTCATCAGCCCGACCGCCAGGCCGACACCTGCGGCGACGCCGAGGATCGATCCGACGATGCCGAGGAGCACCGCTTCGAGCAGCACGGACCGGTTGACCTGCTTGCGGCTGGAGCCGATAGCCCGCATCAGGCCGATCTCACGGGTCCGCTGGGCGACCAGCATCGAGAAGGTGTTGACGATCAGGAAGATGCCGACGAGGAAGGCGATTCCGGCGAAGCCGAGCATCGCGTACTTCATCACGTCGAGGAAGTCGCCCATGGAGTCCTTGTTGGACTCCGCGGTCTCCTTCTGCGTCTGCACCTTGTACGCGGCCGAGCCGTCCAGCGCGGCGGTCACGCTCTGCTTCAACTGCGTGTCACTGACGCCGGGTTCGGCGGTGATGGAGATCTGCGTGAAGACGTCGGCGCTGCCGAGCAGCTTCTGCTGGGCGGTGGCGGTGTCGAGGTAGACGATGGCCGCGCCCGGGTTGGTGACCTTGAAGGTGGCGATGCCGCTGATGCGCGCCCTGACATCACCGGTGACCGCGATGGTGCGCAGCTCGTCACCGATCTTCAGATCGTGCTTGTCCGCGGTGTCGGCGTCGACCATGACCTCGGTCGGGCCGCGCGGGGCGTGCCCGGAGGTGATCTCCATGGAACGCAGGTCGTTGGTGGTCCAGTTGCCTGCGAGGGTCGGGGCGCCCGTGTCGGAACCCATGTTCTTGTTGTGGCTGTCGACGACCGTGACCGCCGAACTGGAGATGGCACCCTCGGCCTTCTTCACCCCGTCGGCCTTCTCGACCTGCGCGATGACGGAGGCGGGCAGCGACTGGGGCTTGCCGTTCTCAGGGGTGTCGTCGACCTTCGCCGTCTTCGGGCTGACGGTGACGTCGGCCGACGTCGCGGCGAAGAGCTTGTCGAACGTGGTGTTCATCGTGTCGGTGAAGACGAGCGTGCCGCACACGAACGCCACCGACAGCAGGACGGCGACGGCGGAGAGCGCCATGCGTCCCTTGTGCGCGAAGAAGTTGCGCATCGAGGTCTTCCAGACGGTCATGACGTCCGCCCGCGCGCGTCGAAGTCCTTCATGCGGTCCAGCACCTGGTCGGCCGTCGGGTTGAGCATCTCGTCGACGATGCGCCCGTCCGCGAGGTACAGCACCCGGTCGGCGTAGGAGGCGGCGACCGGGTCATGGGTGACCATGACGATGGTCTGGCCGAGCTCGTCGACGGACTTGCGCAGGAAGTTCAGCACCTCGGCGCCGGCCCGCGAGTCCAGGTTGCCGGTCGGCTCGTCGCCGAAGATGATCTCCGGCTGGGCGGCGAGCGCCCGGGCCACCGCGACACGCTGCTGCTGGCCGCCGGAGAGCTCGGTCGGCCGGTGCTTCAGCCGCTCGGCGAGACCGACGGTCTCCACGACCTGCCGCAGCCAGGCGGCGTCCGGCTTACGGCCCGCGATGTCCATCGGGAGCGTGATGTTCTCCAGCGCGTTGAGCGTCGGCAGGAGGTTGAACGCCTGGAAGATGAAGCCGATGCGGTCGCGCCGCAGCTGGGTGAGCTTCTTGTCCTTGAGGCCGGTGATCTCGGTCTCCGCGAGGTGGATCTGCCCCGAGGTCACGGTGTCCAGGCCGGCGAGGCAGTGCATCAGCGTCGACTTGCCGGAGCCGGACGGGCCCATGATGGCCGTGAACTGGCCGCGGGCGATGTCGACGTCGACGTGGTCGAGCGCGACGACCCGGGTCTCCCCGACCCCGTACGCCTTGACGACCTGCCGCGCTCGCGCAGCCACGGCCGTACGCCCTCCAGTGCCCCCGTGCCTGGGAATGGTTACAGCCGTTGTCACGGTTTTTCTCCTATGTCGGTCGGTGACGGGTAGTCGCCGTCTGCTGTGAAGTCTGGTCGTCGGAGGGGGTCGTGCGCGCTGGTGCCCAGCGCAGTCTTCGGGTGGGGTTTTCCCCACCCCGCCCCCTGTGGTCTGCCGCAATCCCGGTGCATGACCACGCTACGGAGCGTGCGGTGCCGGGCACGTCCTCCGCCGGGAGGAACGGTCCCTGGCCAGAAGTAAGGAGCTACCCCTAGGGGTCTGGCCCCGGGGGTGGACATGTCTCTCAGGGACTGCGCCCGTGGGTCCACACCGCTGGGTGGAGAGGCAGGGCCCGGCGTTACGGAAACGCCCTGCTGGCGGCCTTCAGCCGCGCGGTCCCGTACCCGGGGGCTGCGAGGTGCGCGGCCTCGGGGCCAGCGCCGCGCGCAGGGCGGGGGTGAGGACGGTGCGTGTCTGGGCCGGGGTGAGGGCAGCGGGGGTGGCGAGCGGGTTGAGGTAGCGGGTGTAGATGAGCCCGCCGAGGATCGTCACGACGGCGGTGGCGCGCGCGGTCGCGTCCCGGCCGCCGAGAAATTCAACGAGCCGGGCCAGCAGCTCGCGTTCCAGGTATTCGCGGATCACGTCGGCGGCCTCGTCGCCCTGCGCGGTCAGCCGGCGGAAGTCGGCGTCCTCCCACAGGTCCGTGACCGCGTCGACGAGTCTGCCGGGAAGCGTGGCCGGGTCACCGCCCAGGACCTCGTCCACCGCCAGCGCGTTGGCGCACTGGAACTGCATCACGTCTGCGAACAGGCCCTTCTTCGAGCCGAAGTGGTACGCGATCAGTGCCGGGTCGACTCCGGCGGCCCCGGCCACCGCGCGCAGGGTGGTGGCCCGGTAGCCGCGCTCCAGGAACAGCGCACGCGCCACCGGAACGATCGACTCCCGGGTCGGCGGATTACCGCGGGGCCGGCCTCGGGTGCGCGCGGGGGCGGGGTCGGCGTTATTCATCAGCGTTGAGCCTGCGTTTCGTGATCGGCACAGTCAAGGGCGTTCCGGCCACCACACGAAGGAATGACCGACATGCGCATCACCGTCTTCGGCGCCAACGGACCGACCGGCCGCCACCTCACCGAACAGGCTCTCGCCGCCGGCCACGAGGTCGTCGCCGTGACCCGCCGCCCCGGCTCCCTGCCGGCACGCCCCGGCCTCACCGCGGCCGTCGCCGACGCCACCGATCCGGCCGCCGTCGACGACGCGATCGGCGGCACGGACGCCGTCCTGTCGGCGCTGGGCACCCGCTTCAGCAAGGAGACCATCACGACGTACTCGGCGAGCGCCTCCGTCATCACCGACGCCATGGCCCGCCACGGCGTCAAGCGGATCCTCGCCATCAGCTCCAGCATCGCCGACCCTGCCTGGCGTCCCACCGGTGCGCACTTCTTCAACCACGTGCTCGACCCGCTGGTGAACCGCCGTCTCGGCCGCACCCTGCACGAGGACATGCGCCGCATGGAGGAGGTGATCCGCAAAACCGGCCTCGACTGGACCCTCGTGCGGCCCTCGGGCCTCTTCGAGCACCCCGTCGTCACGGACTACCGCACCGCGCCGGTCAGCGCCGACGGAGTCTTCACCGCCCGTGCCGACCTTGCCGCGAGCATGCTGCGCGAGCTGGAGGAGCGGCGCTATGTCCGTACGGCCATGGGCGTCGTCACCACCGCCGTGAAGCCGAACATCGCCAAGCTGATCTGGAACGAGGGCGTGAAGAAGAAGTGAGCCCGGCGGCCCTCGAACTCAGCGCGGACGCGCGGAAGTTCCTCGCCCTCCCCCGGACGGCCGCCTTCACCACACTGCGCCCGGACGGCACCCCGCACGTCACCCCCGTCCGCTTCACCTTCGACGCGGCCACCGGCCTGGCCCGGGTGACCACCAGAGCGGGCGCCCGCAAGGCGCGGAACGTGTCGGCGGGCGGTCCGGCGGCCCGTGTCGCGCTCTGCCAGGCGGACGGCTTCCGCTGGATCACCCTCGAAGGCCGGGCGGCGGTCGACGACGACCCCGTGCGCCTGGCCGAGGCGGTCGGCCGCTACACCGCCCGCTACCGCACGGCCCCGCCGGCCCCGCCGGACCTGGTCGTCGTCGAGGTCACCGTCGACCGCGTCATGCACCTCGGCCTGTGACCCGCACCGAACACAACCCCTGACCCGAAAGCGATGTGACACCGCGATGCCCACCGTTCCCGTCCTGGGCTCCACCCTCCACTACCGCGAGTCCGGCGACCCCGACGGCCTGCCGTTCGTCTTCCTCCACGGCAACCCCACGTCCTCCCACCTGTGGCGCGACGTACTGCCGGGTGTGGCCGCGCCCGGCCGCCGGCTGCTGGCCCCCGACCTCATCGGCATGGGCGAATCCGGAAAGCCGGAGCTCGACTACACCTTCGAGGACCACGCCCGCCACCTCGACGCCTGGTTCGACGCGCTCGGCCTGGCCGAGGCCGTACTGATCGGCCACGACTGGGGCGGTGCGCTGGCCTTCGACCGGGCCGCCCGCCTCCCGGGCACCGTCCGGGGCATCGCCTTCACCGAGACGATCGTCAAACCGCTGGTCGGCGAGGAATTCCCGGCGGCCGGACGGGAGTTGTTCACACTCCTGCGTACGCCGGGGGTGGGCGAGAGCATGATCCTGGACCAGTCGCTGTTCATCGAGAGACTCCCGGACACCTTGACCACCCCGCTCGCCCCCGCCGACCTCGACGTCTACCGCCGCCCCTTCCCGACCCCGGACAGCCGTCGTCCGATCCTGGCGTGGACGCGCATGATGCCGCTGGACGGCGAGCCCGCGGACGTCGTGGCGCGCGTCGAACGCTACGACGCCTGGCTCGCCGCGAGCCCGGACGTCCCGAAGCTGCTGGCCGCGTTCGAGCCCGGGCCGGGCGCCATGACCGACCGGGGGGCGGTGGCCTGGTGCGAGGAGAACATCGCGGGTCTCGAGGTCTCCCGCCACGGACCGGCCGGCCATCACTCCCCGGAGGACCGGCCCGAGGAGCTCGCCGCGGCCGTCGACGCGTGGGCCCGGCGCCACGGGCTGGTGGGCCCGCGGGCGTCCGGCTGACGCGCCGCCCTACTCGGGTACGACGTCGAGCCGCGCCAGCTCCGCCTCGCTCAGCTCGGTCTCCGCGGCCCGGACCGAGTCCTGGATCGACCCGGGCCGGCTGGCCCCCGGTACCGGGACGACCGCCGGGGAGCGGGCCAACAACCAGGCCAGGGCGATCCGTTGCGGACTCACCCCGCGCTCGGCCGCGACCTGGTGGAAGGCCGTTCCCGCAGAGGCCGGTCCCGGCCGGCCGTCGAGTGCGCTCCGGGAGATGCCTCCCAGGGGGCTCCACGGCAGGAAGGCGAGGCCCAGTCGCTCACTCAGACGGAGCTCCGGCTCGCCGGACCGCACGGCGGGCGAGTACTGGTTCTGTACGGAGACCAGCCCGTCACCCAGGATCGCGTGCGCCTCACCGATCTGGGCGGTGGTCACGTTGGAGATCCCGGCGGACCGGATCGTGCCGGCGTCGAGCAGCTCGCGCAGCGCGCCGACGGAGTCGGCCCACGGCACGGCGGGATCCGGCTTGTGCAGCTGGTAGAGGCCGATCGCCTCGACGCCCAGGCGCCCCGCGGAGGCCTCGGCGGCGCGCTTGAGGTGTTCGGGGGTGCCGGTGACCGTCCAACTGCCGTCCCCGGGCCGCCCGCGCCCGCCCTTGGTGGCGACCAGGACGTGGGAGGTGTCGCCGGGGTAGAGCCGCAGCGCGTGGGCGACGAGGAGTTCGTTGTGGCCACGCTCCCCCGCATGCCAGTGGTAGCTGTCGGCGGTGTCGATGAGCGTGACGCCCGCCTCGACGGCGGCGTGGACGGTGGCGACGGCCCGCTGCCCGTCCGGGCGGCCCTCGATGGAGAGCGGCATGGCGCCCAGGCCGATGGCGCCGACCGTGCGGGCCCCGATGGTGCGTCGTCTCATGGCGGATGCGCTCCTCAGGCCGCAGGGGCGGTGGACGCGGCGACGGATTCGGCGGCGGCGCGGGGCAGCCAGTCGGCGGCGCGGGAGAAGGCGTAACCGAGCTCCTTCGCCCGGGAGTTGCTCATGGCGTAGTGCCGGTCGAAGGAGAAGGGGCCGGCCGGTTCGCCCTCGGCCACGGTCCGGTACACGGGCTGCCGGCCCGATTCCGCGGCGAGGGCGGCGGCGAGGTCACGGACGTCGGTCAGGCCGTCGGAGCAGGCGTTCAGCGGGCCGGTGAACCCGGTGGCCGTCGCCGCCCACAGCAGCAGGTCCGCCAACTCCTCGTAGTGGATGAACACCGTGGGCAGCTCACGGGCGTGCACGGAGATCTCCGCCCCTCGGGCGAGGCGTTCGGTGTAGTACGCCAGCCGGCCGGTGAACTCCCGGGCGCCGCCGCCGAGTACATGGGCGCTGCGCACGGAGGCGAAGGCGAAGGCGCCGGCGCGGGTGAGGACGGCCTCGGCCTGCCGCTTGCCCTCGGCGTAGTGGGTGTCGCGATAGGCCTCGTCGTGCCAGGGCAGGTCCGTCCGCACCCGCCAGACGGCCGGGTCGACGTGCTCCTCCGGCACCGGGGTGTCCTGCGCGACGGCCGGCAGGGCGGCGGTCGCCGGGTCGTAGACCTCGATGGTGGACGTCATGACGTACCGCCGGGTGCGTCCGGAGAAGACGCGGACGGCGGTCTCGGCCTGCACCGGTGTGTAGCAGACCTGGTCGACGACCACGTCGAACGTGCGCGTTCCGAGGACGGCGAGGAGCGCGTCCTCGTCGTCGCGGTCGGCGACGAGGTGCTCGGCACCCGGGGGCGGCGGGGTGGAGCCGCGGTTGATCACCGTGACCTGATGGCCGGCCGCCTGCAGCCGCTGGACCAGGAGCTTTCCGAAGTACCGGCTACCGCCGATGACGCAGATCCTTTGCATGCCCCCATCCTGGAGACGTACCGTCACCAGCAGAAGTATTGGCTTGCTGGATGCGCCGTAAGGAAAACTGTTGATCGATGTGCAGCGGCTCCGCGTCCTGCGGGCGGTGGCGGAGCACGGCAGTTTCAACCGCGCGGCCGCCGCCCTGCACCTCACCGCCTCGGCCGTCTCGCAGCACGTGGCCGCCCTGGAGCGCGGCCTCGGCTCCCAGGTCGTCCTGCGCAGCACGCGCGGGGTCACCCTCACCGCGGCCGGCCGGATCATGGTCGGCGCGGCCGAGTCGGTGGCCGCGGAGATCGAGCACGCACGACAGCAGGTCACCGAGCTCGGGACGGGCCGGGTCCAGCTCACCGTCGCGACGTTCACCAGCGGCGGCAGGCTGCTGCTCCCCGGGGCCCTCACCGAGCTCGCGGCCGCCCACCCCGGCACCGTCCTGCATGTCCGGGAGTACGAACCCGAGGACAGCCTGCCCCTGGTCCGTCAGGGGGCGGTGGACCTCGCGCTCGCCTATCACTTCGACGGCCCGCTGCCGGGCCGGCAGGGCGGCAGCGGGCCCGCCCCGGAGTGGACCGCGCTCATGGACGACCCGTTGCACGTCGTCCTGCCCCAGACGCATCGTCTGGCCGGCCGCGAGGCGGTGGACCTGGCCGAGCTGGCGGCCGAACCGTGGGTGCTCGGCTGTCTCAAGACCGAGGCGTACCTGCGCCGTTACGCGGAGCGGGCGGGCTTCGAGCCCGAGGTGCGCGGCACGACGAGCGACTACTTCTTCGCCCGCTCGCTCGTCGCCGCGGGCATGGGAGTCTCGCTGATCCCGTCGATCGCGCTGACGCCGGAGGTGCCGGGCCTGTGCACGGTCGCGGTCGGACCGCCGGCTCCGGCCCGTCACATCGGTGTGGCGACGACCGGTCACCTCCGCGTCCGTGCGGAGGTCACGGCTCTGGTGCGGGCCCTGCGGAAGCAGGCGGGGGCACCGGCCGGTCGCGAGGACACCGCCCCGGCTCCCGGAGCCTGAACCGCCGACGACCTCCCGGGCGGACCGCCGGGGAGCGGTTACGGCTGCTCGGGCAGCCTGGCCCAGAAGTGGTCGACGATCTCCTCCACATAGCGGCGCCCGTCCTCACCGGAGGCGGTGCTGCCGCTGGCCCGGCTGAGGGTGGCCGCCATGAGGGCCTGGTACTCGTGGTACATGGAGTCCAGCGGCTCGTGGAGCTGTTTGCGGTCCACGGAGACGAGTTTGGCGATGGCGCGAACATGCGCCTGCCAACGGGTGCTGACCGCTTCGGTGAGCAGGCGGGCGAGTTCGTCCTCGAGCCCGGTGATGGCGATGTGGTCACGCGGCGGGAGGCCGAGCAGGCTGCCGAGTTTCGCGGACTGCCGCTGGTCGCCGGTCCACCGGCCCGTCTCCTCCATACGGAGGTAGGCGTCCAGGGACAGGCCCGTCACGCGAGCAACGTCCTCGGCCGGTATCCCGCAGGCCACACGGTGCTCGCGCAGCGTACGCGGGTGCCCCATGATCTCGCTGGGGTGACACCACAACGCGCCTGCCAGTGCGGCGAGTTCATGCGGATCGGGCAACGCGGTGCCGCGCTCCCAGGCCGCGATGTGATCGGCCGAGACGTGAGCCGTCCCGAAGGAGGATCTCATTGCGTACGCGACGTGACCGTGGGCCATCCCGAGCTTTTCACGCAGGGCTCGGGCGGCGCGCGCATTGAAGGGGGGTGGAGGGTGCACGCACAGAACGTATGGGCATCGTCACCAGAAAATCCATCGCCACTGTCGCCTGCATCACGGTTTGGCTCTATAGATCACCGCTGATTCCGTAGGAACAGACAGACGGTTTCGAGTCATCAACAGCGGTATGTGGCAAGGCCCTTGAGGGTGAGGCCATGACACGTATGATCCGCACGCAAGGCGCCGCATGTGTGTTCGCACAACTACCTGTCACGTGTGCCGGGCAGCAGCGGCTCCCCCAGATCCCCCTTGTCCGTTGCAGGCCCAGGAGACGTTCCCATGCACCCCAGCAAGACCAGCCCGGCCGACATACCGCCGACCAGATCCGGTGGTGGCACCCTCGACCGGTTCTTCCGCATCACCGAACGCGGATCGACCTACGGCCGGGAAGTCCGTGGTGGCTTCGCCACCTTCTTCACCATGGCGTACATCCTCGTGCTCAACCCGATCATCCTCGGCGGCGCGAAGGACAAGTTCGGCGAGCAGCTGGACACCGTCCAGCTGGTGACCGCCACGGCCCTGGTGGCCGCGGTCATGACCCTCATCATGGGCGTGGGCGGAAATCTTCCCCTCGCACTGGCCGCGGGCCTGGGCATCAACGCGGTCGTCGCCTACCAGGTCGCCCCCCTCATGGCCTGGGACGACGCGATGGGCCTCATCGTGCTCGAGGGCCTGTTGATCTGTGTGTTCGTGGCGACAGGCCTGCGCGAAGCGATCATGCACGCGATCCCACAGGCCCTCAAACAAGCCATCAGTGTGGGCATCGGCCTGTTCATCGCGTTCATCGGCTTCGTCGACGCCGGGTTCGTCACGCGCATCCCGGACGCCGCGAACACCACCGTTCCCGTCCAGCTCGGCAGCGGCACCCTCACGGGCTGGCCGATGCTCGTCTTCTGCCTCGGCGTGATCATGACGATCGTGCTCCTCGCCCGCAAGGTCAAGGGCGCCATCCTCATCAGCATCGTCGTGATGACCGTGCTCTCCGTCGTCATCAACTCGCTCGCCGACGTGAAGTCCTGGGGGCTGACCGTCCCCTCCATGCCCGACAAGCCCGTCGCCGCGCCCGACTTCGGGCTGCTCGGCCAGTTCGACCTGCTCGGCTCGTTCGGCGAGATCAGCGTCCTGACCGTCATCCTGCTCATCTTCACCCTCATCCTGTCGGACTTCTTCGACACGATGGGCACCGTCGTCGGCGTCACCGCCGAGGCCGGACTGCTCGACGAGCGGGGGCAGGTGCCGGGCCTGGGCCGGGTCCTGCTCATCGACGGCGCGGCCGCGGTCGCCGGTGGCGCCGCCTCCTCGTCGTCCGCCACGACCTACGTCGAGTCCGCCGCGGGTGTCGGCGAGGGCGCCCGTACCGGCTTCGCCAACCTCGTCACGGGCGGCATGTTCGCCCTGGCCCTCTTCTTCTCCCCCGTCCTGACCATCGTGCCCATGCAGGCGGCGTCGCCCGCGCTCGTCGCGGTCGGGTTCCTGATGATGACCCAGGTCAAGCACATCGACTGGGACCGCTACGACCTCGCGATCCCGGCGTTCCTCACCATCACCGTCATGCCGTTCACCTACTCCATCACCAACGGCATCGGTGCCGGCTTCGTCACCTACGTCATCATCAAGGCGTGCCTGGGCAAGGCCCGTGAGGTCCACTGGCTGCTCTGGGGCACCGCGGCACTCTTCCTCGTCTACTTCGCGATCGACCCGGTGGAGCAGATCCTCGACCTCAAGTAGTGCGTCGAGAAGGAGGCCGTCGAGCGGCACCCGCACCGCCGTGACGCCGGACTGCCCGGCTCCAGCACCCCTTTCGCGGGGGGCGGAGCCGGGCAGTCGGCGTACGGGAGGGGCGGCTCAGCTCTTGGCCGCGGCCACCTCCGGCGAGGCGGCCGCTCCGGCCTTCTCTCCGGCGTCGGCCGAACCGCGTACGGCCGGGATGAACATCGAGATCAGCACGGCGACGAGGGCGACACCGCAGCCGAACATCAGGCCGGTACGGAATCCGGCCTCGGAGGTGAAGCTGTATCCGGCGGTCTCCGTGGTCATCTGCGCGAGGACCGCACCGATGACGGCGGCGCCGATCGACGTGCCCAGCGCGCGCATCAGGGTGTTGAACCCGTTGGCGGCTGCCGTCTCGGAGGCAGGGACCGCGCTCATGATCAGGGCGGGCATCGCCCCGTAGGCGAGGCCCACACCGCTGCTGCTGACCATGAGGAACAGCATCAGTCCCCAGGCGGATCCCATCAGGACGATGCCCAGGCCGTAGGCCGCGGCGATGACCAGCACACCGGAGATCAGCGTGAACTTCGGACCGCGGGCGTCGGTGAGCTTTCCGCCGAACGGGGAGACGATCATCATCATGATGCCGCCGGGGGCCATCCACAGACCGGCCTGCAGCATCGACTGACCCAGGCCGTACCCGGTGGCCTCGGGGAACTGGAGCAGCTGCGGCGCGATCAGCATGCCGGCGTACATGCCGAAACCGACGAAGAGCGACGCGAGGTTGGTGATCAGCACGCGGGGGCGGGCCGTGGTGCGCAGGTCGACCAGCGGGTCCTTGGTGCGCAGTTCCCAGAAGCCCCAGCCGATGAGCACCACGACGGAGGCGACGAAGAGCCCGATCGTCGTCGCGGACGCCCAGCCCCACTCGGCGCCCTTGGAGACGGCGAGCAGCAGGCAGACCAGACCGATGGCCAGACCGATGGCGCCGGGCACGTCGAAACGCTGCCCCTTGGCAGCGGCCGGCACCTCCGGGATCAGGAACCAGATCAGTGCGGAGATGGTGAGGGCCAGCACCGCGGAACCCCAGAACAGCACCCGCCAGTTCGCGTACTGGGCGACCGCCGAGGCGATCGGCAGGCCGAGGGCGCCACCGATGCCGAGGGAGGCGCTGACGAGCGCGATGGAGGAGCTCAGCTTCTCCCGCGGCACCACGTCACGCAGCAGGGCGATGCCGAGCGGCACCATGCCCATGCCCATGCCCTGCAGACCACGTCCGACGATCATGGGGACGACCGTGGACGAGAGTGCGCACACCACGGAGCCGGCGAACAGCGGCACGGAGCACACGAGCAGCATGCGGCGCTTGCCCAGCAGGTCGCCCAGCCGTCCGGAGACGGGCACACACACCGCGGAGACCAGCAGGGTGACGGTGATCACCCAGGCGGCGTTGGACGACGACGTGTCGAGGAGCTTCGGCAGCTCGGCGATGAGCGGCGTGACCAGGGTCTGCATGACCGCCGCCACGGTGCCTGCGAAGGCCAGCGTGGCGACCACACCGCCTGATCTGGCTGTCGGCTGGGGGGCATCCATGAGGAGGAACTCCTTGAGGTCGTGATCCCGTCTACCGGGATAGCGACGTGCATCGTACATGCCTAATGTGTCATGCACGTCATGTGTCCAGTGCACACGGCGTGAGAGCATGAGCCACCGCTCGCAGTCCGACGCAGGACCGACCCCGGCGCAGAAGCAGGAGGCCGCACACATGCCCAGCCCCACAGAAGAGGTGGAGTACGAGCAGATGCTGCTCGGGCGCCACAGCCTCGCCGACCACCGGGGCGGGCGCCACAAGTACGCCCTCCTGGAACGGAGCGCCTACATCCTGCTCAGCCGGCTCCGCGTCCAGGGGCCCATGTCCAACGGCGAGCTGAGCGACGCCTTCGGCCTCGACACCTCCACCCTCAACCGCCAGACCGCCGCGGTGACCCGCGCCGGTCTCGCCGAACGCATCGCCGACCCCGACGGCGGCATGGCCCGCAAGTTCCGCATCACCGAGGAGGGCGCAAAGCTCCTGGACGCGGAACGCGAACGGGTCGTCCAGTCCCTGGGCTACGTCATGCACGACTGGCCGGACGACGACATCGCCGCCTTCGCCGGCTACCTCAAACGCTTCAACAGCAGCATCGAACAGCTCTCCAAGCGCCCCTGGCCACGCCCCTGAACCCGCCGTGCGCGAGCGGGCGCGCGACCCCGGCCTCAGTCCTCCGCCGGAGCCACCCGCCCGGTCAGCGCCGCCAGCGAGTTGCGCACATGCGCCATGTGCGCCTGCACGTCCTCGCGCCCCTCCTCGTGCTCGCGCAGGATCCGCTCCGTCTCCCGCACCACCCGCTCCTCACGGACCCGGGCCCCCGCGACCAGCTCGGCCCCCTGCGCCTCCGCGTCCTCCTGGCCGTGCCGCGCGGCCTCCTCGGCCTCGGCCAACGCGCGCCGCGCCCCGGCCAGACCTGCCTCGGCCCGCTCCATCAGCCGCACATGCTCCGCCGACTGCGCCGCCTCGGCATCCGCCAGCTCCTGCTCGACGGCCTTCCAGCGCTCACCGTGCTCCTGCTCCTGGTGCGCCAGCACACTTGCCGTACGGCTCACGGTCGCCGCCATCGCGGCAGCCGCCTCCTCACGTACCTGACCCGCCTCAAGCCGGGCCGCGGCCAACTCCTCACCGGCCGCACCCTCGGCGGCGGCCAGCACCTGCTCCGCATGACCCGTCGCCGCCGCGCGCATCGCCTCCGCATCGGCCCTCGCCGACTCGCGCACGGCCCGCGCCGCCGCGTCCGCCTCGTCCCGCAGCGCCTGCGACTCCTCCGCGACGGCGGCCCGGAGAGTCTCCGCCTCACCCTCGGCCAGCGCCAGGATCTGCTGCGCCCGCTCCCCCAACGACGCGTAGTCCTGCGGCGCCAGCGCGGCGACGACCTCGTCCAGCCGCGCCGACTCGGCCACCAGCCGCTCCGCCAGCGCCGTCAGCCGCGCCACCTGCTCCTGCGCCCCGTCCCGCTCCGCCGACAGCGCGGCCACCGTCCGGTCCACCTGCTCCGGGCGGTAACCACGGCCGCGTACGCCGACGAAGCCGTGCGCGGACACCGGTGCAGAACTCATCCTTGACGCCTCTTTCCGACTCTCCGACCACCGAGCAATACGTCAAGGATGCGGCAATTGGTCAAGAAGTCGGAATCGTTTCGATGGTTTCCGGACGGAAGCGACAGGCATCACAACCCACAGAAGAGGTGTGGCGCCCCTCCCCCGAAGGGAAGGGGCGCCACACCCCGCTACCACCGCGAAGACCCGGTCGTCAGATCAGCCCGTCCCACATCTGCTCCAGCAGCACCGACCACCAGCTCTCCGGCGACGCCAGCGCCGCCGGATCGACCGCCACCAGCTGCGCCTGGAAATCGACCGTCCAGCGGCCCGCCTGCTCGGGGTTCAACCCGAACCGCAGCCGCCACATCCGGCCCAGCAGCGCCATGGAACGCGCGAACTCGGGCAGTCCCGTGTTCACGAACTGCGGCGGCACCGACTGCCCGCCCGGACCCGCCTCCACCGGCACGGCCACGATGTTCGCCGTCCCGTACTGCACACAGATCGCCCGGCCGAAGTCAGAACCCATCACCAGGTACGACCCCGCGTCAGGAGCCGCCTGGACCTGGCGCTGAGCCGCCAGCTCCGCCAGCGTCGGCACCACCGGCTGACCAGGCTGCGCCCAGAAGAACGGACCGAAGTCGGCGGGCAGCCCCGCCCACACCAACGTCCGTGCCACGATCTCCGGCACCCCCTGCCGGGACACCGCGCGCTGATCGAAGCGCAGCACCCCCTGAGGGCCGAACGTCTGCAGCATCTCCTCCGCGATCGCCTCCGGCGGCACCTGCATCGCCGGCGGCACCTGCGGCAGCGGAGCCCGCACCGGCGCCGGACGGGCCGGGCCGTCCGCGACCTGGTGCAGCTCCCCCTGATGCGTGAGCAGATGCTGCATGCCCTGCTGCCGGCTCGCGTGATCCGTGCCGTACGGGGCGACGCTCGTGATCCGCACCTGCGGCCACGTCTCACGGATCATCCGGGCGCAGTAACCACCCGGCAGCTCGCACGACTCGAGCTCCGTATGGAGCTCGATGACCTGCTGCGGCGGCACGTTCATCGCCCGCAGCTCGTGCAGCATCTGCCACTCGGGGTGCGGGGTGCCCGGCGCCGAACGACGGATCAGCTGCTGCTCGCTGCCGTCCGGCCCGCGATACCGCAGCACGGCCTGATAGCCGGGGCCGACGGTCGGCTGCCCCGTCGGCGCCTGCGGATAGCCGTAGGCGGGCGGCGGGGTGTGACCCGGCGGCGGTACGGGACCGGGGGCCCCGCCCAGCGGCCCGCCCTGGCCCATCGGCACACCGGGCGGACCCGGCGGACCGGGCGGACGCGGAGCCGACGGCCCGACCGGACCCGGGCCCGCGAGCATCGTCGCCGCATGGTGGACACTGCCCGCACCGGGCGGCGGCGTGGAACCGGGCGGCGCGGGCGGCTGCGGCGCACCCGGGGCACCGGGAGGCGCGGGCGGCTGCGGCGCACCGGGCGGACCCGGCGGACGCGGAGCCGACGGCCCGGCCGGACCCGGATCAGCGAACATCGTCGCCGCATGGTGGACATTGCCCCCACCCGGCGGCGGCGTGGAACCGGGCGGCGCGGGCGGCTGCGGCGCACCCGACGGGCCCAGCTGCGACACGAGCTGCGTCGGCACGTACCCACCCGCCGGAGCACCTGGCGTACCCGGCCCCGAGGGCGGCGGCAGAGGCGCACCCGGCCGGGCTCCCGGAGTACCGGGGGCACCGGGCGGCGGCGGAGTCGTCGACCCACCCCCACGCGCCCCGCGCGGCGGCACGACCGCCTTGCTGGTCGCCTCGTCCGAGATGTCGCCGGAACCGCGTCCCGGACCGGCCGGACGGCTCGGCGCAGGACTGCCCGGGAGAGGCGCGGGACTGCCCGGCACGGGAGCCGGCGGAGCACCGGGACCGCCGTACGCGGGCGCGGCCGCGGCCGCGGGGCCCTGCGGGGGCAGGCCCGGCACGATCGCCGTCGCCGGCAGCTGACTGCCGCCCGACATCAACGCGGTCGGGGCGTCGGCCGACACCACCCGGGGCGGCGCGCCCTCGTCGTCCGCACCCGAGAGCGGCGGCGCGAACACGGTGGCCGGCAGCGCCACCTCACCCTCGTCGGACCCCGCGTTGGTATCCGTACCCGCCCACGGAGTTGCCCCGACGGGCGGCTGCGGCGCGGACGCCGGAACCCCCGGAGAAGCCGGCGGCTCGTACGGAAGCGGCCCACCCTGCGCCGGCGGAGAAGAAGGAGAAGGAGCTGCGGGGGCGGGCGGGGGTGTCTGCCCCGCCGCTTCTGCGCGCCGGTCCGGGATACCCAGCTTGTCCGCCGCTTCCTGGAGCCACTCCGGCGGACTCAGCAGGAACGACGTCTGATTCAGATCGATGCGCTGCGGAGGCTCGGGCGCCGGGGGCGCGCCGTCCACGGATCCGTACTCCTCCTCGTACCGCCGGATCACCTCACCCACCGGCAGGCCCGGCCACAGCGTCGCCTCGCCGCTGTCCCGGGCGATCACCAGCCGCTGCCGCCCGCCGTCCGACACCGGGCCCTCCGCACGGTCCTCGGCCCACACCACGAAGCCCAGCTCGAACTCACGCACCCGCACCTCCCGGTGCTGATACGCCGGAACGTCGCCGTTGACCCACTCGTCCGCACGCTCCTGCGCCTGCGCAAAGGTCACCATCGCGCTCACCCCTCCACCGGGACAGCACGCGCGAAGCCGCCGTCCACCATCAGGTTCGCCACGGTCTCCAGCTCCGGCGGATTGCCCGCGAGACGCTGGAGAAACGCGTCGAAGTCGGCGCCGCACGGCAGCAGCAGCCGGTCCACCCGCTCCTGGACGCTCCAGCCGTCCTGGTCCCGCGCATCGTCGTACGCGCAGAACCAGACCGAACCGATGCCGTCCCCGCGGACCTTGACCGCGAGAATGCCGCCCTGGACGAAACCGACCCCCAGGTAGTCCTTGGTCAGATGGTCCCGCAGGCACTTGTTCACGTACACCAGGTCGTTCACGCCGGCTTCCTCACGCACCGTGAAGAACGGCTGGTCGACCAGGAGACCGAGCTCCGCGTCGAGCGCCGCGCCGACCGGAGCCGAACCCCCCGCCGCCTTCAGGAACGAGCGGTACGCACCCGGCAGCCGGTACCCGAGGTCCTCCTCGACGCCCTGGATCTGCTGCTCGCTCACCGCCACAGCGCCCTTCGGCAACCTGAAGTGCGCGGGCCGGGTCTCCTGCAGCGGGCGCGTGCCCCGCTTGTTCTGGTCCACCGCGGTCGTCGCCAGACCACCGTGATGCCGGAGCAACGCCTTCACCTCGACCGGGACCAGCTCCATCCGCCGGCCACCCGGCACGTGATGCCAGGTCCAGCCGTGCGGAGTGGCCACCGCGGGAATCGTGTCCCACAGCTCATGGCCGCTCGCCGCCAGCGCCGCGTTCGCCGACACGTAGTCCGTGAGCCGCAGCTCGTCCACGCCGAACCCCTGCGGAGGCTCGGCGATCTCGGCGGCGGCGCGCGCATAGGGCGCGAAGTCCGGACAGCCGTTCCCGTCCATGCGCACACCTCTGGGGTGGCGGGACGCCCGGACCGGGTCCGGGAAGTGCACGAGCTGCCCGGCGTAGGCCGCGTTCGGTGGCGCGGCTTGCTGCCCGAGCCGACCTGTCGTCATGGCGGTTGCCCCCTGCTGCGTCTGGCTGATGAGGACCGACCTGCCCATGGGGGCGGTCCAGGCACAGCCTATGCGGTGAGCCCGTGACAGGCCCCGCCCCTCCGCCCCACGACCAATTCCGTCACCAACCGTCACAACAGCGTGACGGACGAGCGACGATCAGGCCACTGAAACGCGACACGCAGACACGTTTCGCAGCCCCCGCTTTCACAGGACCCGACACATTTGGCAGGCTGTCACCCGCATACACGGGGGCGTGCACATTCGGCAGCAGCCGCTGCGGGCACGGGAGGGACACAGCACCATGCACACCGCACACTCTGCACAGACCGTCACGACCGGAGACCCCCGACTCAGCTGGAGCAGCAACGAGACCGGCCACGCCCCCCGTCTGACCCACCGCCGCGACGGCATCCTGCCGGCGGTGGCCGCGGCACTGTCCGTACGCGGCGAAACGCTCACCTGCACCGCGGGCAAGGGCGACCAGCCCCCCGTGCTCCACCACCTCGTCCAGGACTTCCTCGACACCCTCCCCAGCGGACAGCGCGAGCGCTTCACCGGCCGCTGCCCCGAAGCCATACTGCTCTCCCGGCACCTCACCGCCGCCGAGACCGGCCGCTCCAAGCGGGCCCAGCGCAAGCCGCTCACGAACGGCGAGGCCCGGCGCGCGCTCAAGCACGCCCGCCTCACCGCCCGCCGCATCCGCGAGGACGGCGACCCCCTCCACGGCAGTTACGCGGCACCCTGCCGCTCCTGCTCCGTCATGCTCGCCCACTTCGGCGTGCGTCCCGTCGACCTCACCACGACCGGAGCGGCGACGGCCGCCGAGAAGGGCTGACCGCGCCCATGCAGGACCGACCCGACCTCCCCGCGCAAACAGGCCCGGCGAACCACGACCGCCACAGCACCACCCGCTTCCCCGTCGCCGTCGACGCGGCCCTGCGCGCCGCCGGCTGGCAGCCCGGCCGCTGGGACATCCGCCAGGCCGAGGAGTGGGCCGACGCCCTGCGCTCGCACGCCTCACCCGCCGGACACCAGCACGCCGTCTTCCCGGCGGCGGTGGAGGCCTGGGCCGAGTTCGGCGGACTGCACATCACCGCGACCGCACCGGGGCGCCAGATCGCGCCCCCGTCCGTACGGATCGACCCGTTGAGCGGACTCCACCTGGCACGGACCCTGGGTGACCTCGGACGCGCCCTGGAGACCGAGGTCGCACCCCTGGGCGAGGAAGGGGACGCGCAGGCCGTCCTCGCGATCGACTCGCAGGGGCGGGTCTACAGCATCGACCACACCGGCGACTGGTACCTGGGACCCGACATCGAGGGCGCCCTCGCCACACTCGTCACCGGCATCCAGCCCGAACGCCTGGTCTCGGGCTGACACGCGGCCGGGTCGCCCCGTCCGTCGGCCGGAGGTCACCGGGCAGCCCCTGCGGACAGGGCCGCCGCTACGCCGCGCTCCCGTCCGGCAGTACCGCCGAGACCCGGAAACCGCCCGCATCCGTCGGTCCGGACACGAAGACGCCCCCCAGCCCCAGCACCCGCTCGCGCATGCCGACCAGACCGTTGCCCCCGCTCGGCAGCCCCGCGTCGGCCGTGGCCGCGTCCGAGGGGCCGTTCTCCACCTGCATCGCGACCTCGGCACCCCGGTGCGCGAGCCGCACCCAGGTCTTCGCGCCCGCCGCGTGCTTGTGCACGTTCGTCAGGGCCTCCTGCACCACCCGGTACGCCGTCTGCTCGACCTCGGGCGCGTACGCACGCACCTCCCCCTCGACCGAGAGGTCCACCGTCATCCCCGCCGCACGCGACTCCCCCACCAAGGTCTCGACCTCGTCCAGCCGGGGCCCGTCCTCCACCGCCGCAGGCTCCGACCGGCCGACCGAGGCCAGCGGCACCTGCGTCACCCGCGTCACCATCGGCTCGCCCGTACGCAGCACACCGAGCATCTGGCGCAGCTCGGTCAACGCCTGCCGGCCCATGTCCCCGACCAGCGCCGCGTTCCGCACCGCCTTCGCCGGGTCCTTCGGCGCCACCGCCTGCAGGGCCGCCGCGTGGACCACCATCAGGCTCACCCGGTGCGCCACCACGTCATGCATCTCGCGGGCGATCCGGTTCCGTTCCTCCGTGCGCGCCCACTCCGCCCGCTCCTCCGCCCGGTCCGCGAGCAGCGACAGCTCCCGCTCCAGCGAATCCGCCCGCTCCCGCAGGCTCTCCATCAGCCGGCGCCGCGCTCCTATGTAGAGGCCGAACAGCACCGGTGGTGCGGTCAGGCCCACCGCCATGAAAAGGGAGAGCATCGGCACGTACCAGTCACCGGGGCCGAAGTCCGCGTCGGCGTCGACGCCCTGCCGCAGCCGTACATAGGTGACGATGAACGTCCCCACCAGCTGCATGCTCATCAGCACCGCGGTGATCCGGCGGGGCACATCGGACGCGGCCAGCGTGTACAGGCCGACCAGGCCCATCAGGAAGCCCATCTCGGCCGGCATCGTCGCGATCGAGACGAGCACCACGGCGATCGGCCACTTCCGGCGCACCAGGAGCACGGCACCGGCGAACAGCCCGAACAACACCCCCAGCGGCACCGGCAACCCGGTGTCCCCCGCGAACACCACTCCTTCCAACGCACACTCCAGCGCCGAAGCCAGCGCCAGTCCCACATCCAGTGCGACACTCCGTCGCCGTTCCCACCACCAGTAGCCGCGGGTGGTCGGTCCCGCCGCTTCCCGGTCTGCCCCCGTTGCGGTCATGGCATCCAGCGTACGGGCGGCCGCACCTCATTTTCGGGTGACCTGCGCAGCACGTCCGCCGCCGAACGGAATCGAGTGAGCAGCACTTTGCGTGAACAAAAAGCGCGGACCTATACCGTCGCGTCGAGGGCCGGCCGTACGGCATAGTGTTGCGTGCCGATCCGATGTCCTGACGCAATGTCCGGTCAGTTCGGAGTTATTCCCCCATGGTGTAATTGGCAGCACAGTAGCTTTTGGTGCTATTTGTCCGGGTTCGAGTCCTGGTGGGGGAGCGGCATCGCGGGCCCCGACCCAACCGGTCGGGGCCCGCAGTCACGCCCGCCCCCGTACCGGCCGGAGGGCCCCCCGGTATCCTGCGGATGTCCATCACCCGAAGCCGAAGGGCCTATCCGTGAGCTCCGTACGCCCGGCAGCCGTCGTCGTCCTCGCAGCGGGTGAGGGCACCCGCATGAAGTCGAAGACCCCCAAGGTCCTGCACGAGATCTCCGGGCGTTCGCTCGTCGGTCATGTCGTCGCCGCCTCCCGCGAGCTGGACCCGCAGCACCTCGTCGTGGTCGTCGGCCACGCGAGCGAGCAGGTCACCGCCCACCTCACCGCCGCGGACGCCCAGGTGCGCACCGCCTACCAGGCCGAGCAGAAGGGCACCGGGAACGCGGTGCGCGTCGGGCTCGACGAGCTGGGCGGGACCGTCGACGGCACCGTGATCGTCGTCTGCGGCGACACCCCGCTGCTGTCCGGTGAGACGCTCGCCGCGCTCGCCGCCACCCACACCGCCGACGCCAACGCCGTCACCGTGCTCAGCGCCGAGGTCCCCGACTCCACCGGCTACGGCCGGATCGTGCGCGACGCGGCGACCGGCGCGGTCACCGAGATCGTCGAGCACAAGGACGCCACGGACGCGCAGCGCGCGATCCGGGAGATCAACTCCGGGGTGTTCGCGTTCGACGGGCAGCTGCTCACGGACGCGCTCGGCAAGGTCCGCACGGACAACAGCCAGGGCGAGGAGTACCTCACCGACGTGCTGTCCATCCTGCGTGAGGCCGGGCACCGGGTCGGCGCCTCGGTCGCGGGCGACCACCGGGAGATCCTCGGGATCAACAACCGGGTGCAGCTCGCGGAGGCACGCCGACTGCTGAACCAGCGGCTGCTGGAGCGTGCGATGACGGCCGGGGTGACCGTGGTCGACCCGGCGTCGACGCTGATCGACGCCACGGTGACGTACGAGCGGGACGCTCTCGTGCACCCGGGAACCCAGCTGCTGGGGACGACGCACCTCGCGGAGGACGCCGAGGTCGGTCCGAACTCGCGGCTGAAGGACACCGTCGTCGGGGCGGGTGCGCGGGTGGACAACACGGTCTCGGACGGGGCCGAGGTCGGCGCCGGTGCGACGGTCGGCCCGTTCGCCTACCTGCGGCCCGGCACGAAGCTGGGCGCGAAGGCCAAGGCCGGTACGTACGTGGAGATGAAGAACGCCACGATCGGCGAGGGGACGAAGGTCCCGCACCTGTCGTACGTGGGTGACGCGACCATCGGTGACCACACCAACATCGGTGCGGCGAGCGTCTTCGTGAACTACGACGGCGTGAACAAGCACCACACGACGATCGGCTCGCACTGCCGGACCGGTTCGGACAATATGTTTGTGGCGCCTGTCACGGTCGGGGACGGCGTCTACACCGCGGCCGGCTCGGTCATCACGAAGGACGTGCCCGCAGGTTCGCTGGCCGTGGCCCGCGGCCAGCAAAGGAATATCGAGGGTTGGGTGGCCCGCAAGCGTCCGGGCAGCGCGGCCGCACAGGCGGCCCAGGCCGCGACGGAGGACACCGACAGCGAAAGCTGACCGGAAACAGGTGCGTCGCGCACGGCGTACCGTGATAGATGCTCACCCCATTTCGGCTGGCTCGTTGCACATCGGGACATCTGCGTGCAGCGCCAGGAACACGTCTGAGGAGACTGTGCTGTGACCGGGATCAAGACGACCGGCGAGAAGAAACTGATGTTCTTCTCCGGCCGCGCCCACCCCGAGCTGGCCGAGGAGGTTGCGCACCAGCTGGGTGTGGGCCTCGTGCCGACGAAGGCCTTCGATTTCGCCAACGGTGAGATCTACGTCCGCTTCCAGGAGTCCGCCCGCGGCGCCGACTGCTTCCTGATCCAGAGCCACACGGCTCCGATCAACAAGTGGATCATGGAGCAGCTGATCATGCTGGACGCGCTGAAGCGCGCGTCGGCCCGTTCCATCACGGTGATCGTGCCGTTCTACGGCTACGCCCGCCAGGACAAGAAGCACCGTGGGCGTGAGCCGATCTCGGCCCGTCTGATCGCGGACCTGATGAAGACGGCGGGTGCGGACCGCATCCTCACCGTCGATCTGCACACCGACCAGATCCAGGGGTTCTTCGACGGCCCGGTCGACCACCTGTTCGCGCTGCCGATCCTCGCCGACTACGTCGGTGCGAAGGTCGACCGCTCGAAGCTGACGATCGTCTCGCCGGACGCCGGCCGTGTCCGGGTCGCCGACCGCTGGTGCGACCGCCTGGACGCCCCGCTGGCGATCGTGCACAAGCGTCGCGACAAGGACGTGCCGAACCAGGTCAGCGTCCACGAGGTCGTGGGCAACGTGAAGGGCCGGGTCTGTGTCCTGGTCGACGACATGATCGACACCGGTGGCACGATCTGCGCCGCTGCCGACGCCCTGTTCGCGCACGGTGCCGAGGACGTCATAGTGACGGCGACGCACGGTGTGCTCTCGGGTCCGGCCGCCGACCGGCTGAAGAACTCGAAGGTCAGCGAGTTCGTCTTCACGGACAGCCTGCCGACCCCGGGCGAGCTGGAGCTGGACAAGATCACGGTGCTGTCCATCGCGCCGACGATCGCGCGCGCGGTGCGTGAGGTCTTCGAGGACGGTTCGGTCACGAGCCTCTTCGAGGAGCAGTAGGCGCGCAGGCGTCGTAGAAGATCCACTTTGGGTGCGGCCTCCCCGCCGGGTAGACTCAGCGAGTTGCTCGGCGAGGGAGGCCGTACTCATAGGTACGGCGGTCCGTTATCGACGCGCTCTTCGTAGCAGGCCTGTCGTGGGCCGGGTGACCATCCGCAGTTTTGTCACCTTACGAGGAGTGCAGTCATGGCCGAGATCAAGCTCGCCGCCGAGGTCCGTTCCGAGTTCGGCAAGGGCGCCGCCCGCCGTACCCGTCGCGCCAACCTGGTCCCCGCAGTCGTCTACGGTCACGGCGCCGAAGCGGTCCACATCACGCTGCCGGCCCACGAGCTGCAGCTCGCGCTCCGTACCGCCAACGTCCTCATCGGTCTCGAGATCGACGGCAAGGACGCCCTGGTCATCCCGAAGGCCGTGCAGCGCAACGCCCTCAAGGGCAACATCGAGCACGTCGACCTGCTGACCGTGAAGCGCGGCGAAAAGGTCGAGGTCGAGATCGCGGTGCACGTCGAGGGCGAGCTGGCCCCGGGCGGCAACCTGCTCGAGTACGTGCAGAACACCCTGCTCGTCGAGGCCGAGGCCACGCACATCCCCGAGTCCGTCACGGTCTCCATCGCGGGCCTGGACGCCGGCGACTCGATCCTCGCCAAGGACGTCCCGCTGCCCAAGGGCTCCGTGCTGGCCGGCGACGAGGACGCCGTCGTGCTCCAGGTCGTCACCGCTCAGGTCGAGGAGGCCCCCGCGGAGGAGGCTCCCGCCGAGGCCTGATCCATGCCCCACCTGCTTGACTGACGGGGTGGCGGTCTCCTTCCGGGGGATCCGCCGCCCCGTTTCCCTGTGCCCTGCCTGCCGACCGCTCGTACGCGAGGAGACCCAGCGCGATGTCCGACGCCACCGACCCCTGGCTGATCGTGGGCCTGGGCAATCCCGGCCCCGAGTACGCGGCGAACCGGCACAACGTCGGTTTCATGGTCGCCGACCTGCTCGCGGAGCGGATCGGCGGGAAGTTCAAGCGGGCCCCCAAGGCCCAGGCGCAGGTGCTGGAGGGGCGGATCGGTCCGCCCGGGCCGTCGAGCCGCCGCGTTGTCGTGGCGAAGCCGATGTCGTACATGAATCTCTCGGGTGGCCCTGTCACGGCACTGCGCGACTTCTACAAGGTGCCGCTGGATCATGTCGTGGCGGTGCACGACGAGCTGGACATCGACTACGGGATGCTGCGGCTGAAGCTGGGCGGCGGGGACAACGGGCACAACGGGCTGAAGTCGATGACGAAGTCGATGGGTCCCGGCTATCACCGGGTCCGGTTCGGTATCGGCCGTCCGCCGGGCCGGATGCAGGTCGCGGACTTCGTGCTCAAGGATTTCTCGTCCACGGAACGCAAGGAGCTCGCGTTCCTGGTGGACCGGGCGGCGGACTCGGTGGAGTGCCTGCTGGCGGAGGGGCTGGAGCGCGCGCAGAGCGCGTACAACTCCTGAGCCGGCGCGCACCAATCCCGACATACCCACCGGTAACCGGGCCGTTTTCAGCCACGGCTTGACCGACCGCAGGGGCCTGGCCAAGGATCGGCCCCCATGAAGCGCAGCTCCTCCCAACGTGCCGTTCAGTACGGCCGCAGCGCAGCGCTCGGCTGTGTCGTCCTGTTGTTGCTCGTCGCAGGTGTGCTGTCCTCGTGGGAGTCGGCGCATCACATCGTGCTGGCGAAGGGCCGTGAGCACGGGACGATGACGATCACGGGATGCGGCAGCGAGGTCTGCACGGGTCCCTACACGCCGTCCGACGACGGGTCGGCGCGTTCCCGGGTCTCGGTGGAGAAGTCCGTCGCGGCGAAGAAGGGTGACCGCTTCCCCGTCGTCGTGAAGCCGGACACCTTCGAGGTCGTACGCACCGGGACCCCGGGTTTTCTGCATGCGTGGATGCCGCTGGGCGGGGCGCTGGTCCTGGCCGGGCTGGTGATCGGCGGCGGGCTGCGGCTGCCCCGGGTCGGGTGGGGTGCCGGGATCGCGGGCGGGGCCCTGCTCGTGGCGACGTTCATCGCCCTGTGAACGGGACCCCGCCCGCGACCGCGTAAGCAGCCGTGGTGGCTCAGCCGATGGTGATCAGCCGGTGTTGCGCAGTCCGGCCGCGACACCGTTGACGGTGAGCAGCAGGGCGCGGGCGAGCAGCGGATCGGCTTCCTCGCCGCGTTCGGCCGCCCGGCGCTGGCGGGCCAGCAGGGACACCTGGAGGTAGGAGATCGGATCCAGGTAGGCGTCGCGGATGGCGAAGGTCTGCTGGAGCACCGGGCTGGTGCCGAGCAGTTCGGTGCCGCCGGTGACCCTGAGGACCTCCTGCACGGTGAGCGCGTGCTCGGCCTCGATGGCGTCGAAGACGTGCTTCAGCTCGTCGGGGACGAGCGTGTCGACGTAGTGACGGGCGATGCGCAGGTCGGTCTTGGCGAGGGTCATCTCGACGTTGGAGAGGAAATTGCGGAAGAAGTGCCACTGCTCGTGCATCTCTTCCAGCACCGTGTCGAGACCTGCCTCGCGCAGGGCCTTGAGTCCGGAGCCGACGCCGAACCAGCCGGGCACGATCTGGCGTGACTGGGTCCAGCCGAAGACCCACGGGATGGCCCGAAGTCCGTCGAGCGAGACGCCCGAGCCGGGGCGGCGGGAGGGCCGGGAGCCCAGGTGCAGGTCGGCGAGCTGGTCGACGGGGGTGGAGGCGAGGAAGTACGCGGGCAGGTCCGGGTCCTCGACGAGCTTGCGGTAGGCGGCGTGGGCGGCGTCGGAGACGGTGTCCATGGCCGCGTCCCAGCGGGCCAGGGCCTCGTCGGACTGGCGGGGCGCCGTGTGCAGCGCCGAGGCCTGGAGGGTGGCCGCGACGGTCAGCTCCAGGTTCTCCCGGGCGAGCGCGGGGATGAGGTACTTGTCCGAGATGACCTCGCCCTGCTCGGTCACCTTGATCTCGCCCTCCAGCGTGCCCCAGGGCTGCGCGAGGATCGCGTCGTGCGAGGGACCGCCGCCGCGGCCGACGGTGCCGCCGCGGCCGTGGAAGAGGCGCAGCCGTACGCCGTAGCGGTGGGCGACGTCGCGCAGGCGGCGCTGGGCGCGGTGGATCTCCCACTGGGAGGTGGTGATGCCGCCGAACTTGGAGGAGTCGGAGTAGCCGAGCATGACCTCCTGGACGTCGCCGCGGAGCGAGACGAGGCGGCGGTACGAGGGGTCGGCGAGCATCTCGTCGAGGATGACGTCGGCGGCCTTGAGCTCGTCCGTGGTCTCCAGGAGCGGGACGATGCCGATCTTGGCCCAGCCGCCGTGCAGGTCGAGGAGGCCTGCCTCGCGGGCGAGGACGGCTGCGGCGAAGACGTCGTCGGCGCCCTGGCACATCGAGATGATGTAGGACTCGATGACCTCGGGGCCGAAGCGTTCGAAGGCCTGGCTGATGGTGTGGAAGACGCCGAGAGTCTTCTCGCCCGCGGCGTCGAGCGGGGCCGGGGTCGGGGCGAGCGGCCGGCGGGAGCGGAGCTCCTTGGCGAGGAGCTTCTGCCGGTAGTCGCGCGGCATGTCGGCGTAGCGCCAGGACTCCTCGCCGAGGCGGTCGAAGAGCTGGCCGAGCGCGTGGTGGTGGGCGTCGGCGTGTTCGCGGACGTCCATGGTGGCGAGCTGGAGGCCGAAGGCGTTGAGCGTGCGGATGGTGCGGTCCATCCGGCCGTCGGCGACGATGCCGGCCTTGTGCTTGCGCAGCGAGGTCTGGATGAGCGCCAGGTCGGCGATGAGCTCGGCGGTGCCGAGGTAGTCGCAGCCGGGGCGGTGCGGGGTGCCGGAGGCGAGGCGCTCGCGGGTGTTGACGAGCTTCTGCCGGATGCAGGTGGCCTTGAGCCGGTAGGGCTCCTCGGCGTTCAGCCGCTTGTAGCGGGGGCTGATCTCGGGGAGCGCCTCCAGGTCGGCCTGGAGGGAGGTGAGGAGCTCGTCGGTGGCTCCGGTGTAGCGGATGGAGTTGGAGAGCAGGCCGCGCAGCTGGTCGACGAGTTCGAGGGCGTCGGTGATGCCGTGCTCGTGCTGGAGGATCAGCACGTCCCAGGTGACGGCGGGCGTCACGTTGGGGTTGCCGTCGCGGTCGCCGCCGATCCAGGTGCCGAAGGTCAGGGGGCGGGTGCCGGCGGGCAGCTCGACGCCGACGCGCTCCAGTTCGGCGGCCAGGTCCTCCAGGACGTCGCCCACGGCGTTGGCGTGGAGCTCGTCGAGGTAGTAGATGGCGTTGCGGGCCTCGTCGGCGGGTTCCGGGCGGACCACGCGCAGCTCGTCGGTCTGCCAGATGAGGTCGATGTTCTCGGCGAGCCGGATGTCCTGGCGGCGCCGGTCGGCCTCGATGACGGGGGTTTCGAGGAGTGCGGCGATGCGGCGGAGCTTGTTCAGGACGGAGCGCCGGGCGGCCTCGGTGGGGTGCGCGGTGAAGACGGGCCGGACGTTGAGGTTCTTGACGGTCTCGCGCAGGTGCTCGGGGTCCGCGTCCTTGAGCCGGTCGGCGGTCCGGGCCAGGAGTCCGCCCTCGGCGGCGCGCCGGTCGCGCATCTCGTGGGCGCGGTGGACCTGCTCGGTGACGTTGGCGAGGTGGAAGTAGGTGGAGAAGGCCCGCACGAGCTGTGCGGCGGTCTCCAGGTCCGTGTCGCCGAGGAGTTCGGCCGCGGCCTCGCCGTCGGTGCGGGTGAGGGCGCGGACACGCTCGACGAGGTCGAGGAGCTCCTGCCCCTCCTGGCGTACGAGGGTCTCGCCCAGCAGGTCGCCGAGGCGGCGGATGTCGGCGCGCAGCTCGGGGCTGGCGGCAGGGGTCTGGTCGGCACTGCTCACAGTGTGCGGCTCCTTGCAGTGGTTGAGCACGGGATCCGGGGCCCGCAGTCGGCGCGGTGCCGACGCGACCCCCCGGGTGGCAGGGTGCGGACCGCGCTGTCCGACCTCTCCAGGATAGGTGTCCGTGCTGTCGGTGCTGTTCGCGCCCCGAGGAGTGCCCGCTGTTCGTGGCGGGTACGCGCAGGGTGCGCCCGATGTCTCCTACCCCGTACGGCAGCGGTCTGTGCCCGCTCCGTCTTCCTCTCGTGTGGCGGGCCTTCTCGCTGCCATACTTACGACGCCGTAGGTTACGGGTGCGTAGCCCCGACTGTTCGCTGCATTCCTACCCACAGGGGACTCCCCATGAAGTCCAGCCCCGAAGTGATCGAGGCCGCCGAGGCGGCTGACGGTCAGGTCCTTCCCCCTGCCACGCTCGGCGGGGACAACAAGCGGTCGATCGAGCAGATCGCGCTCCTGCTGTTCATCGTCGTGCCGTTCGTTGCCCTGGTCGCGGCGGTGCCGCTGGCCTGGGGCCGCGGTGTGAGCTGGCTCGATCTGGGACTGCTGGTGGCGATGTACTACATCGGCTGCCACGGCATCACGATCGGTTTCCACCGGTACTTCACGCACGGCTCGTTCAAGGCGAAGCGTCCGCTCCGTATCGCCCTGGCCGTGGCCGGTTCGCTGGCGGTGGAGGGCCCGGTGGTCCGCTGGGTGGCCGATCACCGCAAGCACCACCGTTTCTCGGACGCGGAGGGCGACCCGCATTCGCCGTGGCGTTTCGGCGAGACGCTGCCGGCCCTGATGAAGGGCCTGTGGTGGGCGCACATCTCCTGGATGTTCGACGAGGAGCGGACGCCTCAGCAGAAGTACGCCCCCGATCTCATCAGGGACCCGGCGATCCGCGGGATCTCCCGTCACTTCCTCTCCTTCACGATCGTCTCGCTGGCCATTCCGCCGCTGGTGGGCGGCCTGGTCACGATGTCGTGGTGGGGTGCGGCGACCGCGTTCTTCTGGGGCTCGCTGGTCCGGGTGGCGCTGCTGCACCATGTGACCTGGTCGATCAACTCGATCTGTCACGCGGTCGGCAAGCGCCCGTTCAAGTCGCGGGACAGGTCCGGCAACGTGTGGTGGCTGGCGATCCTGTCGTGCGGTGAGTCCTGGCACAACCTGCACCACGCCGACCCGACGAGTGCGCGGCACGGTGTGATGCGGGGTCAGATCGATTCGAGTGCCCGGCTGATCCGCTGGTTCGAGAAGCTGGGCTGGGCGACCGATGTGCGCTGGCCCGACTCCGCGCGTATCGAGTCCCGGCGCCACCCTGTGCAGGCCGACGCGGCATGATTGACGACGTGGCGACCGATGGAAGCACAAGCAGCGAGAACACCCGTGCACCCTCTGCCCGGCGCACCCGCCGGGTGCGGATGACCGGGAAGGAACGCCGCGAGCAGCTGCTGGACATCGGTCGCACCCTCTTCGCCGACAAGGGTTTCGAAGGCACGTCGGTGGAGGAGATCGCGGCGCGTGCCGGGGTCTCCAAGCCGGTCGTCTACGAGCACTTCGGCGGCAAGGAGGGGCTCTACGCCGTGGTGGTGGACCGGGAGATGCGTCAGCTCCTGGACATGGTGACCAGTGCGCTGACCGCCGGTCATCCGCGGGAGCTGCTGGAGCAGGCGGCGTTCGCGCTGCTGGACTACATCGAGACGTACACGGACGGTTTCCGCATTCTGGTCCGTGACTCGCCGGTGGCCCAGGCGACGGGCACGTTCGCCTCTCTGATCAGTGATATCGCCACGCAGGTGGAGGACATCCTGGGGCTGGAGTTCAAGGCCCGGGGCTTCGACGCGAAGCTGGCGCCGCTGTATGCGCAGGCGCTGGTCGGGATGGTGGCGCTGACGGGCCAGTGGTGGGTGAACGCGCGCAAGCCGGAGAAGGCGGAGGTCGCCGCCCATCTGGTGAATCTGGCGTGGCACGGTCTGGAGAACCTGGAGTCGAAGCCGCGACTGATCGGGCACCGCAGGAGCTGAGCGCCGGTGGTGCCGCCTGCTCCTGGCGCGTGTCCGATCCGAGACATCGTCCAGCGCTAAAACACTTCAGTCCCGCTGGTCACAGTTGTAGAGTCTGTGACCATCCCGGGAATGCTTCACCCTGCATGCAATGCACCTGTGAAGGCGTTTCTCCCGGTTCCACCACGTACCCCTGGGGGGGCTTTGTCTTCTGTGGAACCCGGCCGACGTGTCATGCCCGCGCGCTCGAAGCGCGCGCGCCGCATCGCGGCCTGCACTACCCTCGTTCTCTCGGCCGGCATGCTGCTGGCCGCCCCGGCCTCGGCCGATGACACCGCACCGCACCGCGCCGCGGTCGAGCAGTCCGCGCCGGCCCTCGGCGAGCTGCCGTCCCTCACGCTCCCGAAGCACCCGGCGCGGAAGTCGGGTGCGGCGGGCGTCGAGGGCGCTGCCGCCGCGGTCGTGCCCGCCAAGCCGCGTCTCGACGTGGACGGCGACGGTTACAGCGACACGATGTACCGGGCGATCGACGGCAGCGTCTACGTCGAGCCGTCGACCGGCGCCGACTCGCACGAGTACACGATCAACGGCGACTACGAGGAGCAGTACAAGGACCTCGTCGCGCCCGGCGACCTGGACGGGGGCGGCGGTCCCGAGTTCCTGGCGCTGTCCGCCACCGGCACGCTCTCGCTCTTCCAGAGCTGGGGCGACACCGGCACCGGTTACGTCACCTGGTCAGGCCAGGGCTGGCAGATCTACAACAAGCTGGTCGGCCCCGGCGACCTGAACGGCGACGGCCGCGGCGACCTGCTGGCCCGTACTCCGTCGGGCGAGCTGTACCTGTACGTCACCAACGGCGCGGTCACCAGCAACCCGTTCAAGTCCCGGATCAAGGTCGGCAACGGCTGGGGCGGCTACGACCAGCTGGTCGGCGCGAACGACGTGACCGGCGACGGCATCGCCGACCTCTTCGCCCGTACGCCCGGCGGTGAGCTGTACTTCTACGCCGGCACCGGAACCGCCGCCAAGCCCTTCGCGGGGCGGGTGAAGGTCGGCAACGGCTGGAACGGCTACAACCAGATCATCGGCGTCGACGACGCCAACGGCGACGGTCTCGGCGACATCATCGCCCGGACGACGGCCGGTGCGATGTACTACTACGAGTCCACCGGAGCGGGCAGCTTCCTCACCCGTACGGGCGGCGGCACCGGCTGGAACGTGGCGTCCCTGTTCATCGGTGCGGGCGGCAACCCCGACTTCGGCAAGAACGAGATGCTCGGTCTCGACACCAAGGGCAACCTGTTCTGGTACTACCCGAAGAACAACGGCCTGTTCGCCGACCGGCAGGCGGTCGGCGAGGGCTGGGGCGGGGCCAACATCACCTTCCCGTCGTCCCTCGACAAGGACGGCCGCGCCGAGCTGATGGAGCTGTACGCCGGCACGCTGTACAACGGCGCGTACACCATCGGCAGCGGCTGGGGCGTCTACAACAGCCTCGTCGGTCCCGGTGACCTCAGCGGCGACGGCAAGGGCGACCTGCTGGCCCGCACGCCGGGCGGCACGCTCTACCTCTACCGGGGCAACGGCACGGGTTCCAAGTTCGCCTCCCGGATCAAGGTGGGCAGCGGCTGGAACGCGTACAACAAGCTGGTCGGCGCCGGTGACTACAACGGCGACGGCCTCACCGACCTGCTGGCCCGCACCTCCGGCGGCACGCTCTACCTCTACCCGGGTACGGGCGTCGCGACGAAGCCGTTCAAGTCCCGCGTCTCCGTCGGCAGCGGCTGGAACACCTACAAGAAGCTGGCCGCGCCCGGCGACATCAACGGGGACGGCAAGGCCGACCTCGTGGGCGTCGACGGCAAGGGCGACCTCTACCGCTACACCTCCACCGGCACCGGCAAGTTCGGCGCCCGGGCCAGGGTCGGCGGCGGCTGGGGAACGTACGCCAACCTGTACTGATCCATGACCGGACCGGGAGGCTCCGCCGCGCACAGGGTGCGGGGCGGGGCCTCCCGGCCTCGTACCCCAGGGGGGGCTATGACTTCTGTGGAAACCGGCCGTCGTGCCGTGCCCGCGCGCCCGAAGCGCGCGGGCCGGATCGCCGCCTGCACCGCCCTCGTTCTCTCGGCCGGCATGCTGCTGGCCGCCCCGGCCTCGGCCGATGACACCGCACCGCACCGCGCGGCGACCGAGTGGTCCACGGCCTCGGAAGGTCTGCGGCCGGTCCTGGATCTGCCGTGGCACACCGCCCAGCGGCAGGCGGCCGCGGCAGTCGCCCCGAAGCCGCGTGCGGACTTCGACGACGACGGCTACTCCGACCTGGTCTACCGGACCTACGACGGCGGAATCGGCATCACGCCGAGCAGTGTGGAGGGGTCGTTCGGCTTCGAGATCCCCGGTCAGGCCACGACCGCGCACAAGGACATCGTCCCGGTCGGCGACCAGACGGGTGACGGGTTCGCCGATCTGCTGACCCTGTCGCCGTACGGCTCGCTCTCGTTCCACTCGGGCATGTCGGGGGCGGGCACCGGTAACGCGGAATGGACCGGCAAGGGCTGGCAGATCTACAACAAGGTCCTCTCGCCCGGCGACCTGACCGGGGACGGGCGGTCCGATCTGCTGGCCCGCACGCCCGCGGGCGAGCTGTACCTGTACCCGGCCACCGGCGACACGTCCACCGCGCCGTTCGCCGCCCGTGTCCTGGTCGGCAAGGGCTGGCACATGTACGACCAGCTCATCGGGGCGAACGACGTCACCGGGGACGGCATCGCCGACCTCTACGGGCGGACCGTCTCCGGCGACCTGTACTTCTACAGCGGCACCGGCTCCACAGCTGCCCCGTTCACGGACAGCGCCAGGGTCGGCCACGGCTGGAAGATCTACAACCAGGTCATCGGCGCCGACGACCTGGACGGTGACGGCCGGGGCGACCTGATCGGCCGCGCGGTCAACGGTGACGTGTACGTCTATCTCGCCACCGGCACGGGCGGCGAACTCGCGACGCGCGTCGCGGGCGGCACGGGGATGGACGTGGCCTCGCTCATCGCCGGCGCGGGAGGCACCCCCGACTACGGCAAGAACGATGTCCTCGGGGTCGACTCCAAGGGCACGCTCTGGTCCTACCGGTCGCTGAACAACGGCGAGCTGAGCGCGCGGTCCCAGTCGAGCGACGTCGGCGGGTGGAAGGGTGCCAAGCCCTTCCACGCGTCCTCGCTCGACGAGAACAACCTGGTCGACCTGCTGGACGTGTCCGACGGCGGGATCTACAACTACAGCTACACGCCGGGCGAAGCTCCCCGGATCAGCACCGGCTGGGACAGCTACGACGTCACGGTCGGCCCCGGCGACCTGACCGGGGACGGCAAGGCCGACCTGCTGACCCGTGACACCAGCGGCTACCTGTACATCCACCCCGGCACCGGCACCGGCAGGGGCTTCGGCGCCCGCGTCAAGGTCGGCGGCGGCTGGAACGTGTACGACGTGATCACCGGCGCCGGTGACTTCACCGGTGACGGCCTCCCCGACCTGCTGGGCCGCAACTCCGCCGGCACGCTCTACATGTACCGGGGCACGGGAGTCGCGTCCAAGCCGTTCCTTAATCGGTTCCCCGTCGGCAACGGCTGGCAGGTGTACTCGAAGCTGGTCACGCCCGGCGACATCACCGGGGACGGCAAGGCCGACCTCCTGGCCGTCGACTCCGGTGGCAGCCTCTACCGCTACATCTCGAACGGCGCCGCCGCGTTCACCGTCCCGGTCAGGCTCGGCGGCGGCTGGAACACCTACAGCATCCTGAACTGATCCACGGCACGCAGCCGCGACCGTGACCGACGGGGCCCCGTCACCGGACTTCCGGTGCCGGGGCCCCGTCCGGTTCCAGGAACTCCAGGCGGTTGCCCACCGGGTCATGGCTGAAGAAGCGACGGTGACCTGGCAGGTCGCCGTCCCACCGCACCTCGGCGCCGTGCTCCGTCAGCCGGGCCGCGTACGCCTCGATGTCCCGCACCCGAAGGCCCGGATGAGCCTTGCGGGCCGGGCGGAAATCCGCCTCGACGCCCAGGTGCAGCTGGACCGGGCCCGCCTGGAACCAGCAGCCGCCGCGGGCGGCCAGGACCGGTGGCTTCGGCATCTCCGTCATGCCGAGGACGTGCACGTAGTACGTGCGCAGCGCCTCCTCCGAGCCCTCGGGGGCCGCCAGCTGGACGTGGTCGACGGCGGCGATCATCACTTCTCCCGGTGGGCGACGGCGAAGATGCGGCGGAACGGGAAGACGGTGCCGTGGGGGCCCGCCGGGTACGCGGCCCGCAGCAGGTCGCGGTACTCCGCGAGGAAGGCGGCCTCGGCCTCCTCGTCGTCGGCGAGGGCGGTGAGGACCGGGCGCAGTCCGGTGCCCTTCACCCAGTCGAGGACGGGGTCCTCGCCGTGCAGGAGGTGGAGGTAGGTGGTCTCCCAGACGTCGGCGGTGACGCCGGGAGCCGTGAGCCGGTCGAGGTACCCGGCAGGGCTCAGGACCGCGTCCGAATGGCGCAGGCGCCCGCCGAGCCGGGTGCGCCAGCGCGGGGACTCGGCGAGTTCGCGCATCAGGGCGTGCGAGGGCTGGTCGAAGTTGCCCGGGACCTGGAGGGCGAAGGTGCCGCCGGGAGTGAGCGCGTCCAGCCAGTCCGGGAAGCGGTCGGCGTGGCCGGGGACCCACTGCAGCAGGGCGTTGGAGACGATCAGGTCGTGCGGCTGGGCGGGGGTCCAGGTCGCGGCGTCGGCCTCGGCGAAGTCCAGCAGGGGGGTGGCGTGGGCGCGGGCCCGGTCCAGCATCTGCGGGGAGTTGTCGTAGCCGGTGACGCGGGCCCGGGGCCAGCGCTCGGCGAGCAGCGCGGTGACGTTGCCGGCGCCGCAGCCGAGGTCGGCGATGCGTGGGGCGGGGGTGTCCGGCAGTCCGGGGACGCGGGCCAGCAGGTCGTGGAAGGGGCGGGTGCGATGGTCCGCGTGGCGCAGGTACTGCTGCGGATCCCAGGTGGGTGCGGTCATGATGTCCAGGATCGACCTCAGGTATCTTGATGTCAAGACACTTGAATTCAAGAGACTTCATGTCGACAGACCCTCTACACTGATCCACATGGAGGACGAGGTCGACCGACTGGTCGCTGCATGGCGCCGCGAGCGCCCCGACCTCGACGTGGAACCACTCGAGGTCCTCAGCCGCGTCTCCCGCCTGGCCCGCCATCTCGACCGGGCCCGCAGAATCGCCTTCGCCGAGCATCACCTGGAGCCGTGGGAGTTCGACGTCCTCACGTCGCTGCGCCGCGCCGGCGCCCCGTACCAGCTCTCGCCCGGCCAGCTCCTCACGCAGACCCTGGTCACGTCGGGCACGATGACCAACCGCATCGACCGGCTGACCAAGAAGAACCTCGTCGAGCGGCTCCCCGATCCCAGCGACCGCCGCGGCGTGCTGGTCCGGCTCACCGCCGAGGGCCGCGACAAGGCCGACCAGTCGCTGGCCGGCCTGCTGGCCCAGGAGCGCGCCATCCTGGGTGAACTCTCCCGTCAGCAGCGGGGCGAACTGGCGGGGCTGCTACGCCAGTTGACTGCCCCGTTCGACAACATCCCCGGCTAGCACCGGCGCTTGGAGGTCGGCCGGGCCTACACCCGCCCGCCGGGCCAGCGCGACGGCCGCCAGCGTCGAGTGCACCCCCAGCTTCCCCAGCACGTTCTGCATGTGCGTACGCACCGTGTGCGGGGACAGGAAGAGCCGCTCCGCCACCGCTTTGCGCCCGAGCCCCGCGACCATGCACCGCAGCACCTCGCACTCGCGCGGGGTCAGGGACTCGACGAGCATCTCGCTCTCGGTGCGGTGCTTGCGGTCCGCCATCAGCTCCCGCAGCACGCCCGTGAGCAGCGCCGGAGGCAGATGCGTCTCGTCGCGCAGCACGCCCCTGATCACCGCGAGCAGCCGTTGCAGCGAGCTGTCCTTGGCGACCCACCCGCAGGCGCCCGCCTGGAGGGCGAGCGCGGCCCGGCGCGGGTCGTCCTTCTCGGCGAGCACCACCGTGCGCACGGGTGAGCGGAGCGAACGGATGCCCGCGACCAGGGAGATGCCGTCGACCGGGCCGTTCCCCCCGGAAGGCTGAGCGGGCACCGGGACCGGGCCCGCGGCCGGGTGGCCGGGTGCCGGAGCGGGCACCGGGAGGGGGCCCGCGGCCGGGTGGCCGGGCGGGCGCAGGATGCCCAGTTCGGCATCGACCAGTATCACGTCGTATCCGCGGCCCTCGGACGCCGCGCGTTCCAGGCAGCGCAGCGCGGCCGGGCCGCTGCCCGCCGCGGCCACGTCGACGTCCGGCTCGGCGGCGAGCGCCGCGGCGAGCGACTCGGCGAAAATGCGGTGGTCGTCGACGACGAGAACCCGGATACGGGCCACAGGCACCCCCATGCTGTGCGTTCTGGGACTCGCGAAGCGTGCGGCCCCCGGCAGGGACGGACCGGCACGGGTGCGACGCCCGGAGCGGGGAGTTGAACCGCAGTCCACGGCCGCCGCCGTGTTCCGACTGCCACCCCCTCCGGGTGTCGCACCCGGCTGTCTCGTACCCCTGAATCAGCACCGGCCCCCACCGGTGCTGTGCATCAGGGTACGGGCGGCAGCCCCGAGGGGAAGGAATTTCACAGAACTGACAGGAGGTCGGGTCCTAGGGTGTTGTTCATGTTCCGTCTTGAGACAGAAGTGGACAAAGAACGACGTCAGCTGCTGCACACATGGCTGCGTGAGGACAACACGGCGCGCTCACCGCGGCTACGCGCCCTGAGGGATACGCCCGCGGCGCTCGAAGTGCCGCTGGAGGTGTGGGCGCTGGACGACGAGGGCCGGCTCGCGGCGGGCCTGACCGGCCGCACCTGGGCGACCTGGCTCCATGTGGACCTGCTCCGGGTCGACAGCCGGCTGCGCGGTTGTGGCCTCGGCTCGCGGCTGCTCGCCGAGGCGGAACGGGTGGCCCGCACGGAACGGTCCTGCACCCGCTCCCGGTTGGAGACCTGGGACTTCCAGGCCCCGGACTTCTACCGGAAGCGGGGTTACGAGGTGAGCGGGCGGATCGAGAACTACCCGCCCGGCATCACCGAGTTCACACTCGTCAAGGAGCTCGGCTGAACGGCTCCCGGCCGGCTCAGACGAGCCGGCGGGCCCCGGCGGACGGCACCGCGGGGAAGACGCCCGGGGCCGCGTAGCCTGCCGCGGCGAACGCCTCCAGCACGGACTTGGTGACGGTGTCCGCCTGCGACTCCTCCACGAGCACGATCGCGGAGCCGCCGAAACCGCCACCGGTCATCCGTGCGCCGAGCGCGCCGGCGGCGTTCGCCGTCTCGACGACCAGGTCCAGCTCCACGCAGGAGACCCGCAGATCGTCCCGGAGCGAGACATGCCCGGCGGTGAGAACCGGTCCGGCCGCACGGACCTCGCCGGAGTCGAGCAGCGCGATGACCTGCTCGACGCGCTGGTTGTCGCCGACCACGTGGCGTACGTAGCGCACGACGGACTCGTCCGCGCCGGCGGCCGCCAGCGTGTCGAGCGCGGTGCCCAGTTCCCCGTACGCGAGCTCGCGCAGGGTGCGCATGCCGAGCAGACGGGCGCCCTCCTCGCAGCCGGCGCGCCGCTCGGCGTACGCGCCGTCGCCGAGCGCGTGCTTGACGCGGGTGTCGACGACCAGGAGCCGGAGGCCGTGCGCTGCCAGGTCGAAGGGGACCTGGCGCTGGGTGAGGTCGCTGGTGTCCAGGTGCAGGGCGTGGCCGTCGGTGCAGCAGGCCGAGGCCATCTGGTCCATGACGCCGCAGGGGACGCCGACGAACGCGTTCTCGGCGCGCTGGGCGAGTACCGCGAGTTCGGCGGCGGCGAGCCCGAGTCCGAAGAGGTCGTTCAGGGCCAGTGCGGTGACCACTTCGAGGGCCGCGGACGAGGAGAGCCCGGCGCCGGTGGGGACGGTGGAGGACAGCTGGATGTCGGCACCGGTGATCGCGTGGCCGGCCTCGCGCAGCGCCCAGACGACCCCGGCCGGGTAGGCGGCCCATCCGTGGCCGGAGTGCGGGACCAGCTCGTCGACGCGGAGCTGGACGACACCGCCGGGCACATCGGTGGAGTGGAGCCGAAGCTCGCCGTCGGTGCGGCGGGCGACGGCGGCCCGTGCGGTGTGCGGCAGCGCGAGCGGCATCACGAAGCCGTCGTTGAAGTCGGTGTACTCGCCGATCAGGTTCACCCGGCCGGGGGCGGCCCAGACCCCCTCGGGCACGGTCCCGTAGAGCTCGGTGAAGGAGGTGATCAGCTCAGCGTTGTCGGTCATGGTGCGGTGGGCTCCTCTCGGCGGGCGAACGTCCAGGCGTCGGTGACGATCCCGGCCAGGTCGGCGCGGGACGGCTGCCAGCCGAGGCGCTCCCTGGCGGTGGCGGCGGAGGCGACGAGGACGGCAGGGTCGCCGCCGCGGCGCGGGGCCGCGGTTTCGGGGACCGGGTGGCCGGTGACCTGCCGGACCGTCTCGATGACCTCGCGGACCGAGAAGCCGTTGCCGTTGCCGAGGTTGCAGATCAGGTGCTCGCCCGCGGTGGCGGCGTCGAGGGCCAGCAGATGGGCCTCGGCGAGGTCGGCGACGTGGATGTAGTCGCGGACGCAGGTGCCGTCGGGGGTGGGGTAGTCGTCGCCGTAGACGGAGATCGACTCGCGCTGCCCGAGCGCGACCTGGAGGACCAGCGGGATGAGGTGGGACTCGGGGCTGTGCCGTTCGCCGCAGCTGCCGTACGCCCCGGCCACGTTGAAGTAGCGCAGCGAGACGGCGGCCAGGCCGTGGGCGGCGGCCTCCCCGGTGATCATGTGGTCGACGGCGAGCTTGGTGGCGCCGTACGGGCTGGTCGGGGCGGTGGGGTCGGCCTCGGTGATGGGGCTGGAGACCGGTTCGCCGTAGGTGGCGGCGGTGGAGGAGAAGACCAGGGTGCGCACCCCGGCGTCACGCATCGCGGCGAGCAGGGCGGTGGAGCCGCCGACGTTGTTGACCCAGTACTTCTCCGGGTCGGTGACGGACTCGCCGACCTGGGAGTACGCGGCGAAGTGCAGCACCCCGTCGTAGGAGGGGTCCAGCCACTTGGCGGCGTCCTGGATACGGCCCTCGATGAACTCGGCGCCGGCCGGGACGCCCTCGCGGAAGCCGGTGGAGAGGTCGTCGAGGACGGTGACCGTGTGGCCCGCCTCCAGCAGGTGCTGGGCGACCACGCTGCCCACGTATCCCGCGCCGCCGGTCACCAGGTACTTCTTCGGGGACTTGCTCACTCGCTCGCTACCTCTCGCAGTCGCTGGGCCGCGGTCTCCGGCGGCACGTCGTTGATGAACACGCTCATGCCGGATTCGGAACCCGCGAGGAACTTCAGCTTGCCGGAGGTACGTCGGATGGTGAAAAGCTCCAGATGGAGCCCGAAGTCCTCCCGCCCCTCCACTCCGAACGGCGCCTGGTGCCAGGCGGAGATGTACGGGGTCGGCGGCTCGCCGGGGCCGAAGATCCGGTCGAATCGCCTCAAGAGTTCCAGATAGACCTGTGGGAATTCCGTGCGTGCCGCCTCGTCGAGCTCCCTCAGGTCGGGAACGCGGCGGCGCGGGTGGAGGTGGACCTCGTACGGCCAGTGTGCCGCGTACGGCACGAAGGCCACCCAGTGCTCGGCGGCGAGGACGATCCGCGAGCCGTCGGCCTCCTCGCGGGCCACGAGGTCGTCGAAGAGGTTGCCGCCGGTCTCGGCGTGGTGGGCCGCAGCGGAGCGGAGCATCAGCTGGGTGCGCGGGGTGACGAAGGGGTAGCCGTAGATCTGGCCGTGCGGGTGGCCGAGCGTGACGCCGATCTCGGCGCCCCGGTTCTCGAAGCAGAACACCTGGGTGACCTGCGGGAGCTCGGCGAACTCGGCGGTGCGGTCGGTCCACGCCTCCAGGACGAGTGCGGCCTGCTCCTCGGTGAGGTCGGCGAAGGACGCGTCGTGGTCGGAGGTGAAGCAGACGACCTCGCAGCGGCCGGAGTCACCGGCGAGCGAGGGAAAGCGGTTCTCGAAGACGGCGACGTCGTAGTCCGGCTCCGGGATCTCGCTCTGCCGGCCCTCCTGCGAGGGGCAGAGCGGGCACTCGTCGGCCGGCGGGTGGTAGATGCGGCCCTGGCGGTGCGAGGCGATGGCCACGCTGTCACCGAGGAGCGGGTCACGGCGGACCTCGGAGGAGGTCGAGACGGGATCCAGCGGGCGCCGGTCGACCGCGTCACGCACGACGTCGTCACGGCTGTCGTAGTAGATCAGCTCCCGGCCGTCGGCGAGCGTCGTAACCGTCTTCTTCACCAGACTCCTCCCAAACAGAACCGCACACAATGAACCACAAATCAACAGGCTCGTCAATGAGTCGTCGGCGGCTGCATAACAGGAATCTCGCGGGGTTGAGACCGGGTTTTTGGGCAATACGATCACAATCCAACAAAGAACCTCATCTGAACTGTTCAGTTTTTGAACACAAGAGCGTAGTTTCCTTCGGGTTCAGTTCGCGCAACGAAGCGAGTACCCCCACATGCAATATCTGGCTGCAGGGCTCCGGCTCCCCACGAACGGGCTCGACTACACGATCCTGGCGATCTACTTCGTCGTCGTTCTCGGCATCGGCTTCGCCGCTCGGGCGAGCGTGAAGACGAGCCTCGACTTCTTCCTGTCCGGCCGGTCGCTGCCCGCATGGGTGACCGGTCTGGCCTTCGTCGCGGCGAATCTCGGCGCCACGGAGATCCTCGGCATGGCGGCGACCGGCGCGCAGTACGGCGTCGCGGTCGTCCACTGGTACTGGATCGGCGCCATCCCGGCCATGGTCTTCCTGGGCCTGGTGATGATGCCCTTCTACTACCGGTCGAAGGTGCGCTCCGTACCGGAGTTCCTGCTCCACCGCTTCGACAAGTCGGCCCACCTGCTGAGTTCCATACTGTTCGCCTTCTCGGCGGTCCTGATCGCGGGCGTCAACCTGTACGCCCTGTCGATCGTCGTGGAGGCGCTCCTCGGCTGGCCCCAGTGGGTCGCGATCGTGGTCGCGGGACTCTTCGTCCTCATCTACATCACCATCGGCGGGCTCTCCTCCGCGATCTACAACGAGGTGCTGCAGTTCTTCGTCATCCTCGCCGCGCTGATCCCGCTGACGGTGCTGGGTCTCAAGCGGGTCGGCGGCTGGGACGGGCTGAGCGACTCGCTGGAATCGAGTCACGGCGCGAACTTCATGACCGCCTGGGGCGGCACCGGCATCGGTGACGCCAACCCCCTCGGCGCCAACTGGCTGACGATCATCCTCGGCCTCGGCTTCGTGCTCTCGTTCGGTTACTGGACGACGAACTTCGCCGAGGTGCAGCGCGCCCTGTCCGCGAAGAACCTGTCGGCCGCCCAGCGCACCCCGCTGATCGCCGCGTTCCCGAAGATCTTCATCGTGTTCCTCGTGATGATCCCGGGCCTGGTCGCCGCCGTGGTCGTGCCGAACATCGGCACCGCCGGCTCGGACACCACCTACAACGACGCGATCCCCCTGCTGATGCGGGAGCTGCTGCCCAACGGCGTGCTCGGCATCGCGGTGACGGGTCTGCTGGCCGCGTTCATGGCGGGCATGGCCGCCAACGTCTCCTCGTTCAACACCGTGTTCACCACGGACATCTGGGCGCGGTACGTGAAGAAGGACCAGTCGGACGCGTACTACCTGCGCTTCGGCCGCGGGATCACGGTGATCGGGGTGCTGGCCTCCATCGGCACGGCGTTCATCGCCGCCAGCTTCTCCAACATCATGAGCTACCTCCAGACGCTGTTCTCCTTCTTCAACGTCCCGCTCTTCGTCGTCTTCATCATCGGCATGTTCTGGAAGCGCGCCTCGATGAAGTCCGGTGTCTGGGGCCTGCTGGCGGGCACCACCGCCGCGATGGTCAACTACTTCGTCATCTACAAGCAGGGCATCATCGACATCCCGAGCGACCAGGGCGCCAACTTCGTCTCCGCGATCGTCGGATTCGTCGCCGGTGCGGTCGTCATGGTCGTGGTCACTCTGTTCACGGCACCCAAGCCAGAGGCCGAACTGGCCGGCCTGGTGTACGGAACCGAGTCCCCGGAGGCGGACGAGGTGCCCGAGGAGGGCGACAGCGCCTGGTACCGCCGGCCGGCCCTGCTGGGCTGGAGCGCGATCGTGCTCGCCGCCCTGTGCTACGTCCCCTACTCCTTCTGATCGGAGCAACTCACCATGTCCGACATGCGCAAGGAAGTCTCCGACCTGGAGAAGAAGTCCGCGACAGCGGCCCGCCTCTTCGACATCCGGCGGATCATCGGCGGCCTCTTCGTCGTCTACGGCGTCATCATCACCATCGCCGGGATCAACCCGTCCGACGCGGACCTGAAGAAGGCCGAGGGCGTCCACATCAACCTGTGGACCGGGCTGGCCATGCTGGCCCTGGGGCTGTTCTTCCTGGTCTGGCTGAAGCTGCGCCCGGCCCAGCCGCCGGCCGCCGCGCCGGAGACCACGGACGCACCGGCAGGCTGACACCCGGTCAGCCTGTCGGCCACCAGGGGCCGGACACCGTCAGCCGACGGTGTCCGGCCCCTGCGGCGTCTCCAGCACCGCCCGGTCCAGCAGGCCCGTACGGGCGGCGAGCGCCGCGGCCTCCAGCCGGGAGCCGACGCCCAGCTTCATCAGCACACGCTGCACATGGGTGCGGGCGGTGCTGGGCGCGATCCGCATCCCGGCCGCGATCAGCCGGGTGTCCTCGCCCTCGGCGACCCGGACCAGGACCTCGACCTCGCGCGGCGTGAGCATCTGCAGCAGCCGCCGGCCCTCGTCGTCCGGCTGCGCGGCCGGGTTGAGCAACTCGGCGAAGGCGCCCTGGAGCAGTTGCGGCGCGATCGCCGTCTCACCGGCACGCACTTTGACCATGGCCCGCTCGACGCCTTCGATGCGTTCGTCGTGCCGGACGTACCCCGCGGCGCCGGCCGCGAAGGCGGCCGCGATGCCCCGCGGGCTGGGCACCGGCCCGAGGACCACCACGGCGGTCTGCGGGCGCTCGCGCCTGATCCTGACGACCGGGTCGAAGGTGCCCGGTTCGGCGGGTGCCGCCGTGCCGAACAGACAGATCTCCGGCGCCCTGCTGACCACCAGCTCCGCCGCCCCGGATGTGGGCGCGGCGGCAGCGAGCACCCGGTGCCCCCGCAGCTTCAGCGCCGAGGCGAGCGCCTCGGCGAGAAGCCGGTGGTCATCGATCACCATGAGCCGCACGCCCATCGGGCAACCCCCCATCGCACCGGCAGGCCCCCCGGCCCTCCAGACCCGGCAAGTTACACGCTTGTTCGAGGCAGCGGGCGCCTAAGCGGTCAGAAGGATCGAGATAGCCGACTTACTGCGTCTCAGAGGCGAGTTGATGGTTCATCATGGCCGGTTTCAGACTGTTGTAATCTGCGTGCTGACCATTACGGATCACCTTCTGGGGGAAACTTGCGTCTCAAGAAGACTCTGCTCGTCTCGGCGGCCACGTGTGCCGTACTGGCAGGACCCGCGTTCACCGGGACGGCCGCCGCCGCCTCCAACGTCACCGGCGAAGACGTCTCCACGACGTGGGGATACGCCGAGGTGAAGGCTGCCTGGCGGCTGAACCCGTACAAGCTCGACCCGCTCTACCTGTACGTGAAGGACAAGGACGCCGACGGTCACTCGGTGGGCGTACGGCTGATCACCACCGGCGACGCCGGTACCCACTACTTCCCGATCCACCGGGTCTCCACCGGCGCCGGCACCGCATGGGGCGCGACCAGCTACGCCAACCCCGGTGGCTGGATCAGCACCGCGCGGATCGAGCTGTGCCAGATGGAGGGCACCACGATCCTCAAGTGCGTCTCGTCCGGCATCATGTACCCGGCGTTCGACGACAGCACCAACTCCTGACCGTACGGGAGACATGCGTGAGGGGGTGGAGCCGGCCGGCTCCACCCCCTCACGCATGTCCGGCGGTCAGTTCGTGCTGAACGAGACGACCAGGTACTCCTTGTCGTCCAGCGAGCTCTCCCGCGGCTTGCTGATCATCGTCTCCGAGATGAACAGCTTGCCACCGCCGTAGATGTACTCGGCGTAGTCCGAGGAGAAGCTGGTCTCCGCGTCCCGTACGGACTCGTCGCCCGGGTTGTCCATCAGCACGGTCGGCTTGAAGGTCGCGCCGTCGATGGAGACGATCTGGCCGCCCTTGTCGTAGGGGGGCTCCTTGTACGCGATCACGTTGCCGCCGTCCATGCGGACCGGGAACATCGAGTAGCGGTCGCCCGCGTCGGCCCGGTCACTGGTCGGCTTGCCGGTGGTCAGGTCGAACGAGACGATCTCGTTGGTGTTGCCGTACTCCCCGGTGCCCTCGTGCTCCTCGGTGGGCACGTAGATGCGGTTGTTGCCGACAGCGAGGTGCTGGCAGCTCTCGACCTTCGTGGAACGGCAGCTCGCCGCGTACTTCTCGCCGTCCGCGGCGATCCGGGTGAGGAGCTTGCCACTGGCCGCGTCGATCGAGAAGAAGTCGGAGATGCCGCTGCCGTCACCCGCGGTGTCACCGACGTCGGCGGCGACGACCAGGGGCTTGGTGGAGACGATGCTCGCGTAGTCGACACCGGGCGGCATCTTGTACGAGGAGAGCGGGGCGCCCGAAGTCGGGTTCAGGGCCTGGATGATGAGCTGGGGGTCGTCGTACGTCCCGCACTTGCGGACCACGGCGAGGGCCTCGCCGCCGCCGTACCCCTTGTCGTAGCAGCCGTCCGTGCTGACCTTCGGCTTCCAGCGCTCGGCGCCGGTGTTCAGGTCGAAGGCGGCGCCGCCCTCGGTGCCGCCGGCGGCTACCGTGCTGCCGCTGAGGGTGACCTCGTCGAACCGGACCGGGCGGTCACCGCCGGTGGACGCGGTCACCGACTTGTTCCACATCAGCTTGCCGGTGCTGAGGTCGAGGGCGCCCACCTGGTTGCAGCTGGGGTACTTGTTGGACGCGGACCGCTTGCCCTCCTCGAAGGCGACGGCCGTCTTGAAGTCCTTGCTCATGTGCCGGGAGGCGGCGCACACCTGGCCGTCCAGCGGGATCGACCAGAGCTTGGTGCCCTTGGCCGGGTCGTAGCCGACGATCTCGTTGACGCCCGTCTTCACGTACGCCTTGTCGGTCAGCCAGGAGCCGGAGACCGTGGTGACATCGGTGACCTTGGGCTGCGGGAGCTGGAAGCCCACCTCGGCCTTGATGTCGGCCGGGGCCTTCTCCTTGCCGCCGCCGCTGCTGCTGCCGCCCGAACCACCCTTGTTCTCACCGGTGGTGCCGGTGGACGTGGACGCCTCGTCCTTCTTCTTGCCGTCGTCGCCACTGGATGCGAACCAGACGCCGCCGCCGATGATCAGTGCCACGGCGACCACCGCGGCGACGATGATCTGGGACTGGGTGGAGAACTTCTTCGGCCCGTTGCCGCCGGGCTGCTGCGGCTGGTACGGCTGCTGCATCGGGGTGGTCGGGTAGCCGTAGCCCTGCTGCGGCGGCTGGCCGGGCGGGAATCCGTACCCCTGCTGCGGGCCGCCCTGCGGGGGCGCCTGCGGGAACCCGTAACCCGGCTGCTGCGGCGGGCCCTGCGGGTAGCCGTAGCCGGGCTGCTGCTGGGGCGGGCCGGCGGGGGGCGGAGTGCCGTAGCCGCCGGGGGCCGGGGGCGGCGGGGTGGCCGGCGGCTTGCCGAACGGGTCGGCGGGCGGCGGCGTCGGGGCACCGAAGCCACCGGGCGGGGGGTCCTGCGGGGCACCGAAACCGCCGGGCGGCGGGTCCTGGGGGGCGCCGAACCCGCCCTGGGGCGGGTCGTTGGGCGGCGGCTGGGGCGGCTGCGTCATGGCGTTGCGTACCTCTGGAGAAGGGGAGTCGATCGGTGGGCCGGAGCCGGCCGCGGACGGGTCTGCCGTGGTCCGCGACCGGTGGTGTTCCTGCGGATGCCGTGGGGAGCTGTTACTTGCCGAAGGCCATCATGGTCTTCGTCTCCAGTTCCTTCTCGTCGTTGGTCGCGCTGACCCGTCCGCTCGCGATGAACGAGCGGCCGCCCGCGTAGAGCACCTCCTCGTCCCAGAAGGAGCTCTCGATCTGCGCCGTCGACGCCGGGTGCTGGAGCACCGTCTTCGGGCTGCCGCCGGAGGGTGCCAGGGTGGCGATCCCGCCGCCCTTGTTGTAACCGGCGTCCACGTAGAGGAGCACGTCGGCGCCCTCCATCCGCAGCGGCTTCATGGTCTGCCCGGCCGGGGCCTTCGCCTTCCACTTCGTCTTGCCGGTGTTCAGGTTGAAGGCGACGACCTGGTTGGTGCGGGCGGAGCCGCTGGTGTCGTCCTGCGTCGCCATGTAGAAGGTGTTGGCGTCGGCCGCGACACCGGTGCAGCCGTCGAGGCGCTGACCGAAGATGGCGAACGCGCCACCGCAGTCCGGTGCGAACTTGTCGCCCTTGTCGCTGACGACCTGGGAGCGGAGCGTGCCGTTCTCCCGGAGCGCGATGATGTTCCACTTCTTGTCGTCGCTGCTGCTTCCCTTGGTCAGCGACACGATGAGGGGACTCACCGAGTAGACCTTGTCGACCTCCCAGCCACGCGGGGGCTTGTAGGTCCACTTGGGCTTGCCGGTGTCCGGGTCGATCTCCTCGATCTGGTGCTGCGGGTTGTCGAGGTCATCGGTACGGCAGCTGGTGGCGGCAATGAGCTTGGGACCGCCGGCGAAGGCGAACGGCTGGCAGATCCCGTCGCGCTTGCCGAACAGCTCCTTGCCGTCGCTCACCCGGAACGCGTTGGAGGCGCCGGTGCGGCCGACCGTCACGGTGTTTCCGCTGATGGCGAGGGAGATGTCCGACATCATGTCGAAGAGCCCGCTGCTCTTGACCGGCTTCTTCCAGCCCGCCTTACCGGTGTTGAGGTCGATCAGCTGGAGGTCCGAGCAGTCGGCCTTGTCGCTCGTGCCGTTCTTGACCCCGATGACGATCTTGCCGTCCGTGGTGGTCTGCGCCGGCGCGGAGCAGATGTCCGCGGGCAGCTTCAGCGTCCACTTCTGCTTGCCGTCGGCCACCGAATAGCCGGAGACCGTGCGGTACATGCCCTTGACGACGGTGTCGCCGACGATCCACGGGCCGTACACGTCCGCGCCGTTGCGCGGCAGGTCGACGTCGTTCTTCTGGAGCCAGAGGACCTTCGCCTCGCCGGGCTTGCGCCCGCCGTTCAGGTCGTCGTCGCCCTCACGGCCGGTGCCGTTGCCGTCGCCCTCGTCGACGGTGGGCGAGGCGGTCGGCTGCTGGACCTCGCCGCTCTTCTTCGCCACCGGCTTCTTGTCGTCGTCGTCCCCGCCCGACAGCAGGAAGACGCCGCCGCCGATGACCAGGAGCGCGGCGACCGCTGCCCCGATGATCATGGCGGGCTTGCCCTTGAAGGGGTTGCCGCCGCCGGGTCCCGCCGGACCGGCCGGCCCCGGGGCGCCGGGGTACTGCTGCTGCGGATAGCCGTAACCGGGCTGCTGCGGCTGGCCATAGGGGCCGGGCTGCTGGGCGTACGGGCCCGGCTGCTGCGCGCCGTAGGGGCCGGGCTGCTGCGGCTGGCCGTACGGGCCCGGCTGCTGGGCGTACGGACCCGGCTGCTGGGGGTAGCCGTAACCCGGCTGGGCGGCCGGTGCCTGCGGCGGCTGCGCGGGCGGCGGTGTCTGCGGCGGGCCCTGGGGCGGCTGAGGTACCCCCTGCGGCGGCTCCTGCGGAGCGCCGAAGCCTCCCTGCGGCGGTTGCTGGCTGGGCGGCTGACTCATCAGCGCGTCCCCCTTCATGCGGTCCGGTGCCCGGTCCGGACTCCCCCGCGATCACGCCGGAGCCCCGGGAGTCGGCGAAGACTCTCCGAATTGCCGGCGAAATGGAGCGAATCGGGCATGGATCCCGCGGTGTTACGTCAGTCGGGCGGGGCTTCTTTGTACCACCCGGCCCCGCGCCGGTTCCGGTTCGGTCCACCCCTGTGCCCAAGGGAGAACCGCCCCGTGATGCCGCCGTTACGCCTAAGGGCTGTCCCGCAATTCCTGGCGGGCGCACGACGACAGCTACGGCACCTCGCCGCGTTGTCGAAACGCCCGAATACGTCCAGTATGCGGGCGCCTCTCCGCCTTGCGATGCACCGCATCTGACGCCGCGCGCTGATCCACCAGGAATTGCGGGACAGCCCTTGATCCGCCGTCAGTTGCCGAAGGCGGCGATGGATCGCGTCTCCACTTCCTCGTCGTTCGAGCCGCTGATCCGCGCATGCGTGAGGAAGCTGCGCCCGTTCACGTAGGAGACGTGCGTACCGAAGAAGTCACGCTCGACGCCGGCCGCCGCCGCCGGGTGGCGCAGCAGCATCTGCCAGTCGCCGCCGGTGGACGGGAGAGAGGCGATCCCGCCCCCCTTGTTCCTGGCCGCCGCAAGGTACATCAGCAGCTTGCCGTCGTCCGTCCGCAAGGGCGTGAGTGGCTGGTCGGCCGGAGAGGTGACCGCCCACCGGAACTTGCCGGTGGACAGGTCGAACGCAGCGACCTTGTTGCCCTCACCGGCCTTGACGTCCACGGCCCCGGTCGCCATGTAGAACGTGTTCGCACCGGCGGCCACCCCGACGCAGCTGTCGAGGTTGGACCCCTGGACGCGCTGGTCCTTGTCGCACTCGGGTGCGTAGTTTCCCGGTCCGCCAGAGAGCTGGGTGCGGTACGTGCCATTGGCGTTGAGTACCAGGATGGCCCACTTCTTCTCCTGCTTGAGCGAGATCACCAGCGGGTCGGCGGAGTAGATCTGCGCGACCTGCCAGCCCTTCTTGACCTTGTACGTCCACTGCACCTTGCCGGTGGCGGGGTCGATCCGCTCCACGAGATGTTCCTTGTGGTCGTCCGCCGCGGTCTGGCAGCTCGCCGCGGCGATCGCAACGGGCCCGCTGGCGAAGCCGAACGGCTGGCAGTTGCCGGGCAGTTTCCCGAACAGCACCTTGCCGTCGCTGACCCGGAAGGCGTCGGTCCTGCTGGTGCGCCCCACGGTCACGGTGTCGCCGTTGATCGCCATCGCGAGGTCGGAGAGCTCGTCCCAGACACCGTCGCGGACGTACTCCTTGCGCCAGCCGAGCTTGCCCGTCGCGAGGTCGACCATCTGGAGGTTGTCGCAGGACGCGTCGCTCGCGGTGCTGTGCTCGATGCCCAGGACGATCTTGCCGTCGGCGGTGGGCCGGGTGGGTGCCGCGCACGCGTCAGTGGGCAGCCGCAGACTCCACTTGAGCGTGCCGTCGGCGATCGAATAGCCCGTGATCGTGTGGTACATGGCCGTCACGACGGTGTCGCCGGCGAACCACGGGCCGTACACGTCCTCCCCGCCGTCCGGCAGGTCGACGCCGCTCCTCTGCAGCCAGAGGAGCTTCGACTCCCCCGGCTTGCGCTTCGCGTTGATGGCGGCGGTCTCGGCGCGGGGGCTGATCGTGTCCCCGCCCTCGTCGTCCCCCTTTCCTCCGCTCCCGGTGGGGGCCGGAGCCGGCGGCGCGGAGCTGTGGCCGCCGTTCGCCGTGGGCTTCGGGTCGTCGCCGTCGCCGCCGGTGGCGAGCCAGATGCCGCCGCCCGCCAGGAGCACCACCGCGAGCAGGCCGCCGATGAGCATCCCGGTCCGGCCGCGGAAGCGGCCGCCGCCGCGCGGTCCCCCGGGCTGCGGGGGCTGCGTCGGGTAGCCGGGGACCGGCTGTTGTCGCTGGGGCGGATAGCCGTGACCGAAGCCCTGCGTCGGCGGGTTGTACGGGCCGGGCTGTGCTCCGTACGGGCCGGGCTGGTGGTACGGACCCGGCTGAGTGCCGTACGGACCGGCCGGCTGCGGCTGGACGGGCGGTGGCGGATACGCCCCGGGCGGCGGGTCGTAAGGAGCTCCGAACTCGCCCTGCGGCGGCTGCTGTCCGGGCGGCTGGCTCATCGGCCCGTTCCCCTGTTCCGTTGTCGTTCCGTCGGTGCCTGTGGTGCGACGCGGTCCGGCTGTCACGCCGGCCAGGGTTTCTTTCTACCACCCGCCCCTCAGGCCTCATCGGCCACACCGGTCACAGCAGTTGTACCGACCACCCGGCGAAAAGGCCCTGGCTCAGGCGTCCTCGGCCAGTTCCAGCCAGCGCATCTCCAGCACATCGCGCTCCGCGACGAGTTCGCGCAGTTCGGCGTCGAGCTTCGCGACCTTCTCGAAGTTCGTGGCGTTGTCGGCGATCTGGGCGTGCAGCGTCGTCTCGCGGGTCGACATCTTGTCGAGCTGGCGCTCGACCTTCTGGAGTTCCTTCTTGGCCGCGCGGGCCTCCTGCGCGGAGACGCCGGGGGCGGCGGCCGCGGCCGGCGCGGACCGGGCCGGGGCGGCGGGCGTGGCCGTCGCCGTCATCTGCAGCCTGCGCTCCAGGTACTCGTCGATGCCGCGCGGCAGCATCCGCAGCGACTTGTCGCCGAGGAGCGCCATCACCCGGTCCGTGGTCCGCTCGATGAAGAACCGGTCGTGGGAGATCACGATCATCGACCCGGGCCAGCCGTCGAGGAGGTCCTCCAGCTGGGTCAGGGTCTCGATGTCGAGGTCGTTGGTGGGCTCGTCGAGGAAGAGGACGTTGGGCTCGTCCATCAGCAGCCGCAGGATCTGCAGCCTGCGCCGCTCACCACCCGACAGGTCGCCGACCGGCGTCCACTGCTTCTCCTTCGAGAAGCCGAACTGCTCGCAGAGCTGGCCCGCGGTCATCTCCCGGCCCTTGCCGAGGTCGACCCGGTCGCGCACCTGCTGCACGGCCTCCAGCACCCGCAGGTTCGGGTTGAGCTCCGCGACCTCCTGGGAGAGGTAGGCCAGCTTGACGGTCCTGCCGACGACGATCTTCCCGGCCGAAGGCTGTTCCTCGCCCTGGCTGCGGGCCGCCTCGGCCAGGGCGCGCAGCAGCGAGGTCTTGCCCGCACCGTTGACCCCGACCAGACCGATCCGGTCACCGGGGCCCAGCTGCCAGGTGAGGTGGGTGAGCAGCGTCTTGGGGCCGGCCTGGACGGTCACGTCCTCCAGGTCGAAGACCGTCTTGCCGAGCCGGGCGTTGGCGAACTTCATCAGCTCGCTGGTGTCGCGCGGCGGCGGCACGTCGGCGATCAGCTCGTTGGCCGCCTCGATGCGGTAGCGCGGCTTGGACGTACGGGCGGGGGCCCCGCGCCGCAGCCAGGCGAGCTCCTTGCGCATCAGGTTCTGCCGCTTGGACTCCTCGGTCGCGGCGATCCGCTCCCGCTCGGCCCGCGCGAACACGTAGTCGCTGTAGCCGCCCTCGTACTCGTGGACGGTGCCGCGCTGGACGTCCCACATGCGGGTGCAGACCTGGTCGAGGAACCACCGGTCGTGGGTGACGCAGACCAGTGCGGAGCGGCGGGCGCGCAGATGTCCGGCCAGCCAGGAGATGCCCTCGACGTCGAGGTGGTTGGTCGGCTCGTCGAGGACGATCAGGTCCTGCTCGGCGATGAGGAGCTTGGCCAGCGCGATCCGACGGCGCTCGCCACCGGAGAGCGGGGCGATGACGGTGTCGAGGCCCTGCTCGAAGCCGGCCAGGTCGAGACCGCCGAAGAGCCCGGTCAGCACGTCACGGATCTTGGCGCTGCCCGCCCACTCGTGGTCGGCGAGATCGCCGATGACCTCGTGGCGGATCGTGGCCTTCGGGTCGAGCGAATCGTGCTGGGTCAGGACGCCGAGGCGCAGTCCGCCGTTGTGGGTGACGCGGCCGGTGTCCGCCTCCTCCAGTTTGGCGAGCATCCGGATGAGGGTCGTCTTGCCGTCTCCGTTACGGCCGACGACACCGATCCGGTCCCCCTCGGACACGCCGAGGGACACACCGTCGAGCAGCGCACGGGTGCCGTACACCTTGCTGACCTGCTCGACATTGACGAGGTTGACGGCCACAAACGCTCCAGCTCGAAGAAGAACACTGGCCTTCAGCGTAGTCGCCACGGCGCCGGACTCCTGACGAGCGCCCGCTCACCCGTGCGGGACGGGGCCCGGCACGGCGTTCTCGCCGACACCCCCGTGCGGTACCTTGCCCGGATCGATCAAGGCCCGGGGCCGGTACCCGGCCGGCACCGGGGTGGGGAACTTCATGACACGACGTACGGTTCGCGGGCTGGTGCCCGTCCTGTTGGCAGCCGTGGCGCTGGCCGGCTGCTCGTCGGGGTCGGGCGACGGGGCGACGGCGGACACGAAGCCGGGCAGCGCCCCGGCGACGGCGACGGCGGACACCTCCGCGGCCAAGGGCGGCACGGTCGGGGGCTCCGGCTCCGGATGCGAGCTGCCCGTGGTCTTCGACACGGCCCAGCACTGGACGGCGGAGGCCGTGGTCCCCGATAAGGCGGGCTCGGAGTTCGCCGAGCTCGGCATCCAGGGCCCGGTCGGTCTGGTCTGCGAGATCGACGCGAAGCCCGCCGGGCACATCGGGTTCCTCCGGGTGTGGCAGGGCGACGACAAGGGGAGCACGGCGCGTCAGGCCCTGGAGGGCTTCGTGAAGGCCGATACCAAGCCCTCGAAGATCACGTATACGCAGGCGACGGTCGGGAAGCTGTCCGTGACGGAGGCCCGCTACACCATCTACAGCGAGCTGCTGGACGAGTCGCGCCCCAACCGGGCCTTCGCCGTCGCCACCCCGGACGGCCCGGTCGTGGTGCACCTGGGCGGACTGGACGCGTACGAGCACAAGAGCATGCTGCCGGCGTTCGAGCTGGCGAAGCGGAGCGTGCGGCTCGGCTGAGGCCGGGGCCGGGGCCCGGGGCCCCGGCCGGCGGCGTGCTCAGCGCAGGGTGGCGCCCGGGGCGGGGGACGACGCGATGCGGGCGGTGCGGCAGGTCCCCGACGCGGTCAGCGCGTCGGCGACCTTGCGGGCCGACGCCTCGTCCTCGGTGAGGAACGCGGTGGTCGGCCCGGAGCCCGAGACCAGCGCGCCGAGGGCACCGGCGGCGGTGCCCTCCGCGAGGGTGCGGGCCAGGGAGGGCCGCAGCGACAGCGCCGGGGCCTGCAGGTCGTTGCCGAGGGCCGCGGCGAGTGCGGCGGGGTCGCCGGACCGCAGCGCGTCCAGCAGTGCGGGGGACGCGACGGGCTCGGGCACCTGGGTACCGGCGGTGAGGCGGTCGAACTCGCGGTAGACGGCCGGGGTGGAGAGGCCGCCGTCGGCGACCGCGAAGACCCAGTGGAAGGTGCCGCCGACCTCGACGGGTGTGAGCTGTTCCCCGCGGCCGACGCCGAGGGCCGCCCCGCCGACCAGGCTGAAGGGCACATCGCTGCCCAGTTCGGCGCAGATGGCGAGGAGCTCCTCGCGGGTGGCGCCGGTGGACCAGAGCGCGTCGCACGCGAGCAGTGCGCCGGCCGCGTCCGCGCTGCCGCCGGCCATGCCGCCCGCGACGGGGATGTCCTTGGCGATGTGGATGTGCACATCGGGCGCGATGCCGTGCCGCCCGGCCAGCACGGTCGCGGCGCGGGCTGCGAGGTTGGAGGCGTCCAGCGGCACCTGGGCGGCGTCCGGGCCCGCGCAGGTGACGCTCAGCCCGTCGGCCGGGGAGACGGTGACCTCGTCGTACAGGCCGACGGCGAGGAAGACGTTGGCGAGGTCGTGGAAGCCGTCGGGGCGCGCGGCGCCGACCGCGAGCTGGACGTTGACCTTGGCGGGTACCCGGACGGTGACGCTCTCGCTCATGCGGACGGCTCCGGCTTGTTCTCGGCGATGGCTGCGAACTCCTCGACGGTGAGGGCCTCGCCGCGGGCCTGCGGCGAGATGCCGGCCGCGACGAGGGCCGCTTCGGCGGCGGGCGCGGAGCCCGCCCAGCAGGCCAGGGCCGCGCGCAGCGTCTTGCGGCGCTGGGCGAATGCGGCGTCGACGACCGCGAAGACCTCGGCCTTGCTCGCCGTCGTCGCGACGGGCTCGGTACGGCGCACCAGCGACACCAGCCCGGAATCGACGTTCGGCGCGGGCCAGAAGACCTTGCGGCCGATGGAGCCGGCGCGCTTGACGTCGGTGTACCAGTTGGCCTTCACCGACGGCACGCCGTAGACCTTGTTGCCGGGCCTGGCAGCCAGCCGGTCGGCGACCTCGGCCTGCACCATGACCAGGGTCCGCTCGATGCTGGGGAAGCGGTCGAGCATGGTGAGCAGCACGGGCACCGCGACGTTGTACGGGAGGTTGGCGACCAGCGCGGTCGGCGGCGGGCCCGGCAGCTCCCGTACGAGCATCGCGTCGGAGTGGACGAGCGCGAAACGGTCTGCGCGCTGCGGCATCCGGGCGGCGACCGTGGCCGGCAGGGCGCTCGCCAGCACGTCGTCGATCTCGACGGCGACGACCCGGTCGGCCGCTTCCAGCAGCGCCAGGGTCAGCGAGCCCAGACCGGGCCCGACCTCGACGACCACGTCGTCCGGGCGGACCTCCGCGGTGCGCACGATCCGGCGGACCGTGTTGGCGTCGATGACGAAGTTCTGACCGCGCTGCTTCGTGGGGCGTACGCCCAGCGTCGCGGCCAGCTCGCGGATGTCTGCGGGGCCCAGGAGGGCGTCGGGCTCTGTGGTGCTCACCCGTCAAGCCTACGGGCTGTCCCCCGGCGGACGTCCGGCCTCTTCCACCCACCCGGCCGTGCGCGGCCCGGTGCCGGCCTTCACGACCCGGCTGACGGGTTCCCGCACGACCTCGGTGGCCAGGACCCGGGGCTTCTGCCGGACTCCGTTGACGGTCCGCAGGGCGTACATGACCCGGCGCGAACCGTCCCGGCCCTCCCGTTCGACCACCTCCGTGCCGACGGCCAGGGCTCCGTCCCCGGACCGTTCCACGGGGTACGGCAGCAGTTCCTCGCGCACCACCCTGGTGGTCGCGATCCTGAGCACCGAGACGGTCTGGCCCTCGCGCGGGAAGCTTTCCGGGGCCACGGACGTGGTGTCCTCGCCGTGCAGGACGACGCCGGCCCGGGCGACTGCCTCGCGGACGGTGGCGGCGTTGGTGCGGACGGTGTGCTCGCGGCCGTCGGCCATCACGGTGACGGTGCGCTCGGTGCGCACGTCCAGCGTCAGCCCGGTGCGCCCGATCGGCGCGGCCCGGGAGACGGAGAGGTAGGCCCCGTCGGCCCGCACGCCCAGCCGGCGCAGGGCGGCGCCGACGGTGGGCTCGGAGGTCCAGATCCGGCGCCGGACCCCGTCGAGCGTGAGTATCACCGGGCGCGGGCCGCCGAGGGTGATCACGTCACCGTTACCGATGCGGGTGCCCGGGGCCGGGGACACCGCGGCGCCGTCGTCGGCGTCGATCCCCTGTTCGGCGAGGAGTTCGCCCACGTCGTCCGCGAACGTGTGCAGGGTGCGGGGCTCCCCGTCGATGTCCAGCGTCACCGCCTTGTCCTCGGCGACGAAGGCGGTCGTCCCGCCCGCCAGGAACGCGACCACGAGGGCCCGCGGCACCAGGCGGCTCAGTTGCCCGGGACGGACGGACACCCGCCGCCGCGCGCCCCGCCGGCCGGACCTGGCGCCGGGGGCGGGCACGGTGAGAGCGGTGACGGTGGGGGCCTGCGCGGGGTGACCCGTGCCGCCGGTCGCGACCGCGGTCCACCCTGTCGGCACGTCGACGACGGTGGGTGTGCGCAGGGGCCACGCGGCGAGCGTCAGCTCCTCGTGCGGGGGCACGGGGGACGGGCCGGGCACGACGACGGTGGCGGGTCCCCGCGCTCCGGTGACCGCCGTACGCCCTTTGCCGCGTGCTGCACGGTGACTGCCCTGCGAATTGCTCACGACGCTCGCTCCAGAAGGTCCGTACCGGCCGGCTCGCTCTTGGCGCCCGGGAGGATAGCGGAGCGGTACGTCACTCTCCAATGCGGAGCGATCACCCAGCGTGTCGGGCCCTGGCTCAGTAGTCGAACGCGCGAGCCGTGTTCCCGTCGATCGCCGACGCCAGGGTGTCCTCGTCGACGCCCTTGACCGCGGCCATGGCGCGCAGCGTGACCGGAATCAGATAGGGCGCGTTAGGCCGTCCGCGGTACGGGGCGGGGGTGAGGAAGGGCGCGTCGGTCTCGACCAGGACCAGTTCCATGGGTGCCACGACAAGCGCGTCGCGCAGCGGCTGGGCGTTCTTGAACGTCATGTTGCCCGCGAAGGACATGAAGTACCCGGCGTCCGCGCAGATGCGGGCCATGTCGGCGTCGCCGGAGTAGCAGTGGAAGACGGTCCGCTCGGGGGCGCCCGCGTCTGCCAGGATGCGCAGCACATCGGCGTGCGCATCGCGATCGTGGATGACGAGCGCCTTGCCGTGCCTCTTGGCGATCTCGATGTGGGCCCGGAAGGACTCCTCCTGGGCGGCCATGCCCTCGGGGCCGGTCCGGAAGTGGTCGAGCCCCGTCTCGCCGACACCGCGTACGTGGTCGAGCGCGGCCATGGCGTCGATCTCGGCGAGCGCCTCGTGGAGTGCCGCGGTCCCGCCGCCCTCGCGCGCCCCCTGCCGCGACCAGCCGTCCGGGTCCCCGTGCACGATCCGCGGCGCCTCGTTGGGATGCAGCGCCACGGCGGCGTGCACGCTCGGATGCGCGGCCGCGGTCTCGGCCGCCCAGCGCGAGCCCTTCACGTCGCAGCCGACCTGGATCACGGTCGTCACGTTCACCGCGGCGGCCCTGGCCAGGCCCTCCTCGACGGTGCCGTCCTGCATGTCCAGGTGGGTGTGCGAATCGGCGACCGGCACCCGGAGGGGCTCGGGCAGCGGCGGGGCTTCGGTGCGGCTCATGGCCACGATCGTACGAGGACCGTGGCCCGGAGCGTCACCGGCGGTGGAAGGGGTGGAGCAGGTCGGAGAGGTGCCAGTGACGGTCGCCCCCGGGAGCGGCGGTGGCTGCCACGGCCTCGCCCTCCGGCACCTCGGGCTGCGGATCGGCGGGCGACTGCCGGCGGTTCTGGTTCTGGAGCAGCTGCTGCACCGTCGAGACCCGGCCGGCCCGCATGATCCGTACGACATGTCCGCCGCAGTTCGTGCAGGTCGGCGTGGAAAGTGGCGACGGCACTCGTTCGCCGTCCGCCTTGTACACCACGAATGCGTGGTGGGAGGCGTCGACGTGGTGCTCTATTTCGTAGGCCTGTTCCCAGCCGTATCCACACCTCATGCAGGCGAAGGCATACGCCTCGTGCACGGTGGTTGCTGCGATCTCGCTCATGCCTGCTCCTCTTGTCCGCCGGACAAGCACTCCGGAGAATGCGTCCTGGATCCAGTGGACGCCCTTACCGGCGGGAGCGCACCGGGCCCTGTCGAGTGTTGGAGCGGTTTTGGCCTTCTCGTGGCAAAAGGGGCCGGAACGCGGCTCGCGCTTTGCCTTTCACGATAGTCCTTTGCCGTCCGCCGGGCCGGTCCGAGCCGCATTCTTTGCTGCGACGACCGCGTCGAACACCTCGCGTTTGGGCAGCCCCGCCGCCGCGGCGACCGCGGCGATCGCCTCCTTGCGCCGCTCCCCCGCCTCCTCGCGCACCTGCACCCTGCGCACCAGCTCCTCGGCGTCCAGTTCCTCGGCTCCGGAGTCGGCCGCGCCCTCGACGACGACGGTGATCTCTCCGCGTACGCCCTCCGCCGCCCAGAGGGCGAGCTCGCCCAGCGGACCGCGCTTCACTTCCTCGTACGTCTTGGTCAGCTCCCGGCACACCGCGGCGCGCCGGTCCGCGCCGAAGACCTCGGCCATCGCGGCAAGGGTGTCGTCGAGCCGGTGCGGGGCCTCGAAGAAGACCATCGTGCGGCGCTCGTCGGCGACCTCGCGGAGCTTTCCGAGGCGCTCACCGGCCTTGCGCGGCAGGAAGCCCTCGAAGCAGAACCGGTCCACGGGCAGGGCGGACAGGGCGAGTGCGGTGAGCACCGCCGAGGGGCCAGGCACCGCGGTGACCTTGATGTCCTTCTCGACGGCGGCGGCGACCAGCCGGTAGCCGGGGTCGGACACGGACGGCATTCCGGCGTCCGTGACCAGCAGCACCCGGGCGCCGCCCATCAGCGCCTCGACGAGTTCGGGCGTACGGGCGGACTCGTTGCCCTCGAAATAGGAGACGACACGCCCCGTCGTGTGGATGCCCAGCGCCTGGGTCAGCCGGCGCAACCGGCGGGTGTCCTCCGCGGCGACGACATCGGCCGTCTCCAGTTCTGCCGCGAGGCGTGGCGGGGCGTCCGCCACATCGCCGATGGGGGTCCCTGCGAGTACGAGCGTTCCAGTCGTTCCAGTCACAACGTCCATCCTCCCAGCACGGGCGGCAGCACTCGCACAGATGCGTTCCCTACGATGGCGCGGTGACGAGTACTGCGCCCGAAGCCCGGCAGGGCCAAGACGCCGGGGAAGAGCACGGCCCGGAGCCGACTTCCTGGCAGCAGCGGCTGCGCCGCTTCGGCCATTTCCCGCTCCCCGGTATCGGCCTGCGGGAGCGGCTGGTTCCGCCGTACACCCGCCCTGGGGGCCAGTTGTGGGCGGTGCTCGGGGTGCCCCCGCTGCTCGCGGACCGGCTGGTGCGCTGGTCGGCCTGGGGCGGTCCGCTGCTGGTCGCGGCGGTCGCCGGAGTGCTGCGGTTCTGGAAGCTGGGCAGCCCGCACGCGGTGATATTCGATGAGACGTACTACGCCAAGGACTCCTGGGCGCTCATCAAGCAGGGGTACGAGGGGTCGTGGCCCAAGGACGTCGACAAGCTGATCCTCAACGACCCGTCGCAGGTGCCGGTCCCGACCGATCCGGGATATGTGGTGCACCCGCCGGTCGGCAAGTGGATCATCGGGATCGGTGAGCAGCTCTTCGGTTTCACGCCGTTCGGCTGGCGGTTCATGGTCGCCGTGCTCGGCACGCTGTCGGTGCTGATGCTGTGCCGGATCGGCCGCAGGCTGTTCCGTTCGACGTTCCTGGGCTGTCTTGCGGGCGCACTGCTCGCGGTCGACGGGCTGCACTTCGTGATGAGCCGCACCGCGCTGCTCGACCTGGTGCTGATGTTCTTCGTGCTGGCCTCGTTCGGCTGTCTGCTGATCGACCGGGACTGGGCGAGACGCCGGTTCGCGGCCGCGCTCCCGGTCGACGAGGACGGCGTGCTGCGGCCGGACACCGGGGTCGCCGAGGGGCTGCGGCTCGGCTGGCGTCCGTGGCGGATCGCGGCGGGGATCTCACTGGGGCTGGCCTTCGCCACCAAGTGGAACGGGCTGTACATCATGGTCGCGTTCGGCCTGATGACGGTGTTGTGGGACGTGGGCGCGCGGCGGACCGCGGGCGCGGTGCAGCCGTACAAGGCGGTGCTGAAGCGGGATCTGGTGCCGGCGTTCGTCTCCACGGTGCCGGTCGCGGTCCTCACGTACATCGCATCGTGGACCGGCTGGATCATCCGCAACGACCCGGACCGGCACGGCTACTACCGCGACTGGGCGGCGACCGACGGCAAGGGCGGCAGCTGGACCTGGCTGCCGGACTGGCTGCGCAGCCTGTGGCACTACGAGAACCAGGTCTACGAGTTCCATGTGAACCTGACGTCCGGTCACACCTACCAGTCCAATCCGTGGAGCTGGATCGTGCTGGGCAGGCCCGTCTCGTACTTCTACGAGGAGCAGAACGGCTGCACCGCCTCGGCGAACGGCAAGTGCGCGCGTGAGGTGCTGGCGCTCGGCACGCCCCTGCTGTGGTGGGCCGCGTGCTTCGCCCTGCTGTACGTACTGTGGCGCTGGTTCTTCCGCCGCGACTGGCGGGCGGGCGCGATCGCCTGCGGGGTGGCCGCGGGGTGGGTGCCGTGGTTCCTGTACCAGGAACGCACCATTTTCCTTTTCTACGCGGTCGTGTTCGTACCCTTCCTCTGCCTCGCGGTCTCGATGATGATCGGCGCGATGCTGGGGCCTGCGGCGGGCACCGGGCCGAGACACGAACTGGGTCTGGAGAAGAGCGATCCCTCGGGTGAACGACGCCGGACTCTGGGGGCGGTCGCGGCCGGCGTGCTGGTCCTTCTGATCGTCTGGAATTTCATCTATTTCTGGCCGCTGTATACGGGGACCCCCATTCCGGAGGACTCCTGGCGGGATCGCATGTGGCTGGATACCTGGATTTGACCGGTCTGTTCACGCCATCCGGGATCGCATTCCGATAACAACCGGCTCCGCTGTCACGGCAGTCCCGTAAAGTTCCCGGAACGACCCCCTTGAACATGTTCAAGGGGGTCTCCTGGGGAGGGGGACTGCGGGATGCGCAGTGGAGCGAAGGTAGCCGTCGTCGGCGGAGTGTTCGCGGTCGTGGTCGGCGGCGTGGGTTACGGGGCGTACAACATCCTGGACGGGCTCGGCGACAGCGGTGTCGGGGGCGGCTCGGACACCAGAGCGACTTCGGCCGAGGTGAAGACGGGCCCGGTCACCGAGGACGAGATCGCCGAGACGTCCGAGAAGTTCCTCGCCGCGTGGGCGAAGGGCGATGCGGCGGTCGCCGCCGAGCTCACCAACAACAAGGGCGACGCGGAGCCCGCACTGGCCGGCTACAGCGAATCCGCCCATGTCACCGGGGCCGTGATCACCCCGGGCCCGGCGACCGGCTCGAAGGTCCCGTTCACCGTCAAGGCGACCGTCTCCTACGAGGGGAAGACGAAGCCCTGGTCGTACGCCTCCGAGCTCACCGTGGTACGCGGCCTGACCACCGGTCACCCGCTCGTCGACTGGGTCCCCTCCGTCATCCACCCGGAACTGGACAAGGGCGAGTCGCTGGAGACGGGCGAGTCGAAGACCGCGTCGATCGAGGCGGTCGACCGCAAGGGCAATGTGCTCACCAAGGAGAAGTACCCGTCGCTGGGCGGCATCCTGGACGAGCTCCGCAAGAAGTACGGCGAGAAGGCCGGCGGCACCACGGGCATCGAGACCTGGATCAACAGCGCCAACGCCGATGGCGCGGACCAGACTCTGCTGACCCTGGTCAAGGGCAGGCCGGGCCGGGTCCCGACCACACTGGACGCGGGGATCCAGGCTGCGGCCGAGAAGGCCGTGAAGAAGTACGACAAGTCGTCCGTGGCGGCCGTCGAGCCGTCGTCCGGCGCCATCCGCGCCATAGCCAACAACCCGGCGAGCGGCTTCGAAGCGGCGCGCTGGGCCAAGGTGGCGCCGGGCTCGACGATGAAGATCGTGACGGCGGCGATGATCATCCAGAACGGCCTGGGCAGCGCGAACGCGCCGGCCGAGTGCCCGTCCACGGTTCCCTGGGAGGGCCGGACCTTCCACAACCTGGAGGACTTCTCGCTGCCGAACGCCACGCTGAAGCGAGCCTTCGCGAAGTCCTGCAACACCACGTTCATCAAGCCGGTCCTGCCGCTGGGCAGCGGCAAGCGGGACACGGCGCTCGGCAACGAGGCCTCGCAGTACTTCGGGATCGGCCAGGTCTGGAACACCGGCATCGTCACGTGGGACGGCAAGGTACCGCCCTCCGAGGGCGCGGAGACCGCCGCGTCGTTCATCGGCCAGGGCAAGATCCAGATGAACCCGCTGAACATGGCGTCCATCACCGCCACCGCCGTCAACGGCCGGTTCCTCCAGCCCTACATCGTCCCGAAGGACCTCGACAACCGGAAGTTCGCCGCCGCGAGCCCACTGCCGACGGGGGTGGCGGCGCAGCTGAAGGACATGCTGAAGTACACGGCCACCAGCCCGGAGGGCACGGCCACGAAGGCCATGGCGGCCGTGGGCGGCGAGAAGGGCGGCAAGACCGGCTCGTCGGAGATCGGCGGTCAGGCCACGTCCGACAGCTGGTTCACCGGATTCAGCAACGACCTCTCCGCGGCGGCCCTCGTCCAGTCCGGCGGCCACGGCGGGGACGCGGCCGGTCCGGTCGTCGCGGAGGTCCTGCTCGCGGGGCCGTGAACGTACGGCAGGGGAGAAGAAGCACCATGATCGCCGGCTGCACACTGCTGCTCGTACTGGCCGCCGCTGACCGGAACCCGGGTACCACGTGACTCCGCTCGTCGCCCTCGCCGTCCTGACGGCCGCCTTCACCCACGCCGGCTGGAACGCCATCGCCCATGCGATCAAGGACCAGTTGCTCTCCTTCACCCTGATCTCCGGAGGCGGTCTGCTGATCGGCGCGGCCGCCGCCTGCTTCGTACCGCTCCCGGCCGCCGAGGCCTGGCCGTACCTGCTCGTGTCCGCCGCCCTGCACGTGGCATACATGCTGCTGCTGATGCGGTCGTTCACGCTGGGTGACTTCGGCCAGATGTATCCGATCGCCCGCGGCACGGCCCCGCTCGTGGTCACCGTCCTCGCCGCCGTCTTCGTGGGCGAGCGCCCGGACGGCTGGGCGGCGGCGGGCGTCGCCGTCGCCTCGGCGGGGCTGGTCGGGCTGGCGCTCTGGGGCGTCCGGGGCGCCGGCAAGCGCCCCCAGTGGCCCGCGATCCTCGCCGCGCTCGCCACCGGCCTGGCCATCGCCGGATATACGACCGTCGACGGCGTGGGGGTGCGCGCCTCGGGCAGTTCGCTCGGGTACGTCGCCTGGCTGATGATCCTCGAGGGCCTCGCCATCCCCCTCTACGCCCTGTACCGCCGCCGCTCCGCCCTTCCGGCCCAGCTCCGCCCCCATGCCGTACGCGGCCTGCTGGGCGCGGCCCTGTCGGTCACGGCGTACGGCCTCGTCCTGTGGGCGCAGACCCGCGCGGCGCTCGCCCCGGTCGCGGCGCTGCGCGAGTCGTCGATCATCGTGGGCGCGGCGATCGGCGCGGTGTTCTTCAAGGAACGCTTCGGCGTCCCGCGCATCGCGGCGGCCGGGCTGATGGTGGTCGGCATCGGGCTGATGCTGCACACGAGCTGAGGCAGGCCGGGACCCGCTCGGGACAGCCCTTGGAGGCTATGGGCGCCATTCCTGCCGGCAGGCGGGGTGTTCGGCGTATGGCCGGCCAAGGACGCGCAGCGCGTGGCGAGTTCTGTGCTCCGCGCTTCGAAGTGGTCCTCGACCGCGATGGGGTGTGCGCTGCTGATCGGTCGGCGGGTGGCCCCACCGTCTCGGCGCTGAAGCACCGTCGGCGTGCTCGCACGGACGGACGGGCCAAGGTACGGGCGCGGCGCCCTGTTCGTCGGTGACCGGCCTGGACCGGCCGGGACGCTCGACGTCGGGGGTGCCGGGGCCCGGGAGCACACCCCCCAGTTCGTCCGATGCGAGGGAAGACCGCGTCGAGGAGCCGGGGGGTCATGCCGGGAGCTCCGAGACGGATCAGCTCGATGAACCTGCAGCGGTCGGCATGTGGCGGGCCGACCGGGGATCCGGGTGCACTCGGCGGCCCAGTTCAGCAGCCGCCTCGAGAACGAAATTGCGAGGCGTGAACACCGTATCGCCGGGCACAAGGCCTATCGCACAGCAATCCTGGAAGTCGGAGCCAGCCGGGATCAACCAAAAGCACACTTGGGCCGTTGTGGAAGCCTGAGTCGGACTTGACGATGGGAGCTTAAAATGATCATTCTTGGGCTAATTCTCCTGATCATCGGCCTGCTTGTCGGCATGGGGCTGCTGACGACGATCGGCGGTATCCTCATTCTGGTGGGCGTCATCCTGTGGATCCTGGGTGCGACCGGTCGCGCGGTCGGTGGACGGAAGCACTTCTTCTGACCCCGGGCTTTCGCTTGACGGGTTACCCAAGGCTTGGACAAATAGGCATAGGGTGCTCCTGACCTGCGACGATGGGACTTCCCTAAGGGCTGTCCCGCAATTCCTGGTGAAACAGCGCGCGGCGTCAGATGCGGTGCATCGCAAAGCGGAGAGGCGCCCGAATGCTCGATGCATTCGGGCGTTTCGACAATGCGGCGAGGTGTCGTAGCTGTCGCCGCACGCCCGCCAGGAATTGCGGGACAGCCCTTACTTCATCGTTTCCGTGGCGAGGAAGACCGCGACCTGTCTCAAGTTCTCGATGATCTGCTGCTGCTCACGGTTCCCGCCGTCGCAGTCGTGCGAACTCGTCCTTCTCCGCGCCGGTCAGTGCGACACGGGGCCGCGGCAGGAGCAGCACCTGGGTGTTCCCGTCCGAGGGGGCGGGCGCACCCTGCGCACCGGCCTCCCGGGACTGCCCCCGGGAGGCCGGTGCCGTGTGAGGCCCTACTCCTGCGTGAGCGCCTGCCGGAAGCCCGTGTTGACCGCGGTCAGCCCGCCGTCCACGCACAGTGTCGTGCCGGTGACCCACGCGGCGTCGCGCGAGGCGAGGAAGGCGACGGCCGCCGCGATGTCCTCCGGTTCGCCGACCCGGCCGAGCGGGTACAGGCCGCTCACCCGGGCCAGTTCGGCCTCCCGGTCGGCCCAGCCGCCGGTGCGGACCGTGCCGGGCGCGACCAGGTTGACCCGCACCCCGCGCGGTCCCGCGTGGCCGGCGAGCGTACGGGTGAGGCTTGCCAGGCCCGCCTTGGCAGCGCTGTAGGCGTGGTTGCCGAAGTCCTGCACACCGTTGACCGAGCCGATGCTCACGATCGCGCCCCTGCCCGACGCGGCGAGGTGCGGCAGCGCCGCACGCGCACACCGGTAGGCACCGGAGAGCGTGATGTCCAGGTCGCGCTGCCAGACCTCGTCCGGCTCGTCCTCGAAGAGCGCCGCGTCCGGTGTGCACGCGTAGGCGTTGTTGACCAGCACGTCGAGCCCGCCGAACACCGAGACGGCGTGGGCCACCGCCGCCTCGACCGCCGCCCGGTCGGCCACGTCGCAGGAGAGCGCCTCGGCCGCCCCGCCGCTCTCCCGGATCTGCGCCGCCACCGCCTCCGCCCGGTCGCCGTCCAGGTCGGTGACCAGGACGCGGGCCCCCTCGGCGGCCAGCCGGCGGGCGGTGGCGGCGCCGATGCCCTGGGCGGCGCCGGTGATGAGGACGCCGTATTCGTCGAAGCGCGGGAGCGCGGCAGAAGTCATGCGACCGAACGTAGTGCGCGCACCAGTGCCTGGGCACGGGGGTCGGCGGTGACTCCCTTCTGCAGACCGTTCGTCACATAGCCGAAGGCGATGCCTGATTCGGGGTCGGCGAAGCCCAGCGAACCACCCCGGCCCGGGTGGCCGAAGGAGCCCGGGGCCAGGAACGGGGAGGCCGACCCGTGGAGCATGTAGCCGAGGCCGAACCGGGTGCCCACGACCAGGACGCGGTCCGGTCCCGCCGACTCCTCGGTGCGGGCCAGGGTGAGGGTGGCGGGGGCGAACAGCCGGTGGCCGTCGACGGGGCCGATCATCGCGGCGTAGCAGCGGGCCAGACCGCGGGCGGTGGCGATGCCGTTGGACGCGGGGAGTTCGGCGGCCCGGTAGCCGGGATCGTTCTCGTCGGGGAACGGGTCGATGGCGCCGAACGCCCGGCGGGTCAGCGACTCCGGGTCCCGGTACGCGTCGACGACCGAGCGTTTGGGCCGCATCCGCAGCGCGCCCGTGCCGTCCCCGGCGGGCGGTTCGACCGGGCCGATCCGTCCGGCCCGGTGCGCCTCGTCGGCCGGGATCCCGAACCAGAAGTCCAGGCCGAGCGGGCGGGCGATCTCCTCGGCGACCCAGCGGCCGACGGTCCGGCCGGTGACGCGCCGCACCAGTTCACCGACGAGCCAGCTGTAGGTCTGCGCGTGGTAGCCGTGGTCGGTGCCGGGCTCCCACTGGGGGCGCTGGGCGGCGACCGCCCTCGGCCCGCTCACCCCGTCCGCCGCCTCCTCGGGCGTCAGGGGCCGGTCCAGGGCCGCGATCCCTGCCCGGTGGGCGAGGAGGTGGCGGACGAGGACGCGTTCCTTGCCGTTCGCCTTGAACTCCGGCCAGTACGTGCCGACCGGGGCGTGCAGGTCGATCTGGCCGCGCTGGTGCAGCAGCAGCGGGACGGCGGCGGCGATGCCCTTGCCGGCCGAGCGGACGATCTGCACGGTGTCGACCGCCCACGGTTCCGCGCCGTCGACGTCTCTGGTGCCGGCCCACAGGTCGACGACCTTCTGCCCGTGCCGGTAGACGGTGACCGCCGCCCCGCGGTCACCCCGCTGTTCGAAGTTCCGGATGAAAGCATCCCGGACCGGTTCGAATCCGGGTGCTGCCGTGCCCCGTACGTCCACGCCTGCTCCTGCGCTCCCGCTCATCCCCCCATGGTGCATTGCGCCGCAGGTCGCGGGTGGGGCGGGTCACCTCATGTTCACCGTCACGGAACGCGGATCGAACCCGAAGGGGAGCTCCAGCCGGTGGGCGCGCATGAGTTCCTCGTCGCACAGGAGGTCCTGGGTGCGGTCGTCGGCGGCGATGACTCCCTCGCTGAGGATGACCGCGCGGCCGCAGAGCTCCAGGGCGTACGGCAGGTCGTGCGTCACCATCAGCACGGTGACGTCCAACGACCGGAGGATGTCCGCGAGTTCGCGTCGCGCCGCGGGGTCCAGGTTGGAGGAGGGTTCGTCCAGGACGAGGATCTCCGGTCGCATGGCGAGGACCGTGGCGACGGCGATGCGGCGGCGCTGGCCGAAGGAGAGGTGGTGCGGCGGCCGGTCGGCGTACTCCTCCATGCCCACCTGCTTGAGGGCCTCGGTGACCCGCTCCTCCAGCTCGGCACCGCGGAGCCCGCCGGCGGCGGGCCCGAAGGCGACGTCCTCGCGGACGGTCGGCATGAAGAGCTGGTCGTCGGGGTCCTGGAAGACGATGCCGACGCGGCGGCGGATCTCGGCGAGGTTGCGCTTGTCGACCGGGAGTCCGGCGACGTGGACGGTACCGGCGCCCGCGTCGAGGATGCCGTTGAGGTGGAGGACGAGAGTGGTCTTGCCGGCCCCGTTCGGGCCGAGCAGGGCGACCCGCTCACCGCGCGCGACGGTCAGGTCGACGCCGAAGAGCGCCTGGTGGCCGTCGGGGTAGGCGTAGGCGAGACCGCTGACCTCGAGGGACGGCGGCAGGGTCGGCTCAGGGGCGGCGGGGGGCTGGCTCATAGGGTCCATCCCAGCAGACAGACGACGAGGGCGAGCACGGGGAGTGCCGAGGCGTACGCCCACTGGGCGCGCGAGGCCGTCACCTCGTCGATGACCGGCATCGAGCCGGTGTAGCCGCGGCTGACCATCGCGAGGTGGACGCGCTCGCCTCGTTCGTACGAGCGGATGAACAGGGCGCCCGCCGACTTGCCCAGGACCCCCCAGTGCCTGATTCCGCGTGCCTCGAATCCGCGCGAGCGGCGGGCGATGGACATCCGGCGCATCTCGTCGGTGATCACGTCGCCGTAGCGGATCATGAAGGAGGCGATCTGGACGAGCATCGGCGGCAGCTTCAGGCGCTGGAGGCCGAGCAGCAGGGAGCGCAGTTCGGTGGTGGAGGCGAGGAGGACGGAGGCGGCGACGCCGAGGGTGCCCTTGGCGAGGACGTTCCAGGCGCCCCAGAGGCCGGGGACGCTGACGGAGAGACCGAGTACGTGCGTCTGCTCGCCGGGTACGACGAACGGCATGAGCAGCGCGAACGCGACGAACGGCACCTCGATCAGCAGCCGCTTGAGCAGGAAGCCGGCCGGGACGCGGGCTGCCGCGGCGGCGCCCGCGATCAGCAGTGCGTAGAGCGCGAAGGCCCACATCGCCTCGCGCGGGGTGATGACGACGACCACGACGAAGGCGAAGACGGCGGCGAGTTTGCAGTGGGGCGGCAGGTCGTGGACCGGCGAGTGCCCGTGCCGGTAGAGCTTGTGGGCGTGCCCGGCGCCCATCAGACCTTCTCGCCGGTACGGGAGTCGCCCACGGGCTCGTCCGTCGCACGGCGGCGACGGCTGACCACGTAGAACGCGCCGCTGCCGACGACGAGGGTGGCTCCGACGCCGATGATTCCGGCCAGTCCGCCGGAGATCCTGGCGTCGGAGACGTCCTTGACGCCGTAGTCGGCGAGCGGGGAGTCCTTGGCCGCGTGGTCCTTGGCCTCCTTGTCGATGCCCTGGTCGGTGGCGACCTTCTCCAGGCCGTCCGGGTTCGCCGAGGCGTAGAAGGAGACGAAGCCGGCCAGGACGAGCGCGGTCACCAGGCCGGTGGCCCACACGCCCCGGTGGGAGCGGTGTGCGGCGACGGGTTCACGGGTGGGCGCGGCGGGCGCGTCGACGAGCTCACCGTCGACGCGGAGCTTGAGCGGGGCGGTCAGACCGCGGGCGCCGTACACCAGGTCGGGGCGGACGGCGATGACGGCGCCGACGGTCAGCGCGGTGATCACGGCCTCGCCGAGACCGATCAGGACGTGGACCCCGACCATGGCGGTGAAGACCTTGCCGATCGGGATGTCGGTGGTTCCGCCGATCCAGTACATCAGCGTGAACGCGGCGGCGGCGGCCGGCACGGAGACCAGCGCGGCGACGAAGGACGCCGCGGTCATGGAGCGGCGGGTGCGCGGCAGCACGCTCACGAGGCCGCGGAAGAGGGCGTACGCGACGACGGTGGTCACGACGCCCATGTCGAGGATGTTCACACCCAGCGCGGTGAGCCCGCCGTCCGCGAAGAGGATGCCCTGCATCAGCAGGACGACGGATATGCAGAGCACGCCGGTGTACGGACCGACGAGGATCGCGGCCAGTGCCCCGCCGAGCAGGTGCCCGCTGGTGCCGGCCGCGACGGGGAAGTTCAGCATCTGCACGGCGAAGATGAAGGCGGCGACGAGCCCGGCCAGTGGCGCGGTGCGCTCGTTCAGTTCGCGCCGGGCCCCCTTGAGGCTGACGGCCACCGCACCGGCGGCCACGACTCCGGCTACGGCGGAGACGGGTGCGTTGATGAATCCGTCGGGTACATGCATGGGGGAGGCTCCGCTTCCTGCGTTCCTGCATTGCTGCGCGGGGTCGTGAACCTCTCAATGATAGGACCTTGTTGCGAAACGTTTGCAAGAGCGGGGGCGTCACAACTGCCCAGAGTTCTCACAGTGCTCTTTAATGAAAATATGGGACATTAGAGGACGAAGACGTATATACAGGAGGAGCCGGCCCATGTCCCCCGTGATCAAAGAACATGCCCGCGCCCGGCTCGTCACCGACGCCCGCGACCTGCCCGTGGTCCCGGTGGAGTTGCGCTACGACACCGCGAACGCCCCCGACACGATCCGGATCGCCTTCCCCGGCGGCTCCGAGTGGGACGTTCCGCGCGATCTGCTGGAGCGCGGGCTGCGCTCCCCCGTCGAACACGAAAGCCTCCGGATCTGGCCGTGCGGCCGGGTCCAGCTGGTCGTCGAACGTCATGCGGCGGGCGGCGTCGAGGTGGTGCAGTTCGACTGCGCGCCACTGATCCGCTTCCTGCGGCGCACCCACAGCACCCACAGCCGGGCCGGAGCCGAGACCGCGCCCGCCTGATCCACGACGGCAGGACGAGAGCCCCCGTGCGCATGCGCACGGGGGCTCTCGTCGCCCCGGTCCCCCGTCCCCACAGGTAACCGGCGCTTCCGGGGCCTCGTTCCGCTCAGACGCGGCCCCGGAGGTCAGCGGCTCATCGGCCGGACCGGACCGGCCGTCGGACCGGCCGGTTCAGGCCGGCCCGATCGGCCCGGCCGGATCAGACGCGGGTCAGCTCGCGCTCGCCCCCGGCCTCCGGGCCGGCGTCGCCCGCGTCGTCGGAGGGGGTGGCGAGCTCCTTGCGCAGGCCCTCACCCTCGACGTCCACGTTGGGCAGCGCCCGGTCCAGCCAGCGCGGCAGCCACCAGGCACGCTTCCCGAGCAGCGCGAGGACCGCGGGCACGATGGCCATGCGGACGACGAACGCGTCGAAGAAGACGGCGATGGCGAGCGAGAAGCCGATCATCTTGATCATCGACTCGCTGGATCCGATGAACCCGGAGAAGACCGCGATCATGATCACCGCTGCGGCCGTGACGACCCGGGCACCGTGCTTGAAGCCGGTGACGATCGCCTGGCCGGGCTTCTCCCCGTGGACGTACGCCTCCCGCATCCGGGTGACGAGGAAGACCTCGTAGTCCATCGCGAGACCGAAGACCACACCCACCATGAAGATCGGCATCATCGACATGATCGGACCGGTCTGCTCGACCCCCAGGAGCGAGCCGAGCCAGCCCCACTGGAAGACCGCGACGACCGCACCCAGGGCGGCGACCACCGAGAGCAGGAAGCCGAGCGCCGCCTTCAGGGGCACCAGCACCGACCGGAAGACCAGCATCAGGAGCAGGAAGGCAAGGCCGACGACGAGCGCCAGGTACGGCAGCAGCGCGTCGTTCATCTTCTGCGAGAAGTCGATGTTCATCGCGGTGGAGCCGGTGACCAGGACCTCGGCGCCGGTGTCGGACTTGATGTCCTTGCCCGCGTCGCGGATCGCGTGGACCACGTTCTCCGTCTCGACGGAGCTCGGCCGGTCCTTCGGGACGACCGTGATCATCGCGGCGTCGCCGGCCTTGTTGAAGTTGGCCGGGCTGACCGCGACGACACCCTTCATGCCGGAGATCTCGTCGGTGACCTGCTTGGCGGCGGCCTTGCCGTCCGAGCTGTTCGCCGTGTCGACGACCACCATCAGCGGGCCGTTGAAGCCGGGGCCGAAGCCGTCCGAGAGCAGGTCGTAGGCGCGGCGCTGGGTGGTGCTGGTGGGCTGGGAGCCGTCGTCCGGCAGGCCCATCTCCAGGGACGCGGCCGGGACCGCGATCGCACCCAGGCCGAGGACGCCGACCAGGAGCACCCACACCGGCTTGCGCAGCACGAACCGCGCCCAGCGGGTGCCCATGTTCGGCTTGGCGTCGGGCCTGTTCTCCGCCTCGGCGGCCTTGCGCGCCTTGCGTCCCATGACCCGCTTGCCCACGAAGCCGAGCATGGCCGGGACGAGGGTGAGGGCGATGAGGACGGCGATCGCGACCGTGCCGGCCGCGGCGAAGCCCATCTTCGACAGCATCGGGATGTTGACGACGGCCAGGCCGACCAGGGCGATGACCACGGTGAGCCCGGCGAAGACGACCGCGGAGCCCGCGGTGCCGACGGCACGTCCGGCCGCTTCCTCGCGCTCCCGGCCCTCGGCCAGTTCGGCCCGGTAGCGGGAGACGATGAAGAGCGCGTAGTCGATGCCGACCGCGAGGCCGATCATCATCGCGAGGGTGGAGGTGGTCGAGCCCAGGTCCAGGACATTGGCCAGCGCGGTGATCGACGAGACGCCGATCCCGACACCGATCAGGGCGGTCAGCAGCGGCAGCCCCGCCGCGATGAGCGAGCCGAAGGTGATGACGAGCACCACCGCGGCCAGCGCGATGCCGATGACCTCGGTGGCACCCGTCTCCGGCATCACCTGGAGCGCGTCACCACCGATCTCCACGGTCATCCCGGTCTTCTGCGCGCTCTCGCCCACGTCCTCCAGGGAGTCGCGGGTCTTGTCGGTCAGCTCCATGGAGTTGACCTTGTAGGTCACCGAGACGTACGCGGTCGTGCCGTTCTTGGAGACGGCGTTGCCGGTGTACGGGTCGACGACCGAGGCGATCTGGTCCGAGCCCGACTTCAGCTCACCGGTGAGCTTCTGGACGTCGGCCTTGTTGGCCGGGTCCGTCATCTTCTCGCCCTCGGGGGCCTTGAAGACGATGCGCGCGGTCGCGCCGTCGGCGCTGGCCGCGGGGAATCGCTGTTCCAGCAGGTCGAAGGCCTTCTGGGCCTCCGTACCCGGGATCGAGAAGGAGCTGGAGGTGGCGGTGGACGCGGAGGCCGCGCCGAATCCGGCGAGCGCCAGCAACGCCACCCAGATCAGGGCGACATAGCGGCGGCGCCGGAAGGCGAGCCGTCCGAGCTTGTAAAGGAATGTGGCCACGGAGGCGTACTCCCGGTCAGGTCGTTGAGTGGAAAAGGGCGTGAGGAACCAGCCCGACGACGAGAGCGGCGTGTCAGGTGGGGCTTGGGGAGGGGCCGTACGGGGTGGAACAGGGACGGGGGGTCAGACTCCGAGAGCGGGGAGGATCACGGAGTCGACGTAGTCGAGAAGGAACGCCTGGTCGACGGCGCGGTCCTCGACCAGTTGGCGCGCGACGAAGGCGCCGATCATCATGTGGGGTACGTACGGCAGCGCCGGGTTCTCCGGACGCAGCTCTCCCCGGTCCACGGCTCGGCGCAGCAATATGTCGAGACCGGTCATCTCCGGCTCGATCAGCAGTTCGCGCAGGGCCTGGTGCAGATCGGGGTTCTCGTGGACGGCATGGCTCAGGCCCCGCATCAGCGCGGAGTCCTTCTCCATCTGACAGTCGTCACTACGGCTCAGGACGGCATGGAAGTCGCCGCGCAGCGTGCCGGTGTCGACATCGCCGAGGGAAACGGGCTTGTTGTGCCGCAGGGCCGTGACGACGAGCTCGGGCTTGCTCCCCCACTGGCGGTAGAGGGTGGCCTTGCTGGAACGGGTGCGCGCGGCGACGGCGTCCATCGTGAGGGCGTCGTAGCCGACCTCGCGGAGCAGGTCGAGCACGGCGGCGTACAGCTCGCTCTCACGCTCGGGCGTGAGCCGTGTGCGTGCCATGGTCGACCTCCTGTTCCCTGAGCTCGGGTGTTTCGTACGTCAGTCAATCGAACGAAACTGTTTCGTACACCTCGACGGTACTCCGACCATCCAGCGAAACGAAACCGTTTCGCTTGTGTTCCGCACCACAAGTTGCCGCGGTCCCCTCCCACCGAAAGCATTGGGGGGTGAGTGACGACGTCTCGTATCTCCGGTTCCCGCACGTCCACGAGGATCTGCTCTGCTTCGCGGCGGAGGACGATCTCTGGGTGGCCCCCCTCGTCGCCGAGGGCGAGGTTCCCGGACGCGCCTGGCGTGTCACCGTCGATCGCACCAGAGTGAGCCATCCGCGCTTCTCGCCCGACGGCACCCGGATCGCCTACACGACCTGGCGCAGCCTCGACCCCGAGATCCACCTGGCGCCCGTCGCCGGCGGCCCGGCCCGCCGGCTCACCTACTGGGGTTCCACGGACGCCCGGGTCTGCGGCTGGACCCCCGACCCCGGGGACAGCGCGCAGATCCTCGCCGTGTCCTCGCACCGGCAGCCGTTCTCGTACTTCTCCTGGGCCTACAGCGTGCCCACGGACGGCAGCCCCGGCGGCCGGCTGCCCTGGGGCCCGGTCTCCGACATCGCCGTCGCGGAGATCGAGGGCGAGCGCCGCACCCTGCTGCTCACCGGAAAGCCGCCGCACGAGCCGGCCGCCTGGAAGCGGTACCGGGGCGGCGCGACCGGACGTCTGTGGCTGCACGGTGAGCGGCTGCTCCCGGACATCGGCGGACACCTGGACTCCCCGATGTTCGTCGGGGGCCGCATCGCGTTCCTCTCCGACCACGAGGGCGTCGGCAACCTCTACTCCTGCCGGCCCGACGGCGGCGATCTGCGCCGCCACACGGACCACGACGCGTTCTACGCCCGGCACGCCTCCAGCGACGGGCGGCGCGTCGTCTACCAGTGCGCGGGCGAGCTGTGGCTGGTCGACGATCTCCAGTCACCCGACGCCGTGCCCCGGAAGCTGGAGGTCCGGCTCGGCGGACCGCGCGCGGGGCGCCGCACGTACCAGGTGCCGGCCGCCAGCAACGTCGACTCCCTCTCCGTGGACGAGACCGGCCGGGCCAGCGCCGTATCGGTGCGTGGCAGCCTGTACTGGCTCACCCACCGCGACGGCCCCGCCCGCACCATCACGGACACTCCCGGCGTCCGGGTCCGGCTGCCGGAGATGCTCGGCAGCGGCGGCCAGGTCGCGTACGTCACCGACGCGGACGGCGAGGACGCGATCGAGATCGCCACCCTGCCACGGGCCAGCGGCGACCGCCCACGGATCCGGCTCGCCCCCGGCATGCTCGGCCGGGTCCAGGAGATGATCTCCGACCCGGACGGCGAACGGCTGGCGATCGCCTCGCACGACGGCCGGCTGCTCCTCCTGGACACCGACGAGGAGACGTCCACCGGCGAGCCCACGGAACTGATCCGTTCCGACAACGGCCCGGTCCGTGATCTGGCGTTCTCCCCGGACGGCGCCTGGCTCACCTGGTCGCACCCCGGCATCGGCCGCTCCCTGCGCCAGATCAAGCTCGCCCGCATCCAGGGCCCCGGCGCCCCCTCCGTCGTCGACGTCACCAACGGCCGCTTCGAGGACGAGAACCCCGTCTTCACGGGCGACGGGCGCTATCTCGCCTTCCTCTCCTGGCGCGGCTTCGACCCGGTGTACGACGTGCACACCGGCGACCTCTCCTTCCCCCTCGGCTGCCGCCCCTACCTCGTCCCGCTCTCCTCGGCGACCCCCTCCCCCTTCGCCCTCTCCCCCGACGGCCGGCCTGCGGCGGGCGGACTCGACCCGGTGGACTCCGCCGAGGCGGGTACGGCGGAAGGCTCCACGGTCACCGTGGAGTTCGAGGGCCTGGAGAGCCGGGTCACGCCGTTCCCGGTCTCCGCGTCCAAGTACTCGGCGCTGTACCCGGTCAGCGGGGGCGGCCTTGTCTGGCTGCGCTGGCCGATCTCCGGCGCGCTCGGCGAGACGTTCGCCAACCCGGCGGACATGTCGGGCCGGCCGACCCTGGAGCACTTCAACATCGCCAAGGCGAAGAAGACCGAGCTGGTCGACCACCTCGACTGGTTCGCCGTCAGCGGAGACGCCTCCCGCCTCGTCGTCATGGACGACGGCGAACTGCGCGCGGTGCCCGCCACCGAACCCGGCGACAACGACTCCACCGTCTACATCGACCTGCGCCGCATCCTGCACGAGGCCGATCCGGCGGCGGAGTGGCGGCAGGCGTACGGCGAGGCGGGCCGCATCATCCGCTCCTACTTCTGGGAGCCGGACATGTGCGGCATCGACTGGCCCGCGATCCTCGACCAGTACCGCCCCCTGGTCGAACGGGTCGCCACGCCCGACGAGTTCGCGGATCTCCTGCGAGAGGTGCTCGGCGAGCTCGGCACCTCGCACGCGTACGTCTCCCCCGCCCGCCGCAACGAGGGCCCGCCGCACTACCAGCGGGCGATCGGCCTGCTGGGCGCCAACTTCCTCTGCCGGGACGGCGAATGGACCCTCCGGCGCATCCTCCCCGGCGACTCCTCGGACTCCAAGGCCCGCTCCCCGCTGGCCGGTACGGGCATCCGTGAGGGCGCGGTCCTCACCCACGTCGACGGCCGCCCGGTCGACCCGGTCACCGGCCCCTACCCCCTCCTCTCCGCAGCGGGCGGCACCACGGTCGAGCTGACCTTCAGGCCCGCCGAGGGCGAGGGCCGCTCCCGTCGCGTCGCGATCGTCCCGCTGGTCGACGAACGCCCGCTGCGCTACCAGGACTGGGTCGCCAAACGCCGCGAGGTCGTACGGGAGCTGAGCGACGGCCGCTGCGGCTACCTGCACATCCCCGACATGGGCGGCTCCGGCTGGGCCCAGTTCAACCGGGACCTGCGCCTGGAGGTATCCCGCCCGGCCCTGATCGTCGACGTACGCGGCAACGCGGGCGGCCACATCAGCGAACTGGTGGTGGAGAAGCTCACCCGCAAGATCCTCGGCTGGGACCTCACCCGCGACGCCCAGCCGGTGTCGTACGCCTCCAACGCCCCCCGCGGCCCGGTGGTCGCCCTCGCCGACGAGGCGACGTCCTCCGACGGCGACATGATCACCGCCGCGTTCCGGCTGCTGAAGCTGGGCCCCGTGGTGGGCCAGCGGACCTGGGGCGGGGTCGTCGGCATGACCGGGCGCCACCGCCTGGGCGACGGCACGGTGATCACGGTCCCGATGAACGCGGCCTGGTTCGACACGTACGGCTGGTCGGTCGAGAACCACGGCGTCGAACCGGACCTGGAGGCCCTGCGCACCCCGCTCGACTGGGCGGAGGGCCGCCACGCGGTGCTCGACGACGCGGTCCGGGTCGCCCTGGACCTGCTCGCCGCGCACCCGCCGGCGACGCCACCGACCTACGAGACGGCCCCGAACCGAAGGCGGCCGCCGCTGCCGCCGCGGCGGGAGCGCTGAAGCAACTCCGAGCCGGCACCCACGAAAAGCCGGAGCCGTACGAGACGCCCGGTCCGGCCCCACTGGCTTGACAGTTGTGTCCGCATACTCGCTTGTCCGTGGCCCGACACACCCTTACCATGACGTTCGCTTTTGCGAACTTCACATGTGTTTCGGGTGCCGGGGGCGGGTATGGCGTTGGTGATGGCAGTCGCTGCTGTCTGGGGTGTGCTGCAACTGTTCGCGCTGTCGTGGCCTGCGCGGTCGGTACGGCTCTCGACGGTGCTGCTGGCAGTTGCGGTGGGGGCGTACGGGTGCGGTGTGGCGACGGCCCTGCTGCAGCTTGCCTACACCCGCCTGTATGCGGACCAGTCCGCGCGGCCGCTGTCCGACGTGGTGGGGTCCTCCAGCTACACGGTCGCTCCCTGGCTGGAGGAACTGGTCAAGGTATCCCCGCTGTTGCTCGTCGGCCTGTATGCCAAGGTCCGCAGGCAGTGGGGGCTCACCGACTTCGTCGTTCTGGGTGCGGGACTGGGAGCCGGGTTCGGGCTCCTGGAGGCGGTGCTCCGGTACGGACTGGACGCGAACCGGGCGATCCCGCGCGCAGGCGGCGGGTGGGTCATCCCCGACAGTCTCTTGCCGCCGTACATCCCAGGTCCGGAGCAGGTGTTCACCGCTTGGCTGCCCGGCCCCACCGGCCGGTCGGCCATCGTCGGGCCACAGGTCGCCGAGACCTTCTCCCACCTCGTATGGACGGCCTTGGCAGGGCTGGGCGTCGGCTTGCTGTGGCGAGCCCGGGGCTGGTTGCGCTCACTGGCGGTCCTGCCCGTGGCGGCCGCGTCCGCGCACCACACGGTGAACAACTACGTGGCCGAGAAGCCCGGGGGGCAGGCCGAGCACTGGCTGCAGGCCCTGAACGAGCAGGCCTGGGCGGTGCCCCTGGCGTGTCTGGCCATCGCCATGATCCTCGACATGTATCAACTGCACCGCGGCAAACGCACTGTTCCGGGAGTGCTGCCGACTGCCGAACGGACCGACGGCGACGCGGCGGCCGCCATGCTCCGCTACGCCTCCTGGCGCCCGAGATGGACGCTGCTCATCGCATTGCGCTACATCCGGCTCCGCCGCTCCCTGCTGTACGCCACCGCCCTCTCGCCTCCACGCGAGACCGAGCCGCTCCGCCAGGCAGTAGCCCGGATCACCGAACAGATGGACGCCACCGACCGGCAGAGAGCCTGGCACCCCGAAGAGATACGCGCCCGCCTCAAGGCCGCCCGCTCCGGCACTCAAGGGCGCAGATGGCTGCTCCTCATTCCTTGCGTGCTCATGCTCCCCGGGCTGCTCGTCCTGGGCGTCGGCTCGTTCACCTCCACCGCCGAACTGCAGGAGCACTTCGCCACGGGCAACGGCCCGAAGATCCTGATGGGCTTCGGAATCGCAGCCCTGGCCTGGATCGCCTGGCAGCTGATCACTCTGCTCCGCACCTGGCAGCCGACCTCGATCCAGCCACACGGCGAGCCCCTGGCCGCCCACCGCTTCCGCATCGCGACCGCCCTGGGAGGCGCCACCACCGGGCTCCTGCTCCTCTACCGGGGACTGGGCGACGCCGGCCCCGGCGGCAAGGCCGTCCCCACCACGCTCCACCTGCTCGATGCCCTTGACGACTTCTTGGTCCACCTCGGCTTCGCCCTCCTCCTGATCTCGCTCCTCGCCCTGTTCCCGCCCGGCGGACTCGCACTCGCCGGCGTCGGAGTGGTGGGCGCCGTCACCGCCGAAGCCGCTGTCAATGCCGCCCTCCTCGGCACTGCGGGCGTGGTCCTCATGGCGGCGGGGTCCCAGGTGGCGAGTACGAGTGGGTCGGGCGGCGAGGGTCGCACGACGCCGCAGTGGCTCAAGGAACGGTGGAAAAAGGGACGTCAGTTCAACAGCGACAATTGGCCCCGCTACCCTGCCAACGAGATCTATCTCGAGAATGGAAAATACCTTGACTCGTATCGCCCGGGCAGAGAAATCGTGTCGCGAAAGAATACGCAGATAGCCAAGATCAAACGAAGCACGTTCCGGAGGAACCTGAGTGAACTGCTTGGCAAATACAAGGAAGGCACCAAGATCCCGGACACAGCAAAGGCGCGTAAGGAGTACCCGGATCTCATAGGCAAGAGACTGGAAGGTGATTACTACCTTGAGGTCCCCGTTCAAAATTCCCCAGTCCCGAAATGGGCGCTCAAGGACGCAGAGAACAGCGGCGTGATAATCAGAGACATCAAGGGATTCATCCACAAACTCCCGACGGGATAGGATCAGGAACCATGAACTGGACGTACAGCGAACGATGGAACAAGCTTCTCGAACGCCCCATCACTCCGTTGACCGAAAAGAAGGCCCGCGCCCGGCACTCGTCCGGTCAGCTGTACACCGCCATTCCCGCCCCCGATGGGCAGCACTCTCCGACCCTGCGCGTCGAGATCCGCTGGGAGACCGAATACGCCGGAGTCATCTTCATGGACCACTACGGCCGCGACGAGTTGCGCTATTCATTCTCATTGATCAACGGCCTACTCTTTCTCGACGGAGCAAGGCGATACGAATACGGAGATTCGCAGGTACGCGGAGGATACGCGGACGCCACCTACACGGAATCGTACGACTTCACCCCCGACGGCGTCGCCCATCGAACCATTGAGTCCGGGGAAGAATCCTCCAAGGAGAGCCGGGAAATCGATGTCACCCTTAACTGGGAGAGAATTCCAGAATTCGGGGAATATGATTCGCTCGTGCGACGTGACCGCAACCAACCCTGACTGCCAGCTCTATCAAGGTCGTCCTCATCCTCGCCCACGCGTCAGCATGTGACCGGAAGAGGATCACCGGAAGACCTTGTACTTGACGCCATGGGCGGCATCAACCGGACGCAGCCCGCAGCTCGCATCAGGCTGTTCTCCCGGGCTGCCGCTGCGAGTTGCACGCGCACGTTCGTCAGCAACTCCGACACGGCCACCCCGGCCACGTCCCCATCCGCGATGCGAAGCGCCCCCACGGGCCCGTGCTCGTCGTGGACGCGGCCGCCCGGGCGCCCTTCGTCGAGCCGGCAAGTCGTCCTGAAGCACCTCGTGAACGGTGGTCAGCCGTAGTAGCCGGCGACCACCGCCCGCACCTCCTCCAGCAGCGCCGGTCCCTCCTGCGGCACGGGCCGGCGGCCGCTGCCCGGCCTGATGTCCAGGAGCTGTGCGCCGGACAGGGCGAACACCACCCGCCGCAGCCCCGCCTGCTGGATGACCGCCTCGCACATCGTGCACGGCTCGCAGCTGGTGTACATCGTGGTGGCCGCCGCCGTGGCCGCGTCCAGTTCCCTCGCCGCCCACCTCGCGAGCTTCAGTTCGGGGTGCGCGGTGATGTCCCGCTCGGTGAGCGTCGTGTTGCGGTCCTCGGCCAGGACCGTCCCGTCCGGGGCCGCCAGCAGCGAGCCGAACGGCGGGTTGCCGCTCTCGCGTGCCTCGGCCGCGAGGGCGATGGCGCGCCTGAGGAGGGTGTGGTCGGCGGGCGTGGTCATGACTGCTCCGTCAGGTGGAGGTGAGCGGCCACCGCGGCGAGTACGTCCCAGGCCGGCTCCGGGTGGCTGATCTCGCGCGGGTCGCCGTTGTACGGGTCGAGGACGACCGTGTCGGCGCCCAGCAGCCTCAGTTGGTCGAGGTCGTCCATGATCTGGTCGATCGTGCCCTCACCGGCGAGGCGTTCCGGGCCGATGACCGGTGCCGTGGTGGGGCGGAGCGCGATCCGGGGTGCGAAGGCGGGTACGGGCAGGTGGTGTTCGTCCGCGCACACCTTCAGCCGGTCCGCCGCTTCCCGCAGCCAGGGCATCGTGCAGCGCAGCGGGTGCCAGGCGTCCCCGAGTCTCACGGCCCGGCGCATTCCCGCGTCGCTGTTGCCACCGACCCACAGCGGGATCCTCCTGTTCCCGTATCCGGCCGTGTCCGCCCAGGCCTCCCGCACGTCCCGCAGTACGCCGTCGGTCAGCCGTCCGCGCTGCTCGAAGGGGATGCCGAGGGCGGCGAACTCCTGGCGGGCCCAGCCCACCCCCACACCGAGGACCAGGCGACCGCCGCTCAGCTCGTTCAGGTTGGCCGCCATCCGGGCGGTGAGCAGGGCGTGCCGGTAGGGGGCGATGAGGACAGTCGTGCCGAGCCTGACCCGGGTGGTGAGGCCGGCCAGCCAGGACAAGGTGGTGAAGGGCTCGTAGAAGGGGGCGGGATACTGCTCGGCGACGTCGGGCGTGATGGCGATGTGGTCGGACAGCATCAACAGGTCGAAGCCCTGGCCCTCCACCGTCCGGGCCCAGTCGCGCAGGACTCCGGGGTCGGTGCCGGGTCCGAAATTGGGGACGTTCACTCCGGTCTTCACCCGGTCGAGCCTAGCCACGCCGTACGGGCCGGCAGAAGTGATTCCTGCCTGTCCAGGCCGACTTCACCCGTGGATCTCCCGGTAATCTGGGCAGATGGCCGAGAATCTCGACGCGACGGACTGGGCGATCCTGGACGAGCTCCAGCGGGACGGCAGGATCGCCTTCACGGAGCTGGCCCGGCGGGTGAACCTGAGCGCCTCGGCGACGACGGAGCGGGTGCGGCGGCTGGAGGCGGCCGGGGTGGTCACGGGGTACCGGGCCGAGGTGGATCTGGAGCGGGCCGGGTATGTGGCCCTGGCGGTCGTCCGGCTCAAGTACCCGGGGAGCAGGCACGAGCCGTTGCGCCGGATGCTCAGGGAGCGTCCGGAGATCCTGGAGTGTCTGCGTACCACCGGGGACGACTGCTACGTCCTGAAGGTGGCAGCCACCTCGATGGCCCATCTGGAGGAAGTCGTGGACGCGCTGGCCGAGTTCGGGAGCACGACCACCAATCTCGTCTTCAGCCGGACACTGCCGTTCCGGGGCCCGCGGGAGCCCTGCGCTCCGCCTTCGAAGGAAGCAACACTCCCTTGACCACGTGCGGTTCGGCGAAACGGCCGAGCCGTGCAGGACAGCGAGTGGGGCGAGGACGAACGGTCCCGGGCCCGAGCCCCGACCTCGCCGCGAGCAATCGCGCCGGTGGCGGTGACGGGGGCCTTGCGATCGAGTGGACGGCTCGTACGAGGCCCGGGTGGGGGCGCCATGTCAGAGATCGCTCAGTGGCTCAAGAGCTGACATCCCGCCCATGATCACGAGCTCCGCTCTCGTGGGATCGACTCCACAGTGAAGCTGCCGGACCCGGGGACCCCGTCGCTACGGCGGCCGAAAGCCATGGCAGCGAGGCTGACGCTGGAATCGGGCGAGCGCACGGGGATGGTGGCCCTGTGGCAGTCGGGTGCCGCTTCCCTGCTCTTCGTCGACTCCGGCACCGAGCACACCTGGCAGGACCGGCCGGTGCTTGCCTCGGAGGACGACCTGCCACGGCTGCTCGGGCCCCTCGTGAAGCCGGTCGAAGCAACTGCCGAACGCACTTGAAGGACCGGCCGGGGTACGGCACCCGCGCCACGCGGAAGGGCGCACCCGGAACGAACCGGGTGCGCCCCTCAGCACGCAACGCTCAGAAACGCGACGTCAACGGTCGAAGCGCTCCTGCACGTCGTCCGCCGCACCATGGGCGCGGTCACGACCCTGCTCGGACGCCTGACGGGCCCGGTCGGACGCGTCCTGGCGACGGTCCTGGCCCTGGCCCTGGCGCTGGCTCTCGCCCTTGCCGCCCTTCATCTTCTTCTGACCCTGGTCGGCAAGCTCCTGCGCCTTGTCCTTGAACTGGTCGGCGATGCCCATGCTGTTCACTCCTATGTGAGGGTGCTTGGGGGTGGCCCGGTGGGGGCCTCGACCAGACTTACACGGCAGGACATCCCACGCATTTCGATCACTTACGCTGCGTGTTCGGCGCCCGTCGCGCCGCCCGTTCGTCCTGGTCAGCCGCTCCTCCGGCGCCCACGAGCCCCTTGCCGACGCCCTCCAGACGGGACCCGAACCGCTTCATCTCGCGCTGGCCGACGATGCCGATCAAGGACGGCAGGTAGCCCCGTACGGACTGCATCCCGCGCAGCCACCACTGGGCGTACACATGCGGCGAGCGCCGCTCGATGCCGGCCACGATGCGGTCGACGGCCGGGCCCAGCGGGTACGTGCGGTTGGACGGCCACGGCAGCCGCTGGCGCAGCTCCCGCATCACGTCGTCCTCGTCCGCGCCGCGCACCATGTCGGTGTCGGTCCAGGAGAGGTAGCCGACGCCGACCTTCACGCCCCGGTAACCGACCTCCGCCCGCAGGCTGTGTGCGAACGCCTCGACGCCCGACTTGGAGGCGCAGTACGCCGTCATCATGGGCGCCGGGGTGATCGCGGCCAGGGAGGCGATCTGGAGGAAGTAGCCGCGGCTCTCCATCAGCACCGGCAGGAATGCCCGGCCGGTGACCGCGCCACCGATCAGGTTGACCTCGATGACCCGCCGCCAGGCCACCGGATCGGAGTCGACGAACGGCCCGCCCGAGGCGACGCCCGCGTTGGCGACGACGATGTCGACCTTCCCGAAGCGTTCCTTGACCTCCTGCGCGACCCGCTCCATCGCCTCGTGGTCCGTGACGTCCGCGTGCCAGTGGTCGCTGTCCCCGTGCAGCCGCTCGGAGACCTTCTTCAGCTCGTCCGGCTCCAGGCCGACCAGCGCCAGCGTGGCCCCCCGCGCCGAGAGCTTGCGAGCCAGCAGCTCGCCCACGCCGCGCGCCGCGCCCGTGACGACGACGACCTGTCCTTCGAGACTCCGCGTGCCGCTCATACGACCTCCTCCTTGCCCTCGACATCGGCCGTGCCCCGTACCGGGAGGTACGTGGTCACCAGTTCCCGGATCTTCGCCGTGACGATCTCCGGTGCCTCGACCGGCGTCATGTGGCCCATGCCCGCCAGTTCGGTGAGGCCGAGGCAGTCGGGCAGCGCCGCAGCGAGGTCACGGGCGTGGACGGGCGGGGTCAGCCGGTCGTCCGTCCCCGCGATCACCGCGGTGGGCACCCGCAGCTCCCGTACGCCCTCGACGAGATCGAGGTCCGCGAGCACGTGCCCCCAGGCGACCCGGGCCGCCCGCGGGCAGTCGTGCACGATCCGTGCGCAGGCGTCGACCCGGTCCGGGGCCGAACCAGCCCCCATCGTCGCGTACTTGAGGATTCGCCGGGAGACCGGCGTGACCGGCCCGAGCGGCGCCCGCGCCCCGAGGATCGCACGCGTCATCCGGGTGCGCACGGCGCCGGGCCGCAGCGGCACGACCAGGGACTCCGCGATCAGCCGGGCGCTGCCCGTGCTGCACAGCAGGGCGGCGGCCGCGTGCTCGCGCAGCCCGGCCCGCCGCGAGGCGGACATGATCGTCATGCCGCCCATGGAGTGCCCGGCCAGGACGGCCTTCTCGCCCGGGGCGAGGGTGGCCGCGAGCACCGCTTCGAGGTCGTCGGCCAGCGCGTCGGTGCTGTAGCCCCGGGGCCCCACGGCGGGCGAGGTGCCGTGCCCGCGCTGGTCGTAGGCGATGACGCGGTGGTCCACGGCCAGGTCGCGGATCTGGGCGTCCCAGAAGTGGGTGTTGCAGGTCCAGCCGTGGGCGAGGACCACGGCCGGGGCGCCGTCCTGTCCGTGCACCTCGACGTGGATGCGGGAGCCGTCGGCGGAGACGGCCATCAGTTCGCGCACCGGCACCGGCCGGACGTCGGCGCTGCGCAGCTGCCGGCTCATCCCGCCACCTCCTCGGCGACGGCCCGCTTCGCGTCCCGCTGCGCGGGCACCCGTACGACCTCGTACTCCGCGAGGTCGACCTCCCGCGTCACCTTGCGGAACTCGGCGGTGGTGCCGGGCCAGACCGTGGTGTTGCGGCCGTTGGCGTCCAGGTACCAGCTGTTGCAGCCGCCGGTGTTCCACACCGTGCGCTTCATGCGCTCCTGGACGCGACGGTTCCAGGCGCCGACGGACGAGGGGCGCGCGTCGAGTGCGACGCGGCCTCCCAGCACGTGCAACTGCTTCATGTAGTCGGCCATGTAGTTCAACTGTGCCTCGATCATGAGGATCATCGAGGAGTTGCCGAGCCCGGTGTTGGGTCCGATGATCGTCATCCAGTTGGGGAAGCCGGCCGCGCTCGCTCCGCGCAGCGCCTGCATTCCGTCCTTCCAGGACTCGGCGAGCGTGATGCCGTCCGCGCCCACCACCCGCTCGGCGATCGGCATGTCGGTGACGTGGAAGCCGGTGCCGAAGATGATCGCGTCGACCTCGGTCTCCGTGCCGTCGGCGGCGACGACCGTGGAGCCGCGCACCTCGCTCAGGCCGGAGGCGACCACATCCACATTGGGCTGGGCGAGCGCCGGGTAGTAGGCGCTGGAGAGCAGGATGCGCTTGCAGCCGATGCGGTACGAGGGGGTCAGCTTGGCCCGCAGCGCGGGGTCCTTGATCGCCCTTGCCATGTTGGACTTGGCTATCCGCTCGACCAGGCCCAGTTCGTTCGGGTGCTTGGTGAAGGCGCTGACCTGCAATTCCCTTATGCCCCACAGCAGACCGCGGCGCGCGGTACCGGTGAAGGGGAGCGTGCGGTGCAGCCAGCGCTCGGCTCCGCTGATCTGCCGGTCCATGCGCGGCATGACCCACGGCGGGGTGCGCTGGAAGAGCGTCAGCTTGCCGACCTTCGGCTGGATGGACGGCACGATCTGGATCGCGGAGGCGCCGGTGCCGATCATCGCGACGCGCTTGCCGGTCAGATCGGCGTCGTGGTCCCAGCGTGCGGAGTGGAAGACCTTGCCGGGGAAGTCGGCGAGCCCCGGGATGTCGGGCATCTTCGGGTCGGAGAGCGGACCGGTCGCGGAGACGACGACGTCGGCGACGATCGTGGTGCCGTTCGCGCTGTCGATGACCCAGTTCAGTTCACCGTTGTCCCAACGCATCTGCTTCACCTCATGGTTGAGCCTGAGGTGGGGTCGCAGCCCGAAGGTGTCCGCGACGTGCTCCAGGTAGGCACGGATGTGTTCCTGCCCGGAAAAGGTGCGCGGCCACTCGGGGTTGGGTGCGAACGAGAACGAGTAGAGATGGGACGGGACGTCACAGGCGCAGCCCGGATAGCTGTTGTCGCGCCAGGTACCGCCGACCGAACCGGCCCGCTCCAGGATCACGAAATCGGTGATGCCTTCGCGGCGCAGCCGGACGGCGGCGCCGAGGCCCCCGAATCCGGATCCGATCACCGCCACGCGTACATGCTCGTGCTGGGCCATGCTGCCGCCTCCTGCGGTACGTCACACGACTCTGCCAGCAATCACTGGCATTGTTGGGAGACTAGAGCAGCTTCGTACCGATGGGTAGGGGTCCGGCGAGGGAAAGTTACCGGCGGTACAACAAGCGGCCCCCCGATGGCGGAGGCCGGTAGGGTGCGGGGGTGGCAGAAGGACGCGCGCACCGCGAATACCGCATGGAGGAGCTGGCCAAGGAGGCCGGCATCCCCGTGCGGACCCTGCGCTTCTACCGGGAACGCGGCCTGATCTCGCCGCCCCGGCGCGAGGGCCGCATCGCGTGGTACGACGACCATCACCTGGCCCGCCTGCGCACCATCGCGGGCCTGCTGGAGCGCGGCCACACCCTCACCGGCATCGCCGACCTGGCCCGCACCTTCGAGAGCGGCCGCGATGTCGCCGAGGTGCTGGGCCTGGGCGAACCGACCGAGGAGACCCCGATCCGGCTGACGCCCGAGCAGCTGGCGGACTACTTCAGGGACGAGTCCACCCCGGAGAACCTCGCGACGGCCATGGAGCTGGGCTACCTCGGCACGGACGGCGACGAGATCGTGCACATCAGCCGCCGCCTGCTGGAGGTGTCGGCCGAACTCGTACGCGAAGGGGTCCCCCTCGCCGAGGTGCTCGCCTCCGGCCGCCGGGTCCGCGAGCACGCGGACGCCCTGGCCGACCTCTTCGTCGCGACCCTGCGCGCCCACAGCACCGAGGCCGAACCACCCCAACTGCGCCCACTGGCCCGGGCGGTGGTGGACGCGGAACTCTCCATGGCCCTGGACCGGCGGCTGCGCCGCGACGCGGAGGCCCCGCAGCCGCCGGCGTAGCCCGTACGGCGCCCTACCGCTCGTACACCACCGTCACCGGGGCGTGGTCGCTCCACCGCTCCCCGTGCGTGGCGGCCCGCTCGACCAGGGCCTTCACCGCACGCGCGGCAAGACCGGGCGTCGCCACCTGGTAGTCGATCCGCCAGCCCGTGTCGTTGTCGAAGGCGCGCCCGCGGTAGGACCACCACGAGTACGGCCCCTCGACGTCCGGGTGCAGGGCGCGCACGACGTCGACGTACGCGGCCTCCTCGAAGACCCGGGTCAGCCACTCCCGCTCCTCGGGCAGGAAGCCGGAGCTCTTCCTGTTGGCCTTCCAGTTCTTGAGGTCGGCCTCCCGGTGCGCGATGTTCCAGTCGCCGCACACGACGACCTCGCGGCCCTCTGCGGCGGCTCGCGCCTTCAGTCCGGTGAGGTAGGGGAGGAAGGCCGCCATGAAGCGTTCCTTCTCGTCCTGCTTCTCCGTACCGACCTCGCCAGAGGGCAGGTACAGGCTCGCGACCGTGACTCCGGGAAGGTCGATCTCGACGTACCGGCCGCTCGCGTCGAACTCCTCGCTCCCCTCGACCCCGAATCCGCCGAAGCCGATCTGTACGCGCTCCGGCGCCCGGCGGGAGTAGAGCGAGACCCCGGCCCGGCCCTTGGCGGCGGCCGGCGCGTGGACGGTGTGCCAGCCCTCGGGCTCACGCACCTCCTCGGGCAGCTGCTGCGGCTCGGCCCGCACCTCCTGGAGGCAGATCACATCGGCGTCGGTCTGCGCCAGCCACTCGACGAAGCCCTTTTTCGCGGCGGCGCGGAGACCGTTTACATTCACGGAGGTCACAGTGAGCATTCCGGCACGATACCGACCCCATCGCGCGCATACATGTACCATCTAACGCATGATTATCCAGCAGCGCCCGTACGATCACCCCGACGCCGTCAAACTCAACGATCTCGTGCAGCTCGAATACGCCGAGCGTTACGGGGACGAGGGCGACATCACACCGCTGGACGCCACGATGTTCGACCCGCCGCACGGCCTGTATCTGCTCGCCTACGACGCGTCGGACCGCCCCGTCGCCACCGGCGGCTGGCGCTCGCAGGAACGCAACGACGAGGGTTACTCGGACGGTGACGCCGAGCTCAAGCGGATGTTCGTGATACCCGAGGGGCGCGGGCAGGGCCTGGCCCGCCGCATCCTGGCCGCCCTGGAGGCCGACGCCCGCGCGGCGGGCCGCACCCGCATGGTCCTGGAGACGGGCGACCAGCAGCCCGAGGCGATAGCGCTGTACCTCTCCAGCGGCTACACGGCCTGCGAGAAGTTCGGCCACTACCGCACGTACGACAGCAGCCTCTGCTTCGCGAAGCCGCTCCAGCCCGACGGGCTTTCGTAGGGCCCTCGGATCCGCCGCCCACCTCTAGGCCCCGACGCCCACCCTCGCCAGGAAGGTCACCACCGCGTCGCTGAACGGCTCGGGCCGCTCCAGACCCGGCAGGTGCCCCGCCCCCTCGACCACGACCAGCTCCGCGTCCGGGATGAGCCCGTGCAGGGCCCGGGCCTCCGAGACGGGCGTGTAGACGTCGTCGGCACCGACCACGACCAGGACGGGCACCCCGGCCCCGGCGAGCGAGTCACGGTAGTCGGGCCGCTCCGCCCGGCCCCGCAACGCGGCGGCCGCCCCCTGGGGGTCGGTCATCCGCATCATCCCCGTCACGTGCGCGGCGACGTCCGGCAGCCCGGTGACGTTGTACGGAGCCAGCATCTTGTCGATGACCTCGTTCGCGTACCCGTCCATCCCTTCGGCGAGCAAGCGGTCGGCGAGGCGGTTGCGGAACGCCTTGCCCTCCTCGGTCTCGGCGACCGGCGAGGTGTCGGCCAGGACCAGCGCCGCCACCCGGCCCGGGTGCGAACGGTGGAACTCCATGGCGATCTGGCCGCCCATGGACACCCCGCCCACCACCGCCCGCGCAAGGCCCAGCCGGTCCAGCAGCGCGGCGATGTCGTCGGCGAACTGCGCGAACAGGGTCCGCCCCGCGACGACGCCGCTCTCCCCGTACCCCCGCAGATCGGGCACGATCACCCGGTACCCCGCCGCGACGAGCGCGGTCGCCTGCGGCTGCCACATGCTCCGGTTGAACGGATGCCCGTGGACGAGGACGACGGGCGGCTGATCACCGGCCTTTCCCAGGTCGTCGTACGCGAGCACGGTGCCGTCCTCCGCCGTGAACCGCGTACTCACCGGACCACCCGCCCCACACCCACGTAGAAGCCGCTGCGCTCCACGACGGGCGCCGGCTCCTCCCGGTACCACTCGGTCGCCGGGACGAGGCCCGGCTCGACGAGCTCCAGCCCCTCGAAGAACTGCTCGACCTCGGCACGCGTACGCATCCGCAGCGCGATGGCGCCCTTCCTGTACGCCGACTCCGTCTCCTGCTTCAGCTCCGGGTGCTGATCGGCGGTGCCGTGCGACAGGGCCAGGTAACTCCCGGTGGGCAGGGCGTCGACCAGGGTGCGGGTGATGCCGTACGGGTCCTGGTCGTCCGGCAGGAAGTGCATCAGCGCCAGCAGCGACAGGGCGATGGGCCGCTCGAAGTCCAGGAACTCCTTGGCCCGTTCGAGAATCGCCTCCGGCTCACGTACGTCGGCGTGGAGGTAGTCGATGGCCCCCTCGGGAGCACCGGCGAGGAGGGTCTCCGCGTGCCGGAGGACGATCGGGTCGTGGTCCGCGTAGACGATCCGGGCCGTCGGAGTGATCGCCTGCACGACCTGGTGGAGGTTGGGCTCCGTGGGGATGCCGGCGCCGATGTCCAGGAACTGGTCGATCCCGGCACGCGCCAGCCAGGCGGAGGCCCGGTGCATGAACGCCCGGTTGCGCGCGGCGTTCCCGCGCGTCTCCTCCGGCAGAGTCCGCGCGAACTGCTGGTCCGCCGGGTAGTTCTCCTTGCCGCCCAGGAACCAGTCGTAGACGCGGGCGGGGTGGGGCTTGCCGGTGTCGATCCGGGGCTGGGGCTCGGGTATGCCTGCCGTCACAAATCGCTCCTCGGTGCGGAGTGCTTCACATGCGGGTCAACGCGTTCAGCCTAGGCGACGGCCATCAGGCTCCGTCAGCCGATTTCCTGCCGACACCCTTGCCTTGAAGCGCACTTCAACAAGCACACTCCCTTCCGCGGCCACCGGACGACGGTGACCGGAACCGGAGGGGAACGTCATGAAGTACCGCACCATCGGCACAGATCCCGCCACCCGCCGGGAGGTGAGCGTCCTCGCACTCGGCGCCATGCTCTTCGGGTCGGTCACCGACGAGAAGACCTCGTTCGCGATCCTGGACCACTTCGTGGAGGCCGGCGGCACGTTCATCGACACCTCCGACAACTACGCGTACTGGGTCGACGGCGGTCTCGGCGGCCAGAGCGAGCGGCTGCTCGGCAAGTGGCGGCGCAGCCGTGGGATCGGGGACGAGATCGTCATCGCCACCAAGCTGGGCGCCGAACCGCTCGCGCCCGGCACCGGGTTCGTCGACAACCCGGAGGGCCTGTCGGCGAAGGCGGTCCGCGAGGCCGTGGAGCGCAGCCGGGACCGCCTCGGGGTGGAACGGCTCGACCTGCTCTACGCCCACATCGAGGACCGGACCGTCCCGCTCGCCGAGACCGTCGAGGCACTCGGGGAGCTGAGCGCGGCCGGCACGGTCGGTCTCCTGGGCGCCAGCAACCACGCCATCTGGCGCGTGGAACGGGCCCGCGCGCTCGCGGCGTCGGCCGGACTGCCCGGTTACGAGGTGCTGCAGTACCAGCACAGCCACCTGCGCCCCCGATTCGACGTCCCCAGCCCCCTGTTCGAGGACGGCAGCCTGGGCCACGCCGGACCCGAACTGCTCAGCTACCTGCGCGCCGACCCCGCCCTGACCCTGGTCGCGTACTCCCCGCTGCTCGCCGGCGCGTACACCCGCCCGGACAAGCCGCTCCCCCAGGACTACGACCACCCCGGCACCCCCGCCCGCCTCACGGTCCTGCGCGAGGTCGCCGCCGAGACGGGGGCGGGCATCAACCAGGTCGTCCTGGCCTGGCAGATCGGTGGCCGGCTTCCCGTGATCCCGCTGGCCGGGGCGTCGTCGGTGGCGCAGCTGAAGGAGAACCTGGCCGCGGTGGAGCTGGAGCTGACGGACGAACAGCGGGCCCGGCTGGACGGGGCGCACTGAGCCGACGGGGCCCCGCCCGGCCGACCCTCAATTCTTCCTCAGAGTTTCCGACGGACGCCCGGCAAAGGCTTCCGAGGCCGTAGGTTCTCGACTGACCTCGTTGACCTGACCAGTCAACTGAGCATCTATCGAGGGGGAATTGAATGCACGGCACAACTCTCAGGCGTGTTCTCGTCCCGACTGCCGCGGTGGCATTCGCCATGGCGGCGACCACCACGGCCCATGCCGCGGGGGGAGGCGGGGCGCTCGTCGTGCCCCGCTGTGACAACCCGGTCAAGCAGTGGGTCCAGGTGAGCGGCAAGAAGAGCTACCACGTTCCGTCGTGGTGGCACGGCACCAGCTTCAAGGACGGCCCCGGCGGCTCCATCAGGGTCAGCGTCGAGAAGGCGGGCAAGATCGGCGTCGAGGTCAGCGGCACCGCCGGGGTGAGCGCCGGTGTCCTCCTCGCCGAGGTGAAGGCGGAGTACAGCGTCAAGGTGGTGGGCGAGGTGGGGGTGACCGTGGGGCACCACTACACGCACGCCGTCCCGGCAAGGAAGTACGGGCACCTGCAGTACGGCTCATGGGGCTACAAGGTGAACTGGACGAAGTACAAGACCAGTGCTGACCGGTGCGGCAAGGTGAAGATCGGCTCAGGCACGGCGAAGCTCCCCACGAAGGAGACGGGCTGGCGCTACTGGACGACCAGCTCATGACCCCTCGCCCGCACGCCGTGCGGCGCGGCCCGGTGCTGGGTCTCGCTTCCGCGGTGGTCCTCTCCTTCGCCGTCGGGTGCACGAGCGAGTCCGGCGGTCCGGGGGGACCGAGCGCCTCGCCGAGCAGCCGGGCGACGCCTCCGCGGTCCGCATCCGCATCGGAGGCCGCCGCCGAGAAGCAGCTCGGCAGGCAGGTCCAGGAGACGCTCGGCACGGCGGGTCTCGGCGACAGCGAGCCGCGTTTCGTCGAGGCGGGCCTGGAGCGGGTCGGCGACGGTTCCCACAGCGCACCGGAACTGGACCGCGGGAACGCGTACGAGCTGGCGGTCGTCTGCGCCGGATCGGGGAAGATCACGCTGTCCACGGCCATCAGGAGCCCCGCCCGCCGGACGGTGGCCTGCGACGGCGTCCCCGTCCGTCAGAGCCTCACCGCCCCGGCCAACGGCAAGGTCCGCATCGACACCGCGGCGTTGCCGGGAGCCACCGGAATGGTGGCCTGGCGCCTGGACAGGGCTGAAGGGTGACCGCTGAGCCGGGCCCGGCTCAGGTCCCGCGCCCCGCTCCCGCCCCGGCGGGGGCGGGGCGCGGGCCGGTTGCGTGGGGACCGGGCGCGCATCCCCACTCCCAGGCCGACGCGTCACGCGCTCACACCTGGCCGCTCAGCTCGGCCGGTGACGTCACCCGCCTCCCCCGCGAAGCGTGTCCGTGCGCCTCAGCGCAGCCTCAGTTGCTCGCGGAGCCGTTTCACGTGCGCCTGGATGTCACGCTCGATGCCCGGCCCGTCCGCGGCCGCCCGATCGGCGGCGGGGGCATGAGCCGGCTGACGGCAGGGGCCGCACAGCCCGTCGCGAAATGCCTCGGCCTTGCCTGGCGCGCCGCAGTCGCTGCACTCGATCATCAGACGGCGAACTGAGGCGTCCGGGGCGGCCGGTACCGGGGCGGGGGGCAGGTACGGCGGGAGCTTCTTGACGAGGCGGGACCTGACGAAGCCGAGGGGCGAATCGATGATCTTGGGGAGCCCGGCGGTGAGGGCGTGGACGAGGTAGTCCGCGTCCACGCCGCGCCGAGCCATGCGGCGGCCGCACGCTCCAGCGACCTGCAGTCGTCGTCGGACAGGCCCAGGCGCGGCTGGACGCGGCCCAGCCGGGCCAGGGCGAGGAAGGCCGGAGAGTCGTCGTCCTGCGATGGCGCGGTGCGCTGCTGCGGCACAGGAGCGGCGAGGTCGGCGGACGGTACGGAGTCGGCCCGGGCCGGAGGTTCGGGCACGGCGGCCGGGGCCGCAGCCTCGGCCGGGCCCCATGGCGGCGGGGGCGCCACGCAGGCGACGGCCGGCTGCGGCGCGCAGCGCCTCTCCTCCGCGGCGAGGAAGGCGGTCCACCACTCGTTGTCGCGGGCCGTACGTGACCAGAAGGTGCGGGTGACCCAGCGAACCTTTTCACCGTCGCCGACCGCGCACCGCACATGGCGCAGATGACCGGCCACGCCCAGGGCCCTCAACGCGCTGCCGACGGCCATCTGCCCGTACAGCGTCAGGCACTTGGCCAGCGACTTGATGTTCATTGCCGCACCATCGGGAAGCCGGTCGACGTACCCGGCGATGTGCCGCTCCCGCTCGGGAAGAAGCGCGAAGTCGTCCGCGCGGGGCGGGCTCTGGTCGGGGACGGACCGCTTTCCGTAGCCCGGCCCGGCCTTCGGGTACGGAGCCGAGCGAGCAGGCGCCGGCGGGGCGGGGATAGGGTTTTGGGTAGCCACGGGATCGCCGCTTTCTCGATCTTGGGGTGAGACCCCGGCCGGTGCGTTCAACACCGCGTCGGGGTCACTTGCGTCTGGCGGCACCGTAGGCAGCCGCGACGCTGTGTCGCAAGTCGGTCACAAACAGTCACACTCGCTCGTCATGGCGGGCGGGGAGGGCGGGGAGGTTCTCCCAAACCCCTTCTTTTACCTACCGGTTGCAGGACATCGCTCGAATCTCGGAACCCGGATCCCGACGCTCGGGTCCCGAAGCCCAAGACTCGGGCCGAGCCCCCGCCACATACCCACGAAAGAGTGAACGGGCCCCTTCGGCGCTCGAATCCCGAAGCTCGGGGCTCGAAGCCCGGGACCCGAGCACCGGGGCGACGACGCGGCGGGCGCGGCCGGTTCACCCGGGGCCGGTCGGCGGGGGCGGACACGCACGACGCGCGAGCGCCCCCGTGACGCCAACTCCGTACGACGCCAAAGAGCCCCTACCGGATTTCCCCGGTAGGGGCTCTGAGCTGCGGTGGACCTGTGGGGATTTGAACCCCAGACCCCCTCGATGCGAACGAGGTGCGCTACCAGACTGCGCCACAGGCCCTTGCAACGAGTGAAACTTTAGCACCCCGACAGGGGTGCTCGGAAATCCGTTCCGCGCTGGTCAGCCGAGTCGGTGTCGCAGCGGGCGGGCGGGCGTCTCACTCGTTGGCCGCGCGGGGGCGGTCGTCCTCGTCGTACTGGTCGAAGAGCGGAGTCCGGCCCCGGTCGCGGGAGCGGCGGGACCGGTCCGAGCGCTGGCGTGGCGCCGGGTCCACCGGGGCCGTCGCCGCCTGCGTGGTGGACGGCTGGGCGGGTTCGGCGGAGGAGGAGCGGGCCGCGCTCCAGGTCTCCGGGTTGCCGACCTCGATGCCGCCCGTGGCGCGCGGGGCGACCGGGGCGGTGACATAGGTCGGCAGCGGAACCGGTACGGGCTCCCAGCTGTCGCCCTGGACCCGGCCCCGCTCGCGCTGCTGGTCGACCCACTCCGCGTGGTCGGTCTGCTCGACCAGGGCACGGCGGCCCGCCTCCTGCGGGGAGACCGTGGGCGTGGGCTCGGGGGCGGGGTGGCGGGCTTCGGAGTCCTCGTCGGTGTCTGCGGGGGCCGTCGAGGCCGGCTGATGGCGGCGGGGGCGGCTCTCCCGGAGCCGCTGCGCCGCGACCTCCGCCCGGCGCCGGTCCATGGTGAAGGCGAACCGGCGGCGCTCCTGGGCGCGGAGATGGACGATGTACGTGCTCAGCAGCACGGCGGGCACCGCCGGGGCCCAGAGGAAGCGGAGGCCGCCGACCGCCGCGACGACAGCGCCGAGCGTGAAGCCGAGGAAGAGGACGACGGTGGTACGCCTGCGGCGCGCGAGGACCTGCAGGCGCTGCGCGCGCCTGGCGCGTTCCGCGTCGATGCCCCCGGGACGCGGGCGCCGCGCGGCGACGGACGCATCGGAGGGGGACTCGGGGCGATCACGCGCCGGGCGCTTCTGCGCCGGGCGTTCCCGGTCGGAGTGCTCCGGCGGCCGAGCCGGGTCGTGGACCCGGGCCTCGGTGTGCGCCGGAGGCGCGGAAAAGGCCCGGACGTCGACGGAATCCATTCGGTCCGTGACTACGTCCGGGTCGGCGTCGGGCGCCGCCTCCTCGTCGGTCCGCTCCCGCAGCTCCTTGGCGTACCGGCGCTCCATCGCCGCCCGTCCGGACAGCAGCCGGATGGCGGTGCTGAAGCGTTCCGTGGGACGGGCTTCGTTGAGCTCGTCCTGCCTGCGGAGCCACATCGGTACCAAGTAGGCGGCCCAGGCCCCGACAATGACTGCGTAGATGAGGCCGCTGCTGCTCACATCTCACACCGTAGAGGGGTTTGCCTGGAGGCATCCGCCAATTGGCGCGGTGTGTCGCACGATCCGGCTGATATCACGGACTTTTTTTGTGATTGTTCGGATCAACAGTCGGTGTTTGTGCGTTCGGTAGCGGTCATAGCCCGATCAATTTCGAACATACATTTTATTTCGAGCGCTGTTCCGGACGCTCCGGACGCGCCCGGTGCCACCTCCGGAGCAGCCCGTCGGGCACCTCTTCGGCGGTCAGGGCGTAGATCAGATGGTCCCGCCAGGCGCCGTCGATGTGGAGATAGCGGGGCCGGAGCCCTTCCTCACGGAATCCGAGTTTCTCCACGACCCGCCGGCTCGGCCCGTTCTCCGGGCGAATGCACACCTCGATGCGGTGGAGTCCGACCACCCGGAAGCAATGGTCCACGGCGAGGGCGACCGCGGTCGGCATCACGCCGCGGCCCGCCACGTCCTGGTCCACCCAGTAGCCGACATGGCCGGAGCACATCGATCCCCAGGTGATCCCGGCCACGGTCAGCTGGCCGACCAGCCGGCCCTCGTACTCGATCGCGAACGGCAGCATCCGGCCGGCGTTCGCCTCGGAGCGCAGATGGCGGACCATCTGGCGGTACGTGGGGCGCTGGGCCACCGGCCCGCCGGGGGCGGGCGGGGGCACGGTCGCCTCCCACGGGCGCAGCCAGTCCCGGTTGCGCCGGTTGACCTCGCGCCACATGCGCTGGTCGCGCACCTTTATCGGCCGGAGGGCGACGGCGCCGTCCACCAGGATCACCGGCCAGGTCGGGACGTTCAGCTCGGGCTCCCGGGTCGGGGGTGATCGCCGCCGCGGAGCTGGTCGACGGCGTGCACCAGGATGCGGCTCAGGACCGCGAGCCCGTCGCGCACCCCGCCGGTGGAACCGGGCAGATTGACGATGAGCGTACGGCCGGCCACGCCCGCCAGACCGCGAGAGAGCGCGGCCGTGGGGACCTTGTCACGGCTCTCGGCGCGGATCGCCTCGGGGATGCCGGGGACCTCGTGGTCCAGGACGTTGCGCGTGACGTCCGGAGTGAGGTCGGTCGGCGAGATGCCGGTGCCGCCGGTGGTCACGATGACGTCGTACGCGGCGGCCACCCCGTCCCACAGCGCCTGCTCGACCGGGTCGCCGTCGGGGACGACCTGCGGTCCTTCGACGGTGAAGCCGAGCTCGGCCAGCGCCTCGACGATCAGCGGTCCGCCCTTGTCGGCGTAGACCCCTGCGGCGGCCCTGTTCGACGCCGTCACCACGAGGGCGCGGTAGCCGCCGGAAGCCTCCGGGGCGCTCATGCTTCCGCCCCGCCGGGCGCGGTGCGCCGGTAGTCGCCGGACTTGCCGCCCGACTTCGCCTCGACCCGGACGTCCGTGATGACCGCGGACTTGTCGACGGCCTTGATCATGTCGACGACGGTGAGCGCGGCGACCGACACGGCGGTCAGCGCCTCCATCTCCACGCCGGTGCGGTCCGCCGTCCTCACGGTGGCCGTGATCTCCACCGCGTCGTCGGCCACCCCCAGGTCGACCGTGACACCGGAGACCGCGAGGGGGTGGCAGAGGGGGATGAGGTCCGGGGTGCGCTTGGCGCCCATGATCCCGGCGATGCGTGCGGTGGCGAGGGCGTCGCCCTTGGGGACCCCCTCGCCCCGGAGCAGCTCGATGACACGCGGTGAGACGAGGACCCGGCCGCTGGCGCGGGCGACGCGCGCGGTGACGTCCTTCGCGGAGACGTCGACCATGCGGGCGGCGCCCGCCTCGTCGATGTGCGTCAGCCTGTTCTGCGTACTCAACTAACTCCGCCTAGCGGTAGGGCGCCGGTTGCCCCGGTGCTGCACCGGGGTGCAGGTCCGGGGTCCGGGGGGTGTCCCCCGGAAGGCACAGCGGCAGACACCGTACCGCCACCGGGCGCCGGTCAGCGGAGCAGGATCACCTCGGTGTCCGCGCCGGGCTCCGCGGAGGTGACGTCCTCGGGCAGCACGATGAGCGCGTCCGCCTGGGCGAGAGCGGCGATCAGATGCGATCCGGAACCGCCGACGGGGGCCACGGTGCCGGCCTCGGCGTCGTACGTCCCGCGCAGGAACTGCCGCTTGCCGGCCGGTGAGGACAGGGCCTTGTCGGTGACCAGCGACGCCCTGACGGTCGGGCGGTTCACGTCGGGCAGGCCCATCAGGGCCCGGATCGCGGGGCGTACGAACAGTTCGAAGGAGACGTAACTGGAGACCGGGTTCCCCGGGAGCGCCAGCAGTGGGGTGTGGTCCGGGCCGATGGAGCCGAAGCCCTGCGGCTTGCCGGGCTGCATGGCGAGCTTGCGGAAGTCGACGCCGCCGCCGGACCCGTCCTCGTCGCCGGCCGGGGAGAGGGCCTCCTTGACGACGTCGTACGCGCCCACGCTGACGCCGCCGGTGGTGACGACGATGTCCGCCCGGATCAGCTGGTCCTCGATCGTGGCCCGGAGCGTATCGGCGTCGTCGGAGACGGCGCCGACGCGGTAGGCGATCGCTCCGGCCTCGCGCGCCGCGGCGGTCAGCGCGAAGCTGTTCGAGTCGTAGATCTGGCCGCCGGTCAGCTCCTCGCCGGGCTGGACCAGTTCGCTGCCGGTGGAGATGACGACGACGCGCGGCCGGGGCCGCACCTTCACCGTCGAGCGGCCGATCGCGGCGAGCAGGCCGATCTGCGGTGCTCCCACCACCGAACCGGCACGGAGCGCCAGGTCGCCCGGCCGCACGTCGCTGCCGCGGGCCCGGACGTGGGCGCGGGCCTCGGCCGGGCGGTGGACGCGGACCTCGCCTCGGGCGCCTTCCGGGGCGTCGCTGTGGGCGCGCATGGTGGCGGCGGGCCCACCGCCCGTACCGCCGTCGGTCCACTCGACCGGGATCACGGCTTCGGCACCGGCCGGGAGCGGGGCGCCCGTCATGATGCGGGCGGCCTCGCCGGGGCCCACGCGCTGGTCGCCGAGCAGACCGGCATCGCCCGCCGCGACGTCCCCGATGACCGTGAGGACCGCGGGGAACTCCTCGGTGGCGCCCTTCACATCGGCGACGCGGACCGCGTAACCGTCCATCGAGCTGTTGTCGAAGGGCGGCAGGGCGATCTCCACCACGACGTCCTCCACCAGGACGCAGCCCTGGGCCTCGGGCAGTTGCAGCTCGATGGGTTCGAGCGGCCTCACCGCGGCGAGGATGTCTTCCAGGTGCTCGTCCACCGACCAGATCGTGCTGCTCAAGGTCCTACATCTCCTCGGTGACGTAACTGCGGAGCCAGGTCCGGAACTCCGGCCCCAGGTCTTCACGTTCGCACGCGAGTCTGACAATGGCACGGAGGTAGTCGCTCCGGTCACCGGTGTCATAGCGGCGGCCCTTGAAGACGACGCCGTGCACCGGCCCGCCGGCCTTCTCGTCCTCGGCGAGGAGCTGGAGGGCGTCCGTCAGCTGGATCTCGTCGCCACGTCCCGGCTCGGTCCTGCGCAGTATGCCGAACACGGCGGGGTCCAGCACGTAGCGGCCGATGATGGCGAGATTGCTGGGCGCGTCGGCCTGTTCGGGCTTCTCGACCAGGCCGGTGATCCGCACCACGTCGCCCTCCGCGGTCGGCTCGACGGCCGCGCAGCCGTACTGGTGGATCAGTTCGGGCGGGACCTCCATGAGAGCGATGACGCTGCCGCCCTCGCGCTCCTGGATCTCCACCATGCGCGCCAGCAACGGGTCGCGCGGGTCGATCAGGTCGTCGCCGAGGAGGACCGCGAACGGCTGGTCGCCGACGTGCGGAGCGGCGCACAGCACCGCGTGGCCCAGCCCTCTCGGGTCGCCCTGGCGGACGTAGTGCATGGTGGCGAGGTCGCTCGACTCCTGGACCCTGCGCAGCCGTTCGGCGTCGCCCTTACGGGTCAGGGCCGACTCCAGTTCGTAATTGCGGTCGAAGTGGTCCTCCAGGGGACGCTTGTTGCGACCGGTGATCATCAGGACGTCGGAGAGTCCGGCGGCGACCGCCTCCTCGACGACGTACTGGATGGCAGGCTTGTCGACGACAGGCAGCATTTCCTTGGGAGTGGCCTTGGTGGCCGGCAGGAAGCGGGTGCCGAGGCCCGCCGCCGGGATGACAGCCTTGCTGATCCTGGGGTTCGACTGAGTCATGCGCAGAACCCTAACCGGCGCGCATGGGCGGAAGATGATCCTCCGGTTAACTTTGTACTTAAATATGACGGTACGTGAGAGCTAGAGGTGCCCCGTTGAACACCGACATGTCCGCAAAGGCACTGCTGCGGCGTGAACTGCTCGCCGCGCGACGCCTTCTGACCGGTGAGGACGTCCAGCGGGCGGGCACGGCCCTGGCGCGCCGTGCGCTCGAACTCCCGGAGGTCGCGGGGGCCCGTACGGTCGCCGCGTACGTTTCGGTGGGGAGCGAACCGGGGACCCGCGCCCTGCTGGACGCGCTGCGCACGCGGGGCGTACGCGTCCTGCTGCCGGTGCTCCTCGCGGACAACGACCTGGACTGGGCGGCGTACGAGGGAGCGGGGAGCCTCGAGAGGGCCGGGCGCGGGCTCCTGGAGCCCGTCGGTGGGCGTCTCGGCCCCGACGCCGTGCTGGAAGCGGACGTGGTGCTGCTGCCGGGCCTCGCGGTGGACGGGCGCGGCATGCGGCTCGGCCGCGGCGGAGGCAGCTACGACCGGGTGCTGGCGCGCCTCGCGGCGGCCGGGGCCCATCCCGCGCTGATCGTCCTGCTGTACGAGGACGAGGTGGCCGCGCGGGTCCCGGAGGAACCGCACGACCACCCCGTGGACGCCGTGGTGACACCCGCCGGCCCGCGGCGCTTCGGCAGCGGCTGAGGCCCCGGAGACCGCGGCCCGCGGCGCTTCGGCGGCAACTGAAGGGCCCCGGGCACCAGCCGGCCCGCGGGGCTCCGGAGTGTTCCCGAAGCCCCGCGGGCCCGCCCGACGCCTACGGCTTCAGCGTCAGCGTGTCCTTCGTCGCCCCGGCCACCGCGTTCGTCCCGAAGGACCAGTCGAGCAGCTCGCCGTTGACCCACTTGTCGGTCTGGTCGGTGTAGTGCGCGCTGAACGCGTGCCCGGAGGCGCCGGTGAGGTTGATCCAGCGGGACTTGTCCCAGTCCCCCACGTTGACGACCATCCGCATCGACGGGACCCAGACGACCTCGTAGCCGCCGGCCGCGTTCCACCCCGTGGCGTTCACCGCGGCCTCGCCGCCGCCGAGGTTCCACGGGCCCCGGTTGAGCGCCCGCTGAAGCAGTCCGGGACCTTCCGTGCCGAGGGTCTGGTTCTTCAGGGTCAGCTGGTGCAGCCGGCCCCAGGTCCACGTGGTGATGTCCTTGCCGAGCTTGGCGGTCAGCTCCCAGCGGGCGTCCTCCATGGCGCGGGCGAAGAGCTCCTCACGGTTCTCGGTGGCCTTGTCCTTGCGGGACTTCGGAGCCTTCCACCACTTGCTGTCCGGCTTGTCCATGAGGTTCGCGACGACCTGGTACCAGCGGTCGCCGCCGTCCGGCTGCGCCGAGTCCGGGTCGCGCTGACCGCATTCGCGTACCAGCTTGTCCTGCTCGTCGAGCGGGCCCGAGCTCTTGGCCGGGGGCACGTTCAGGCACTCGCCCTCGACGCGCATCTCCTTGGGCAGCTTGTCACCGAAGGCCAGCTTGAGGATGTTGCGCCAGACCGCGTTGAAGTACGCGGCGGCCGCCGAGTCCGCCTCCTGGGTGTAGTCCCAGCCCTCCAGCAGCTTCTGCGCCTGACGGACGTCCTTGTCCGAGATGTTGATCTTCATCAGCTCGGGCACCAGCAGCGCGGCGATCTCGCTGGTGTTGTCCATCTGCATCTTCTGCATGTCTTCGGTCGAGATCTTCCCGCCGCCCTTGATCTTCGACTCGATGAGGTCGTTGATCCGCTGGCTGCGGCTGCCGTAGCCCCAGTCCTTGGTGAGCAGGTTCGGGTACGTGTCCTCGTCGATCACGGCCTGGTTGGCGGTGACGACGTAGCCGCGCTCCGGGTCGTACTCGTAGGGCAGCTCGTCGAACGGGATCGGGTCCTTCTTCCAGCCGTACGACGAGGACCAGCCGGGGCTGGGCAGCGTGCCGTCACCGGACTTGCGGACCGGGATCCTCCCCGGCGCCTGGTAGCCGATGTGGCCCTTGGTGTCGGCGTAGATGAGGTTCTGCGAGGGAACCTCGAAGTGCTCGGCCGCCTTGCGGAAGGTGGTGAAGTCCTTGGCCCGGTTGAGCTCGAAGACGGCGTCCATGGAGTGACCCGGCTCCAGCGCCGTCCACTTGAGCGCCACTCCGTAGCCGTCAGCACGGTCGGGGGCGGCGTTGCTGACGGGCGCCTTCTGGCCGACCTTCTCCAGCTCGCCGCTCCGGTCGGAGACCAGCGGGCCGTTGTTGGTCTCGCGCACGGTGATGTGCCGGCTCCTGCCGCCCGCGACCTTGATGGTCTCCTCGCGGACGGTGAAGGGCTTCACCTTGCCGTCGTACAGGTAGCCGTCGCCCGAGACCTTCTCCAGGAAGAGGTCGGTGACGTCGGCGCCGAGATTGGTGAAGCCCCAGGCGATGTCCTGGTTGTGGCCGATGATCACACCGGGCATGCCGGAGAAGGTGTAACCGGCGGTGTCGTACTTGCAGGTCGCCGAGACGGCGCGGCAGTGCAGCCCCATCTGGTACCAGAGCGAGGGCAGCTGCGGCGCCAGGTGCGGGTCGTTGGCGAGCAGCGGCTTGCCGGTGGTCGTGTACTTCCCCGCGACGACCCAGGAGTTCGACCCGATGCCGGTGCCGTTGGGGCCCAGCAGCGCGGGGATCTCGTCAAGGGTGTCGGACAGTGCGCCGAGCTGGGAGGTGAGTCCTTCGGTGGCGCCCTGGGCGGTCGACGAACCGATGCCGTCGGACGGCGTCGCCTCGGCGTCGAACTTCCCGGTGACCGGGGAGACGGCGCCCTCACTGACGATCGGCTTGTGCTTCTCGTACGGGTAGGGCGGGTACAGGTCCTCGATCTGGTTCGCGTCGAGCCGGCTGGTCATCAGCGAACGGTCGATCTCGTCCTGCATGTTGCCGCGCAGGTCCCAGGCCATGGCCTTCAGCCACGCGACCGAGTCGACCGGGGTCCACTCGGTGGGCTTGTAGTCGTTGGTGAAGCCGAGGGCCGCGTACTCGACGGAGATGTCCTTGCCGTCGCGGTCCTTGAGGTAGGCGTTCACACCGTCCGCGTACGACTGGAGGTTCTTCTTGGTCTCGTCCGACAGGACGGTGTCGTACTCCTCCTGTGCGACCTTGCGCCAGCCCAGCGTGCGCAGGAAGGAGTCCGTCTCGACCTGGCCGGAGCCGAACATCTCGGAGAGCCGGCCGGCCGTCATGTGACGGCGGACGTCCATCTCCCAGAAGCGGTCCTGTGCCTGGACGAAGCCCTGGGCGCGGAACAGGTCGGCGTCGGAGTCCGCGTAGATCTGCGGGATTCCGTAACTGTCGCGCTTGACCTCGACGTTGCCGCCGAGTCCGGCGAGCTGGATCGTCCCGTTGGTCTGCGGGTAGGAGGCGCGCACAGTGGATACGGACCAGTACGTTCCGTAACCGACACCTGCGACGAGCGCCAGCACCAGGACGATCACGATCAGGCGGGCGCGTCGCCCCTTCTTCTTCTTGCGCGGCCCGCCGCCGGCGGAACCGGTGGAGCCGGAAGAGGCGGTTGTGTTGGCGGGCATCGCTGTCCTTCGAGGGGCAGGGTGGTCCTGGGAGTGCAGGAGCAACCATAGGCGCAGCGTCGAGGCCGGTCGGACGCGGTATCGGGATGGTTCGAATTGCGTAGCGATCGTACGAGTACTCGAACGCATCAAGAAAACGTTAAAGATTAGGTAAGGTAACGAAGTACCGGCCGCCGGAAGTCGATCCGGCAGGCGTACGCAGGGAAGGACCGGCCACTGACTGTCCACGCGCTCAACGAACTCCTGCTCGTCTGCTCGCTTGTTCTGCTCGTCGCGGTGGCGGCGGTGCGCATCTCGTCGCGCAGCGGGCTCCCCAGCCTGCTCCTGTATCTCGGCATCGGGATCGCCATGGGGCAGGACGGGTTCTTCGACGTCAAGTTCGACAACGCCGAGCTGACACAGGTGATCGGCTACGCGGCCCTGGTCGTGATCCTCGCCGAGGGCGGCCTCGGCACGAAGTGGAAAGAGATCAAACCCGCGCTGCCCGCGGCCGTTGTCCTCTCGCTCGTCGGCGTCGGCGTGAGCGTGGGCGTGACCGCGGCCGGAGCCCACTACCTGGTCGGTCTGGAATGGCGGCAGGCGCTGATCATCGGAGCGGTCGTCTCCTCCACGGACGCCGCCGCGGTCTTCTCCGTCCTGCGCAAGGTGCCCCTGCCCGCGCGCATCACCGGCGTCCTGGAGGCGGAGTCCGGCTTCAACGACGCCCCTGTGGTGATCCTCGTGGTGGCCTTCTCGACCGTGGGGCCGGTCGACAGCTGGTACGTACTCGTGGGCGAGATAGCCCTGGAGCTGGCGATCGGCGCCGCGCTCGGCATCGCCGTCGGCTGGCTCGGCTCGTACGGACTGAGGCATGTGGCCCTGCCCGCCTCGGGCCTCTACCCGATCGCCGTGATGGCCATCGCGGTGTCCGCGTACGCGGCGGGCGCGATGCTCCACGGAAGCGGATTCCTCGCCGTCTACCTCGCCGCGATGATCCTCGGCAACGCCAAGCTGCCGCACTGGCCCGCCACCCGCGGCTTCGCCGACGGACTCGGCTGGCTGGCCCAGATCGGCATGTTCGTCCTGCTCGGACTGCTGGTCACCCCGCACGACCTGATCGACGACTTCTGGCCCGCCGTCGTCGTGGGGCTGGTGCTGACCGTGGTGGCCCGGCCGCTGGAGGTCTTCATCTCGCTGGCGCCCTTCCGGCTGCCCTGGCAGGAGAAGGCCCTCATGTCCTGGGCGGGGCTGCGCGGCGCGGTCCCCATCATCCTGGCGACCATTCCCATGGTGTCCGGTATCGAGGGCTCCACCCGGGTCTTCAACATCGTCTTCGTGCTCGTCGTCGTCTACACCCTCATCCAGGGGCCGACCCTGCCCTGGCTCGCGAGGGCCCTCAAGATCGCCGACGACCCGTCCGAGACGGCCGACCTGGGCATCGAGTCCGCGCCCCTGGAACGGCTGCGCGGACATCTGCTCTCGGTGGCCATCCCCGCGAAGTCGAAGATGCACGGCGTCGAGGTCGGCGAACTGCGCCTGCCCGCGGGAGCGGCCGTGACGCTGGTCGTCCGGGACGGCAAGAGCTTCGTCCCGGCACCCTCGACCGTGCTGCGCCGCGGCGACGAGCTGCTGGTCGTCACGACCGACCCCGTGCGCGACGCGACCGAGGCCCGGCTGCGCGCGATCGGCGAGGGCGGCAAGCTGGCCGGCTGGCTGGGGACCGGCGGGAACGCCGCCGACGAGACCCTCGCCGGACCGAACGTGGCCAACGCGCTCAAGGCAGTGAAGAAGCTCGGCAGGACGGACGACCCCCAGAAACACGAGGGCCGGTCCGCCCGCGATACCAGGGCGCACCACTGAGGATGCGGGCAGGCGCCCTGTCCGAGCGCGGGGCGCCTGCACCTGAGGCGTTAGCGCCCCAGCGTTCACAGGTGACAGACGTTGCCTTGCGCACAATCACAGGCGTTCCGGGACCCTTGCCTGTAGCATGAAGGAAACCTAGATCGACCTATTTGATCCACCAACTCTGCCTGACGCAGAGCTGGCGCGACCGTATGGCGGTCGTGGCGTCCTCCGCCTCTGCTGTGAGCGCCCGGCATCTACCGCAGTTCCGCGCGAAGAGGACAGCTCTCGGCAGCTCCTGACCGGGTCCGCACCCCTGTGCCGGCCCGCTCCGCAGGGGCACGGCCACCAGGCGGCAGAAAGGCAAGGACCGTGGCGTCCACGGTCTCCGACCGCCCCGGTTACGGGCAGTTGCTGCGCACCCCGGGTGCGTGGACCTTCCTCCTTCCGGGCTTCGCCGCACGGCAGCCCTTCGCGATGCTGACCATCGGCATCGTCCTGCTCGTCCAGCACACCACCGGTTCGTACGGCAGCGCCGGCGCCGTCGCCGCCGTCACCGGGGTGTCCATGGCCCTGTTCGCCCCGCAGACCGGCAAGCTCGCCGACCGCCTCGGCCAGCGTGCCGTGCTGCTGCCGGGCGTCCTCGTGCACACGGCGTCCGTCTCCGGCCTGACCGCACTCGCGCTGGCGGGCGCCCCGATGTGGGCGCTGTTCGCAGCCGCCGTACCCACCGGGGCCTCGGTCCCGCAGATCGGCCCGATGGTGCGGGCCCGTTGGGCGGCCGTGCTCGGCGCGGCACCGGGCCGGGAGGCCTCGCCGCTCATGTCGACGGCGGCGGCCTTCGAGTCGGTGACGGACGAGTTCACCTTCGTCATCGGTCCGGTCCTCGCCACCGCGCTGTGCACCGGGGTGCACCCGGCGGCGGGGCTGATCGCCGAAGCCGCCCTGACCCTGTTCGGCGGCCTGTTCTTCGCCGCGCAGCGCGCCACCCAGCCCGCGGTGCGCAACGCCGGCTCCGCGGGATCGCAGCGGCACGCCTCCGCCCTGTCCATCCCCGGCGTACGTGTGCTCGCGGTGTCCTTCCTGGGGATCGGCGCGGTCTTCGGCGGGATGCAGGTCTCGCTGACCGCCTTCGCCGAGGAGATCGGCAGCCCCGGTGCGAACGGTCTGCTGTACGGGATCTTCGCGGCCGGCAACATGCTGGCCGGTATCGCCTGCGGTGCCATCGCCTGGAAGACGGGCCCGCGACGCCGGCTGATCGCCGGGTACGCGGCCCTGACCCTCACCGCTTCGGGCCTGTGGGCGGTGCACTCCGTGCCGCTTCTGGCCGGTCTCGGACTTCTGGTCGGCCTGTCCATCGCCCCCGCCCTGATCAGCGGCTACACCTTGGTCGAGGCACTGGTCCCGGGCTCCGCCCGGACCGAGGCGTTCACCTGGCTGACGGGCGCGGTCGCACTCGGGCAGGCTGCCGCGGTGACGGTGGCCGGGCGGCTCGCGGACGCCCACGGCGCGAGCACCGGATTCCTGGTGCCACTGGTGGGCACGGTGCTGGCGCTGGTGACGCTGGTGGCGCTGCGTTCGCGGCTGCTCCCGAAGGTCCCGGGGCGGACCGTGGCACGTGGGATCGGTCACCGCGGACCGGTCACGGTGGACTGATGCCGCGGAATACGTCAGTATGGAGCGTCGTTAGCACTCATCGAGTCAGAGTGCCAGGAGGAACAAGTGCCGACCTACCAGTACCAGTGCACCGAGTGTGGCGAGGGCCTCGAAGCGGTGCAGAAGTTCACCGATGACGCCCTCACGGTGTGCCCGAGCTGCGATGGACGCCTGAAGAAGGTGTTCTCGGCGGTCGGCATCGTCTTCAAGGGTTCCGGTTTCTACCGGAACGACAGCCGCGGATCCTCGTCGAGCAGCACGCCGGCCCCGGCCGCTGCGAAGACTTCGGGTTCCGGATCGTCGTCCTCGACGGGATCGGACGCGAAGTCGTCGTCCTCGTCGTCGACGTCCTCCACCGGTTCGTCCAGCTCTTCCACGGCGTCGTCATCCTCTTCTTCGTCGTCCTCGTCGAGCGGTTCGTCGGCCGCCTGAGGCGCCGCCCAACCGTTTCACCTGGCTTCACCGGGACCCCGCCGATGTGCTCGGCGGGGTCCTCGGCGTCCCCGCCCGGTCTCCCCGGCCGTTCGGGGAACGCCTACTGTGACCGCATGGTGAACGCAGAGATCGGTGTGATCGGTGGCTCGGGGCTGTACTCCTTCCTGGAGGACGTCACCGAGGTGCGCGTGGAGACCCCTTACGGAGCGCCGAGCGACTCCGTCTTCCTCGGCGAGATCGGCGGCCGCCGGGTCGCCTTCCTCCCCCGTCATGGACGCGGCCACCATGTGCCGCCGCACCGCATCAACTACCGCGCCAATCTGTGGGCGCTGCGCTCGGTCGGTGTACGCCAGGTACTCGGCCCGTGCGCGGTGGGCGGGCTGCGGCCGGACTACGGGCCGGGGACGCTGCTCGTGCCGGACCAGCTGGTCGACCGCACGAAGACCCGTGTCCAGACGTTCTACGACGGGGAGACCCGCGCGGACGGGGTGGCACCGAAGGTGGTGCACCTCGGCTTCGCGGACCCGTACTGCCCCAAGGGGCGCAGGGTCGCCCTCGCGGCGGCCCGGGGACGGGACTGGGAAGCGGTGGACGGCGGGACGCTCGTGGTCGTCGAGGGGCCGCGCTTCTCGACCCGGGCGGAGTCGCGCTGGCATGCGGCGATGGGCTGGTCGGTGGTCGGGATGACCGGGCACCCCGAGGCCGTGCTAGCCCGTGAGCTGGGCCTCTGCTACACGACGATGACGCTGGTGACAGACCTGGACGCGGGCGCGGAGGCCGGCGAGGCCGTCTCGCACGGCGAAGTGCTCAAGGTCTTCGCGGCCAATGTCGACCGTCTGCGTACGGTCCTCTTCGACGCGGTCGCCGCGCTGCCGGCGGAGGGCGACCGGGACTGTCTGTGCGCGCATGCCCTGGACGGGATCGACACGGGGATCGCGCTGCCGTAGGCGCTCAACTCCTGTCGCCCCTCGATCGGGTGGGGGAGTTCTCCACATCGCGTGGGCCGTCCACAGGGCTCAGCGGGAATCTCGCGGGTGGTGAATCGTGGGTGCTGTCCGGCCGGTCGGGTCCGGCCGGACCTCCGGATCCGGTTCCTCTGCCCCCTTCCCTCTGAACTCCCGTAGCGCAGGCGGTGTTTGGCATGCTCCCGTACGGTCACTCCTCCGGGCCCCCGCAGCCCTCGACCCTCTCCCGGCCCTCTCCCCTTCCTCTCTCCGGCTCCCCGCAGCCCTCCCTCTCCCCCTCCGCTCCCCCGCCCCTGCCCACCCCCGTGCCGCCGCCCGGCGGGGTGCCGTCGTTTCCTCCGCTGCGGGTGCGCGGGGGCAGCGGGCACCGGCTGCGGCGGGCGGTGTGGCGGCAGCGGCGGGCGATGGCCGCGGGGCTGGCGCTGACGGCTGCCGCGCTGGCCGCTTCGGGGCTCGGGGGCGGTGGGGCCGGGGGCGAGGGTGGGCACGGCGGGCACGCGGCCGCCGCGGCCGGAACCGCTTCGCGCCGGGTGGCGTCGCCGGCCCGTCTGGTGTCCGCGCCCGTCCGGATCACCGATGCGGCGACCGTCCGGCTGCTGCGGCCGGGGGACCGGGTCGACGTGATCGCGTCCGAGGGTTCCGCAACCGGCTCCCGAGTGGTGGCGAAGGGTGCGCGCGTTGCCCAGGTGCCCGCGGCATCCGCCGAGGCCACCACGGAGAACGGGGCACTGATCGTGCTCTCCGTGCCGCGGGCGACGGCCGCGACGCTGGCCGGTGCGGGGATCTCGTCGGGTTTCGCGGTGATCCTGTGCTGATTCGCACTGACGAACCATCACGTCACCTGCCATCAGCCGCAGATGGGGTCGATACCCCTTGTACTGCCGTAGGTTGCGGAACGGTTTGCTCCTCTTACGGCACATACGAAGGACGGCTCAGGCGTGAGCGAGAAGAAGAAGGTCAGTCTGCTGGAGGGCTTCAAGGCCTTCCTGATGCGTGGCAACGTGATCGACCTGGCGGTGGCCGTCGTCATCGGCGCGGCGTTCACGAACATCGTGAACGCCATCGTCAAGGGCGTCATCAATCCGCTCGTCGGTGCGTTCGGCACCAAGGATCTGGAGAGCTACAGCTCCTGCCTCAAGGGCCCCTGCGTGACGGACCCGAAGTCGGGCGAGGCGACCGAGGGCATCCGGATCCTGTGGGGTTCGGTGCTCAGCGCCACGCTCGGCTTCCTGATCACCGCTGCCGTCGTCTACTTCCTGATGGTGCTCCCGATGGCGAAGTACCTCGCCAGGCGGGCCGCGATGCAGGCGGCGAAGGAGGGCGTCCAGGAGACGATGGAGGTGAGCGAGCTGGAGGTCCTGAAGGAGATCCGCGACGCGCTCGTCGCTCAGCGCAGCGGCCCGGTGGAGCGGAACCACGGCGAGGGCCCGGGGCGTGGCGCCCCGGAGTAGGGCCGGGGGCCGGAAGAGCGCCGGCTCAGATCTGGCGGGGCGGGGCTTCTCGTCGCGGCTCAGATGTGGTGGGGCGGCTTCTCGTCGCGGCTCAGATGTGGTGGGGCGGCTTCTCGTCGAGGAAGCGGGCCAGGTCGGCGGCGCCACCACCGGAGGGGGCCCGCTCACCCCACCCCCGGTCCGTATCATCCGCGGACTGCTGGTCCAGCGGATCGTCGAAGATCAGTGCCGGCTTGGGCTTCGGCAGGTCCGGCACGCTCGGATTCGAATCGCGCGGTCCGGGGGCGGGGGCGGTACTCATACCTCCCAGGGTACGGCCGTCGTGCCGCGCGGAGGGGCTGTGCCGTCCGCCCCCGGGGCCGGAGCGCCCGGGGCCGGTCAGCGGTCCTTGGGGTCGAGCCACCAGAGGCCGAGGACGACGAGGAACGACAGGCAGAGGAATCCGGCCCCCCACCAGGCGGTACCGGTGTTGCCCTCCATGTATTCGTCGATGATGACCGTGAGCCCCCAGAGCTGCCCGATGACGACGGTCATGGCCAGGGTCAGCCGTGCCGTCAGCTTCGAGGACCGCTCCGGCTCCTGGTCGGTGCCCGCTCCCGGCCCCGGACCGGTGTGGCGGACCCGGGGGTCGCCGTAGCCGCTGGTGGAGCGGATCTGCGGGTACCGCTCGTGGACGGGCCGGTTGAGTTCCGGCCGCGCGCTGCCCGGGTGGTACTCCGGGTAGTGCGGGCCGGCGGGCTGCTGGGCGTCGCTCATGTCCGCCTGCCGGAGGTCTCGGGCTCGGTGGCCCTGGTACGGGAGCCACCGGCGGCCTGGGGGGCTTCGGCGCCACTGCGGACTCCGGGACAGCCGATCCGGGAGGCGAGGTCCGGGCGGTCGTCGCCGAGCTGGCGGCACAGCCCCTTCTCGATGCTCTCGCCGGAGCGGGTGGTGCCGACGGCCCAGATGCTGCCGTCCGTCTGCTCGGTGAGCACCACCTTGGGCAGGCCCCGCGGCGGCGGGCCGGCGGTGACCTCGCCGGTGCGTGCGTCGAAGACGCCCTCGTGGCAGGGGCAGTACAGCTCGCCCTCGGAGCCCCGGTCCTTCCGCCAGAGCACGGCACAGGCCAGATGGGTGCAGATCGCCGAGTAGCCGACGAGGGTGCCGTCGTCGAGACGGACGGCGACCGCCTTGTCCTCCTCCTCCGGGTAGCTGAAGGCGAGCGACTCCCCGGGCAGCAGCTGGGAGCTGATCCTCTTCGGTGCGGGCGCCTTGTCGTCCTCGGGGTCGCCGTGGCGCGGAAGCATGCCGCCCGCGACGCCGAGTCCGCCGACGGCAAGTCCGCCGGAGACCGTGGCGACGATGCGGAGGTAGTCACGGCGGGTGGTGAGGGAGTCGGCGGCGATCCGGTCGTGCAGGGCCTCACGCGGGTCCCCGGAGGACGGCTGTCGCGGGTCTCCGGGGGGCGGCTGTTCGGTGACGGTCATCGGCGGACGTCCTTCCCGTTGATCTCCACGACGGGCAGACCGCCCGGCACCGGCCACTGGACGCGGTCGGCGGGGACGACCATGGCGACGCCCGTGCGCACCTCGGACTCGCCGAAGACGAAGGTGTCGGCCACCTGGACGCCGGGGCGTTCGGCCTGGAGCTCTTCGACGGTGCCGTAGAAGAGCGCCCCGGTCGGGCAGACGGTGGCGCACATGGGGGCGAGGCCGTAGGCGGTGCGGTCGTAGCAGAGGTTGCACTTCATCTGCAGCTTCGCCTGGAGGTCGATCTTCGGCACCCCGAAGGGACAGGCGTTGACGCAGTTGGCGCAGCCGATGCAGCGGGTGGTGTCCGCCTGCTGCACCACCCCGTCCGCGGTCACCAGGATCGCGTCGGCGGGACACACCTCGGCGCAGGGGGCGACGGGGTCCTCGCAGTGCATGCAGACGGTGGGGAGGGAGGCGACGGACTGGCCCTCGTCGGTGTAGTCGAGGTGGATCATCGACTTGCCGCGGTGCGAATCGCATTCCCGGCAGGCGGAGACACAGGCCTGGCAGCCGATGCAGCGCCCCGGGTCGATGAAGATCGTTCTGCCCATCATGCGGGCATCAGCTCCTTTCCGAGGTGCCACGGCCCTGCGGGGACGTGGGCGGCAGCGGGTCGGTGCGGGAGACCTGGGTCTCCGGGTAGGCGACGTGGCCCGGGGCGACCGGGGGCGCGGGCACCTCGTCGATCTCCTCGGCGTGCTCGATCCGGCAGGCGCAGACCTTGTACTCGGGGATCTTGGAGCGGGGGTCCAGGGCGTCGATGGTCAGCGCGTTCGCGGCGGTGGGGACCGGCCAGTGGTACGGGATGAAGACGGTGTCGGGGCGGATCGCCTCGGTGACCAGGGCGGGGAAGACCTCGCTGCCGCGCCGGGTGACGACACGGACCGGTTCGCCGTTGCGGAAGCCGTGGGAGGGGTGGATCTCGGCCCAGGGGCGCGGGGTCTGTTCGACGAGGGCGCCCAGGCGGCGGGTCTGGTTGCCGGAGAGGAAGTGCGCGACGGTACGGCCGGTGGTGAGGGACATGGGGTGGTCGTCGTCGTACGGGTCCATGGGCAGGTGCCATTCGACGACCTGCATATGGATCTTGCCGTCGGGGTGGTAGGTCCTGCCGTCCTCGAAGAGCCGGGGGGTGCCGGGGTGATCGGTGGAGGGGCAGGGCCACGCGATCCCGCCGGTCTCCTCCAGCCGTTCATAGGTGATGCCGTAGTAGTCGTTGACGGTGCCGGCCGAGGCGATCCGCAGTTCGTCGAACACCTCGCGCGAGTCGGCGAAGGCGAACTTCTCGCCCGCGCCGAGCCGCCTGGCGAGTTCGCAGATCACCCAGGTGTCGGTCCGCACGCCGGGGGGCGGGTCCTGGGCCTTGTTGTGCTTGACCACCCGGGCCTCGGCGTTGGCCATCACCCCGTTGTCCTCGGCCCACGTGGTGACGGGGAAGACGACATGCGCGTTGGCCGCGGTCTCGGAGAGGAAGAAGTCGAACTGAGCGTGGAACTCGGCTGTGTCGTACCCCTCCTTGACCACCTTGTAGTTGGGCAGGGAGACGAAGGGGTTGTTGCAGATGCCGATCAGTCCGCGGATCTCGCGGCGCTGCATCTGCCAGACCATTTCCATCATGGAGGTTCCGGCGGGCGGGAGCTCGGACTCCTCGATGCCCCAGATCTCGCAGATCTGCCGGCGGTGCTCCTCGTTCATGATCGACCGGCCGCCGGGCAGGAGATCGGCCTTCTGCCCGTGCTCGCGGCCCCCCTGTCCGTTGCCCTGGCCGGTGATGGTGCCGTAGCCGGCACCGGGCTTGCCGATGTGTCCGGTGGCGGCGCAGAGGTTGATCACGGTGAGGCAGTTCTCGACGCCCTGCGAGTGGTGCTCGATGCCGCGGGCGTGCCAGGCCATGGCCTTGGGCGCGCGGGCGAAGGTCCGGGCGACCTGCACGATCTGCTCCGCGGGGATCCCGCAGATCTCGGCGGCCCGGGACGGCGGGTACTCCGCGACCTTGGCCTTCACCTCCTCCCAGCCGGTGGCATGGGCGGCGAGATAGGCCTCGTCGGTGAGGCCTTCCTCGATGACCACGTTGAGCACGGAGTTGAAGAACGCCGCGTCGGTCCCGGGCTTGAGGGCGACATGGATGTCGGCGGTCCGGGCGATGGCCGTCTCGCGCGGGTCGACGACGATCAGGCTGGCGCCGCGGTCCCGGGCCCCCCACACGTACTGGGTCATCACGGGGAAGCACTCGCCGACATTGGATCCCGCGATCAGGAGGCAGTCGGTGAGCAGGATGTCGGAGAAGGGGTTGCCGGCCCGGTCGATGCCGAAGGCGAGCTTGTTGGCGCCCGCCGCGCTGACCATGCAGAGCCGGCCGTTGTAGTCGACGTGCCGGGTCTTGAGGGCGACCCGGGCGAACTTGCCGACCAGATAGGTCTTCTCGGAGAAGAGGCTCGCCCCGCCCAGCAGCCCGAAGGCGTCGTTCCCGTAGGCCTGCTGGATGCGCTTGATCTCGGCGACGGTGAAGTCGAGCGCCTCGTCCCAGGAGACCTCCCGGAACTCCTCGTCCCGGGACCGGCGCATCAGCGGGGCGGTGAGCCGGTCGGGGTGGTTGACCTGCTGGTAGGCGTTGATGCCCTTGGGGCACAGGCGCATCCGGTTGATGTCGTGGTTGCGGGGTTCGACGCCGAAGACCTTGCCGCCGCGGTCGACGCGCAGATACATCCCGCACTGCACCCCGCAGAAGCAGCAGTGGGTGGGGACGAGCGTCTCGCCGTTCTGGTCGGCGTGCCACTTGTCGGCGGGAATGCCGCCGGCGTCGCGGAAGGCACGGGTGCCGGGCGGGGCGAGGGAGGGGTCTAGGGGGACGAGCGGCCGGGATTCGGCGGCTCGCGGGTCCGTGGTCACTTGAAGCCCTTCTTCACCTGGGAGAGATAGGCGTTGCCGCGCAGTACCCGCTTGCAACGCGGGCAGTACTCGGCCCATTCGTCGAAGTCGAGGCTGAGGTCGCGCATGGTGCCGCGGAGGTTCTCGACGTACGGGGTGGTGTCGATGGGCTCCTCGCAGCGGCGGCAGGCGAAGACCTCCTGGTCCTGCCGGCCGGTGTACTTGAAGAGCTGCATACCGACGGCCGCGGGGCGCTGCACGATGTGGAAGAACTTCCCGAACGGGATGTAGATGAGAGTGAAGACCACCGACACCATGTGCAGGATCGCCAGGAACTCGTATCCGCCGCCGTGCAGGAAGATCGACGAGAAGGTGAGGAGCAGGCCCGTCACCGAGATGACGATCAGCGCGATGAGCGGCACGAGGTCGTAGCCGAACCGCTGGCCGGTGATGGCCCCGCGGTCCTTCATCCGGCGCCACAGGAAGTAGGAGGCTCCGGGGATGACGAGGACGGCGGCGATGTCCAGGCCGTGGAACATCAGCCAGCCGAGGATGTCCAGGGAGTCGAAACCGATGATCTTGAAGCCCCAGATGCGCATCTCGTAGCCGGGCCCGGATCCGGTTCCCGAGGTGAAGGTGAACCAGCCCCAGGTGAGCGGGAAGGTGATCAGTGAGGCGAGGATGCAGCCCCAGAAGATCAGCTGGTGGGCGGCCCAGCGGGCGTGGGACCGGGCGCCGAGGAACTTCTGGAAGCCGAGGTAGGTGGCGATCATCTTCGGCAGGGCTGTGGGCGCCTGGCGGAAGTTGGCGGCCGAGAAGAGGCTGCCCCAGCCCTTCTTGAAGAGCCGTCGGGCGCCCGGTGCGGAGACCCAGACCGTGTAGCGGTAGGCGACGCCGAAGGCGAGGAAGACCGTGGCCACGGCGTACGGCAGGAGCGCGGAGTCGAAGTTCTCCAGGAGCCTGCTGCCGAGCACGATGGCCACGATCAGCAGGAGGGAGACGATCACGCCGGCCGCCGTCGCGCGGGCGGTGACGGACCGGGGGACGGCGGTGCCGGAGCGGGGGGACCCGTCGGCGGACGGCGGCGCGGCGGGCGCGCCGGTGGTACCGGCGCCTGCACCGGGGGCGGGCTGCGCTGCTGCGGCAGAGGCTTCTGGTGGCTCGGTCACCCCGTCAGCGTAGGGCTGTATGGGGATATTAGTCCTGTTTTATGGCCCTACGGGTGAGCGCGTCGCAGTCCGCCGGCTCCCGGGCGACGAGCCGGACGATCGCTCACACGTCCGGCAGCCCGTGCGAGGCGAAGATCTCGCAGGCGGCGACCGCCGGGCTGGACGACGGGGCGTCATACAGGGTGAACGGCTTCCCGGCACCCGCCGCTTCGCCCGGCGAGCTCGCCCAACGGGAGGACGCCGACGCGCGAGAGACTGCCGAGCGGGCCGCGAAGCCCGCGGCTCCGTCGTCGTCGGCGGGGTCCTCGGTCGGCCCGGGTACGTTCACCGCGAAGGGCCCCGCAGTCAGCCACCCGCACCTCGAGGAGCACCGGATGACCGGCCAGGACAGCACAGACCCCACCTCGTCGTCACCGCCGTCCCGCCGCAGGGACGCGCTGACCGATGTCGCAGGGGTGCGCGTCGGACACGCGCGGGTCCCGGGCGAAGGAGCCCTCAGCGGCACCACCGTGATCCTCGCGCCCCCAGGCGGGGCGGTCGCGGCGGTCGACGTACGGGGCGGCGGCCCGGGCACCCGCGAGACGGACGCCCTGGATCCGCGCAATCTGGTGCAGCGCATCGACGCCGTGGTCCTCACCGGCGGCAGCGCGTACGGCCTCGATGCCGCGTCCGGGGTGATGGCCTGGCTGGAGGAGCAGGGGCGCGGCGTGCGGGTCGGCGCCGATCCGGCCCAGGTGGTTCCGGTGGTCCCGGCGGCCTGCGTCTTCGACCTGGGACGGGGCGGCGACTGGCGGGCGCGGCCGGATGCCTCGACCGGCCGGGCGGCGGTGGAGGACGCGGCGCGCACGGAGCCGGGCGCCGCGGTCGCCGAGGGCTGCGTCGGCGCGGGCACGGGTGCGGTCGCCGGGCAGCTGAAGGGCGGGGTGGGCACGGCAAGCGTCCTGCTGCCCTCGGGGATCACGGTGGCCGCACTGGCCGTGGTGAACGCGGCGGGCTCCGTACTCGACCCCCGCACCGGGGTGCTGTACGGGGAGTACGGCAGCACCGAACCGGCCGTCACACCCGCCCCGGAGGTCCACCGGGCGGCGCGACAGCGCCTGGCACAGGCGCACGACGCGAACACGCGCCCCCCTCTCAACACCACGCTCGCCGTCGTCGCCACGGACGCCGAACTCGGTCGCGCACAGGCGCAGAAGCTCGCGGGGACGGCGCACGACGGGCTGGCGCGCGCCATCCGGCCCGTCCATCTGATGAGCGACGGGGACACCGTCTTCTCCCTGGCCACGGGCGGCCGGCCACTGGACCGGGCCGACCCGCTCGCGCTCGACGCCCTGCTGGCGGCGGGTGCGGAAGCCGTGACACGGGCGATCGTGAAGGCGGTGCGGGCGGCCACGGGCGTCAACGGCCGCGCGGGCGGCGGCACATACCTCGCGTACGGCGATCTCTACGGCACACCGGAGCAATCGGCACAGTCGCGGGACAATACGGAACGCCGAGCCGACTCGCCCCAGGAGTAGGCAAGTTGGAGCGAGCCGAGGGAACGTTCTGCGTGCGTCGTACGTTTTTCTCAACCCCGGTCACGATGTCAGACCCAGGGACTACGTTGAGCACGCATCAAGTCACACGCGGCGACGGCCTGGAGACAGCACCTTGAGCGATCCGTACGAGACAACCGAGCAGCACCTCGAGCGAATCCTGCGACGGGCTCTCAACTCGTTCGACCTGCCCGACAGCACGGTCGAGCGGCTTGGCACCGCGCTCGCCCACAGCAGTTCCCTGCACTCCTCGCACCACAGTTCCGCCCTGCACCGCGAGACCTACCGGCACACGTACCTGCTGGCCGACGGCACGCCGCTGACCCTGTGGGAGCTGGTGCACTGCGGCCCGCGCCACGCCACGGACCCGAGGCTCGGCGCGCAGCCCGGCCCGCGCCTGCACGAGCTGTACGACGACGAGGCCGACGCCCACCTCGCGGCGGCCCGGCTGACCGGCGGCTTCTGCGACGGCCCGGTCTTCGGCAACGACGGCACGCAGTCCGATCTGGAGATCATCGACGCCCTGATGGCGGCGCCCCCGGCCCCACTGCCCCGGATGTACGCCCCGGACAACTCCGCGGACCACGCCCGCCGGGTGCTGCGCCGGGCGGAGAACCGGAACGTGCCGGGCGAGGAGACGGCCCTCCTGCTGCGGGCAGCCTTCGCCCACCACATCACGCAGATCTTCGGCCGGCAGTGCCAGGTGGACGGACGGGACGCGGGGTTCACGCTGTACGAGCACGCCTTCCTGCTTCTCGACGGCAGCGAGACGAGCCTGTGGGAGGTCGAGCACACCGCGACGCCGGACGGCCGCCACATGTGCGAGGTGTACGGCGACGAGGAAGCCGCCCGCGGAGCGATGGAGAGCCGCACCCGCATCTGCTGACATGCGGTCCGGCCCGTACGAGCACGACCGTGCCCGCACCCCGGCGGGGGTGCGAGCACGGTCGGTTCTTCCGCTCCGCGTGCTGCCTGATCAGTGCGACAGCAGGGGCTCCTTGACGGGCTCCTCGAACGGCTCGGCGCTCTCGTCGCCGGCCTCCACATGCTGCTTCGGGCGGGCCGGCAGCGCGAACATCACCAGGAAGATCGCCGCGAGCACGCCGGCCACCCACCACAGCGAGTGCTCGAACGCGTCGGCGAACGCCGGGCCGACCTGCGGCGGGGTCAGCTTGTCGCCCATCGTCCCGAAGAAGACGACCGAGACGAGCGCGAGCCCCAGCGCGTTGCCCATCTGCTGCACGGTGTTGAACAGCCCGGAGGCCGATCCCGCGTGTTCCCTGGGCACCTCGGACAGCACCGCGTCGGCCAGCGGCGCCACGATCAGGCCCATGCCGACGCCCATGACCACCAGCGGCAGCGCCATCTGCCAGGACGTGATCGCCATGCCGTAGCGGCCGGACTCCCAGATGTAGAGCAGCAGACCGGCGATCATGAGCAGAGCCCCTGCCTGGAGCACCTTGCGCCCGAAGCGCGGCACCAGCTTCTGTACCGAGATGCCGGCGGCGAAGGAGACGGCGACCGAGAACGGGATGCCGGTGGTACCGGCCCGCAGCGCGCTCCAGCCGAGCCCCTCCTGCATGTACAGCGTCCAGACCAGGAAGAAGATGCCGAGGCCGATTCCGAAGGTCAGCTGCACGGCGATGCCCGCGGCGAAGCTCTTGACCCGGAAGAGGGACAGCTCGACCAGCGGCGAACCGTCCCGGCGCGCCTTCTTCCGCTCGAACAGCACGAGGGCGGCGAAGACGACGATGCTGCCGGCCATGGACAGGTAACCCCAGAGCGGCCAGCCCAGCTCCTCACCGCGGGTCAGCGGGTAGATGAGCATGAGCATCCCCAGCGTCACCAGCACCACACCGACCAGGTCCAGGCGCAGCGCCTTGGGCGCCTTGGACTCGGTGATGAACTTCCGTCCGAGGATCAGACCCGCGATGCCGACCGGCAGGTTGATCAGGAAGATCGGGCGCCATTCGAGACCGGCGATGTTCCACTCGGTGAGCAAGGCGCCCAGCAGCGGGCCGGACACGGCGCCGAGGCCGACGATCGCGCCGAAGAGCCCGAAGACCTTGCCGCGCTCGTGTGCGGGGAACGTGGCGTGCACGATGGACAGCACCTGCGGCACCATCAGCGCGGCCGTGCCGCCCTGGAGGATGCGCGAGGCGACGAGCATCTCCGGGTTGGCGGCGAATCCACAGAGCGCGGAGGCCACGGTGAAGCCGCCGATCCCGACGAGGAAGAGCCGCTTGCGTCCGTAGATGTCACCGAGGCGGCCACCGGTGATGAGACCGGCGGCGAAGGCCAGCGCGTACCCGGCGGTGATCCACTGGATCGAGCTGAAGGAGGCGCCGGTGTCCTCCTTGATGCTCGGGATGGCGATGTTGACGATCGTGACGTCGACCAGGTCCATGAAGGCCGCGGTCATCACGATGGCCAGCGCGAACCACCGTCGGCGGTCCGACGGATCCGGGGACACCGGAGGGGCGTCCGCCGGCGACGGCAGGGATGCGGAAGAAGTCATATGAGGAAGTTAAACGTCGATTAGGTCAGGTCATGACCCAATGGGCGGGCATCCTGAGTGACATGACCGACACCCCGGCACGACTGCTGAATCTGCTGTCACTGCTCCAGACGCCGCGTGAGTGGCCGGGCAGTGAACTCGCCGACCGCCTCGACGTCAGTCCCCGCACCATCCGCCGCGACATCGACCGCCTTCGTGACCTGGGATATCCCGTCGAGGCGTCGCGCGGCTCGGTCGGCGGTTACCGCCTCGTGGCCGGGACGGCGATGCCGCCTCTGCTGCTGGACGACGAGGAGGCGGTGGCCATCGCGGTGGGCCTGCGGGCCGGGGCCGGCCATGCCATCGAGGGCGTCGACGAGGCCTCCGTACGGGCGCTGGCCAAGCTGGAACAGGTACTGCCCTCACGACTGCGCCACCGGGTCTCCACCCTGCAGAACGCCACGATGCCACTGGCCCGGGGTGACGGCTCGACGATCGACCCGCAGACCCTGACCGTGATGGCCTCGGCGGTCACCGGGCGGGAGCGGCTGCGGTTCGCGTACCGGGCGGGGGACGGTGCCGAGACGCGGCGACAGGCGGAGCCGTACCGGCTGGTGAGTACCGGATGGCGCTGGTATCTCGTCGCGTACGACCTGGAGCGGGAGGACTGGCGCACGTTCCGGGTCGACCGGGTGAGCGAGCCGTATGCGACGGGCGCCCGGTTCACGCCGCGCGAGCTGCCGACGGGCGATGCGGCCGAGTTCCTCAGCAGTTCCATGGCGCGCAGGCAGCCGGAGCTGGAGGTCGACGTGAGCTTCGCGGCCCCCGCCGAATTCGTGGCCTCGCGGCTGCCCGCCTCGATCGGTCCGCTGGAACGGACCGGCGAGCACGGCTGCCGCCTGCGCACGGTACTGAGGGACTCGCTGGAGTGGGTGGCGCTGCGCCTGGCGCTGGTCGACTGCGAGTTCACCGCGCACCAGCCGCCGCAGCTGGTGACGTATCTGAACGACCTGGGCGGCCGGCTCACCCGCGCGGCGGCGTCCTCGACGACATCGGCCCCGTAGACGCGAAGGACCTGTCGGAAAAAAGGATGAGCCCCGGCGCCAGGGGGGGGTGGGCGCCGGGACTCAGCTTCAGGGGGCCGCCCATGTGAAGCGGCCCAATTCGGAGGTTACTGGACGCGGGCTCATGCCGCAGCGTCAAAGCCCGTGTCGTGAGCCATTCGCTTCAGTTCGAGCAGCGCGTGCTTCTCGATCTGGCGGATTCGCTCACGAGTGAGCCCGTGCTGCTTGCCCACCTCGGTCAGGGTCCGCTCACGGCCGTCCTCGATGCCGTACCGCATACGGATGATCGATGCGGTGCGGTTGTCGAGCTTGCCGATCAGCTCCTCCAGCTCCTCGCTGCGCAGCAACGTCATCACGGACTGCTCGGGCGACACCGCGGAGGTGTCCTCCAGCAGGTCGCCGAACTGCGTGTCGCCGTCGTCGTCCACCGACATGTTCAGACTCACCGGGTCGCGGGCCCAGTCCAGGACGTCGCTCACCCGCGACGTGGTCGAGTCCAGCTCGGCGGCGATCTCCGAGTGCTCCGGGTCCCGCCCGTTCTCCCGGTTGAATTCGCGCTGGACACGGCGGATCCGGCCGAGCTCCTCCACCAGGTGGACGGGGAGCCGGATCGTGCGCGACTGGTCGGCTATGGAACGGGTGATGGCCTGCCGGATCCACCACGTCGCATACGTGGAGAACTTGAAGCCCTTGGCGTAGTCGAACTTCTCGACCGCGCGCACCAGACCGGCGTTGCCCTCCTGGATCAGGTCGAGCAGGGGCAGCCCCGCCCGCGGATAGCGGCGGGCGACGGCAACGACGAGTCGGAGGTTGGAACGGATGAATATGTCCTTGGCGCGCTCGCCCTCGGCGACCAGCGCCTCCAGCTCCTCGCGCGAGGCCCCGCCGACTTCGCTCTCCACCGCGCCGTCGAGAACCTGCCGCGCGAAAACGCCCGCTTCCAGGGTCTGCGACAGCTCGACCTCCTTGGCGGCATCGAGCAGCGGCGTGCGCGCGATCTCGTCCAGGTACATGCCGACCAGGTCGCGATCGGCGATCTCCCCGCCCACGGCGCGAACACTGCTTGCCCGGTTGGTCCCGCCGGTGGCGGACGAACGACGGGCGACGGCACGGGTTGCCATGCGAGCTCCCTTGCTGAGTAGGTTGCGACACCCTTTCGGGTGCCCTGCATCCGATGGAAACAACGACTGGAATCCGGACAGAATTCCCATGACCGGCATTCACTTTCGCGATCATGCAGTACCCTGTCGCGCCAACAGGGAGGGCACATGACACAGCTGGACACGGAAGTGCAGGTCAGGCCGGGCGTCGAGAACGATCTGAAGGCCCTCACGGACATCTACAACCATTACGTGCGTGAGACCGCCCTCACATTCGACATAGCCCCCTTCGCCCCCGAGCAGCGCCTTCCGTGGCTGCTCTCCCATCCCGAAGACGGCCCGCACCGGCTTCTGGTTGCTCAGGACGTCCGCGATGCGGACGAACCGGGCGGGGGGCGCCCCCGGATCCTGGGCTACGCCACCAGCAGCGCGTTCCGCCCCAAGGCGGCGTACTCCACCTCCGTCGAGGTGAGCGTCTACTGCTCCCCCGACGCCACGGGGCGGGGCGTCGGCACCCTCCTGTACGCGGCACTCTTCGAGGCCCTCGCCGGTGAGGACCTGCGTCGCGCGTACGCGGGCATCACCCAGCCGAACGACTCCTCCGTCCGACTGCACGAACGCTTCGGGTTCCGCCACATCGGTACGTACACGGAGGTCGGCCGGAAGTTCGACCGGTACTGGGACGTGTCCTGGTACGAGAAGCGACTGGGACCGCAGACCTAGTCCCGGCGCCCGGCCCACCCCGGACCACAGCCCGTTACCGGGCGGCGGTGCCGCGCCTAACGTGATCCGGCATGGACCTCACGACGCACTTACCACCCGACACGTCCGGCACGCTGGACGAAGCACTGGAGCGGCTCCACTCCTTCGGCCCCGAGCGCGGCGGCTGGCTGAGCAATCACGCCCCGATGGCCGTCGAGGCCCTGGTGCGGCACGGCGGGGGACCGGGGGTGCACCGGTGGCTGGACCGCTACCGGGAGAAGCTGGAGGACATGCCGGCCCCGGCCGCCGAGGTGACCCCCGAGAACTGGCAGGGGGCGCTGGGCGACCCGCGTCGCATCGCCGACTGGGCGGTGTACTTCGAGCGCGAGACGGCCGGCCGGGCGTGGCGCGAGGTCCTCGCCGAGTGGTGGCCGCGGCTGCTGCCCGGCATCGCGGCCGGGGCCACGCACCCGGTCATCCGCGTCGGCCACAGCGTGCGCACGCTGCTCGGAGCGCCGGAGACCGCGCCCCGCGTGACCGAGCTGGCCCACGCCCTCGGCTACTGGGCTGCCCGCCATCAGCCGCTGCCCCCGCTGTCCTCGCTCGCCCCGGCAGCCGACGCCGCCGCCGCGCTGGACGCGGTGGCGCCGGTGCCCGACCAGCGCGGCGGCATCCGGGGCCGGCTGGATCAGCTGACCGCGTTCCCCCGGTGGCCGGGCCGGGCCTTCACCGACCCGGACGGCGCCCGCGACCGGCTGGAGGAACTGGTACGGGCCGCCACCCATCGCTATGCGGCGTACGGATACGGCGAGCCGATCATGCTGGTGCACGCCGCCACCGCCCCCAATGCCGTACTGCGCGCCCTGCCCGCGCTCCCCCGCGAGCTGTGGGCACCGAGCCTTGGGGCCGCCTGGGCCGCGAGCGCGGCGGTCACGGCCGCGTACTCCCCGCCGCGGCCCTCCGAGCACAGGGCCGCGACCGGCGGCCTGTCCCCCGAGGACGTCTTCGCCCGGGCCGCCGCACACGGCGACGACCACACCATCAAGTTCACCGACACCGCTCTGGACGTCGGCGACCCGGCCGCGCTGGCTGCCGCGGTCCACTCCGTCGAGCTGAACCCTCCGGCGTTCTGACCTGCGCCCCGCGCCCCGCCGAGGCGCGGGGCCGGGGCCGCGTCGGCCTCAGCCGAACTGCACCGAGCGCTTGGCCAGGCCCATCCAGAAGCCGTCGATCACGCTGCGCCCCCGGTCCAGCTCCTGCTCCGCGGCCCCGAGTGTGACGAAGAGCGGAGCGAAGTGCTCGGTGCGCGGGTGGGCCAGCCGGCCGGCCGGCGACTTGTGCTCGAAGTCCAGCAGCGCGTCGATGTCCTGCGCCTGGAGCGCGCGGCGTCCCCAGTCGTCGAACTCGGCGGACCAGCCAGGAGTGCCACCACCCTGGTGCCGCAGCGCGGCCAGATTGTGGGTGAAGAAGCCACTGCCGACGATCAGGACGCCCTCGTCGCGCAGCGGCGCGAGCTTGCGCCCGATGTCCATCAGCTTCTGCGGGTCCAGCGTCGGCATGGAGATCTGCAGCACCGGGATGTCGGCCGCCGGGAACATCTCCACCAGCGGGACGTACGCCCCGTGGTCGAGGCCCCGGTCCGGGATGTCCTGGACCGGCGTACCGGCGCCGCGCAGCAGCTTGCGGACGCTCTCGGCCAGCGCGGGGGCGCCCGGCGCGGCGTACCGGACCGCGTAGTAGTGGGCGGGAAAACCCCAGAAGTCGTAGACGAGCGGGATCGTCTCGGTGGCGCCGAGCGCGAGCGGTGCCTCCTCCCAGTGGGCGGAGACCATGAGAACCGCGGAGGGGCGCGGCAGCCCGGCGGACCAGGCCGCCAGTTCGCCGGGCCAGACCGGGTCGTCGGCCAGCGGCGGTGCGCCGTGGGAGAGATAGAGGGCGGGCATGCGCTCCGCGGTGACTGTCATGACACTCCCCATCCACTGCTACTCAAGGTAAGTCTTCTACCGGGCCTTCGACAGGAACAGTTCTTTAATCTTCAAGTTCCCACCTTCGGAGACCTTAGCTCTATCTAGTTCAACTTTCAAGAAAAGGTCGTACAGTGGAGTACATGACCACGGCATCCACCGGTGGGCCGCGCTGGCTCACCGACGAAGAACAGAGCGTCTGGCGTGCGTATCTGCACGCCACCACGCTCCTGGAGGACCACCTCGACCGCCAGTTGCAGCGCGATGCCGGCATGCCGCACATCTACTACGGGCTGCTGGTCCAGCTCTCCCAGGCGCCCCGCCGCCAGATGCGGATGACCGAGCTGGCCAAGGACGCCAAGATCACCCGGTCCCGGCTCTCGCACGCCGTCGCCCGGCTGGAGAAGAGCGGCTGGGTGCGCCGCGAGGACTGCCCGTCCGACAAGCGCGGCCAGAACGCGGTCCTCACCGAAGAGGGCCACGAGATGCTCCGCCGCTCGGCCCCCGGGCATGTCCGCGCCGTACGCCAGGCCATGTTCGACCGGCTCACCCCCGAGCAGGTGCGCACACTGGGCGAGATCATGCAGGTCATGGCGGCCGGACTCCAGCCGGAGGGCGCCGATGCGGACCTCCCCTGGCTCCGCTGACTCCACACGCGCACACGCCTCTGCCCCGGCTCCGTACGAACGGAACCGGGGCAGAACTCGCTTCACACCCCGTCACAAGCGGTCACGGGACTTCATGCACGGGCGCTCAGTGCGCGACGACCGGGACCCTGAACTCGTCCTCGACGCCCTCGGCGTCCCCGGCGCCGGTGCCCCCGGACGTCGTGGTGGCCGACGGACGGCCGGCGTTGATGAAGGTCCCCGCGATCGCGGCGGCCACCACCAGGATGCCGACGGCCCACCAGATGGCGCCGGTGAAGCCGTGCACCATCGACTGGAGCTTCAGCAGCTCCGGGTCGGTGGCACCGAGCGCGGCGTGCGAGGTGGCGTACGCCGTGGCGGCCGAGGCGGCGATGGTGTTCAGCAGCGCCGTGCCGATCGCACCACCGACCTGCTGCGAGGTGTTCACCATCGCGGAGGCGACACCCGCGTCACGCGGCTCGATACCGTGCGTGGCCAGCGACATGGCGGGCATGAACGCCGTACCCATACCCAGGCCCAGCAGGAGCTGGCCCGGCAGGATGACGGCCGCGTAGGACGAGTCGATCTCCAGCTGCGTGAGCAGCAGCATGCCGACGGCGGCGGTCAGGAAGCCGGGGGCCATCAGCATGCGGGCCGGGACTCGCGTCATCAGCCGGGCGCCGATCTGCGTCGAGCCGGTGATCATGCCGACGATCATCGGCATGAAGGCGAAGCCCGTCTTGATCGGCGAGTAGCCCTTGACGACCTGCAGGTAGTACGTGAGGAACAGGAACAGGCCGAACATCGCGATGATGGCCAGACCCAGCGAGAGGTAGACGCCACCGCGGTTGCGGTCCATGACGACGCGCAGCGGAAGCAGCGGCGACCTGACCTTGGACTCGGTCAGGACGAACGCCAGCAGCAGCACGGCGGAGGCGACGAACGTACCGATGGTCAGCGTGTCCGACCAGCCGCTGGACTCGGCGCGGGTGAATCCGTACACCAGGGAGACCAGCCCCAGGGCGGACAGGACGACGCCGGGGATGTCGAGCGACGAACGGTTGCGGCTGCCGGCCGGCTCGCGGATCACGAAGTACGCGCCCAGGGCGGCGACGATCGCGAACGGGATGTTGACGAAGAACGTCCAGCGCCAGTTCAGCGTCTGGGTGAGGAGGCCGCCGAGGATCAGGCCGACGGCGCCACCGCCACCGGCGATCGCCCCGTAGATGCCGAACGCCTTGGCACGTTCCTTGGCGTCGGTGAACATCACCGCGAGCAGCGAGAGGGCCGCGGGGGCGAGCAGCGCGCCGAACACGCCCTGAAGGGCGCGGGAGCCGAACAGCATGCCCTGGTTCTGTGCCGCACCGCCGAGCGCCGAGGCCAGCGCGAAGCCGATCAGACCGACGACGAAGGTGCGCTTACGGCCCCAGAGGTCGGCGATCCGGCCTCCGAAGAGCAGCAGCCCGCCGAAGGCGAGGGCGTAGGCCGTGATGACCCACTGCTTGTTGGCATCCGTGATGCCGAGGTCGGTCTGGGCGTGCGGAAGCGCGATGTTCACGATGGTGGCGTCGAGCACGACCATCAACTGCGCGAGAGCGATGAACGCCAGCGCCTTCCAGCGACTGGGGTCCGGGAGTCGGATATCAGCTGTTTTTGACATGGGAGTAGCCACCTAAGGACGCGCGAGGCCGCGCGAGGTCGTGAACCGAGCGTTCGGTGAAGGCCGGTGAACCCGGTGGAGGCCGGGCTGGAGCGGAGCGAGGGTGGGGTGGTCGTGGGTTCTGGTCAGGAAGAAGGGGAGGGCGGGGGCGTGACCGCGCGGCCCGGGCGTCCGGTTCGGGGGCCCGGTGCGGTGGTCAGGTCCGCCGCAGGTCCTCCAAGGTCGCCGCCGTTCCGGGCAGCCGGGACCGGGCCGGGGCCTCGAGTCCGTCCAGGAACAGCTGGATGTGGCGGTGGGTGAACCGGTCGATGTTCGGGCAGGCGATGCCTGGCAGCGGCCGGGTGAGCTGGGAGAGGACGACCAGCACGTCGCCGACGGCGATGTCGGTACGCAGGCGCCCCGCGGACATGGCGCGCTCGACGAGCCCTTCGACGGCCTCTTCGAGGCGCCGGCGCTCGGCGAGCAGTTCGGGATGGTCCTTGTCGAAGCCGCCGGACAGCATGGGGCACAGCGCCCCGATCCGTTCGTCGGCTGCGGCGTGCACGAAGCGGCTGAGCGCGACGAAGGGGTCCTGCTCCTCGTTCGCGGCCTCCTCGGCGCGGTCGGTGGTGCGGGAGGTGACCGCGAGGACGACCTCATGGGTCAGTGCGGCACGGTCGGGGAAGTTCCGGTAGAGGGTGGCGTTGCCGACACCTGCGCGGCGGGCGACCTCGTCGAGCGGCACATCGGGCCCGAACTCGACGAACATCTCGCGCGCGGCCGTCACGATCCGCTCCCGGTTGCGCAGCGCGTCGGCCCTCGGACGGGGCGTACGCGGCTGCGCGGTTCCGGCTGCGGGGCGGGCGACGGTGTCCACGGCGGCACTCCTTCTCTTCCTGGTCTTCCGGCTCGTGTCGTTCCTGCGTTCTTCACTCCGGCGGCCCTTGCGTGTAACCGGGGACCGCCTCCCCGTTTCGCAGGGACACCCGTGCAAACGGGGAAATGATCCCCGGTTATTTCCCGCCTCGATGTGACCTGAGTCACACCCCCTGGGCAAGGGAAAAACCCACCGATCGGCGCACCCAACGCGCGGCGCCGCACCGCCCGGCCGAGGCTGATCGACAGAGCGCAGTCAGGGTCGGCCGACTGCCGCGGACCCGAAGGCGCCTCTATGCAGCAGCCCCGCCGCCGGATACGCAAGCACCGCCACCCGGTCGTACTCGGCGCGGCAACAGCCCTGGTCATCTCGGCCCTGGCCTCGGCCAGCAGCACCCTTCCCCTGCCCAGCCGGGCCTCCGCCGGACCGATGACGACCACCCAGGCGTCCGGCCCGGGCCCGTGCCGGATATCCGCGACGATGGGGGTGCAGATGTCGGAGGGCATGCCCACCGAGCCGGGCTACGCCCGTTCCACCGGCCAGGTCCACGCACTGAACCTGATGATCGACTTCCCCGACGCCCCGGGGAAGGAGCCGGCCATGGACCGGCTCGCGGAGTTCTTCCCGCAGACCACGGACTGGTTCCGCACCAGCTCCTACGGGCGGCTCACCTATGTGCCCGAAGCGCCGGTGACGTCCTGGCTGCGGATGCCGCTGCCGTTCTCGGAGTACGGGATCGAGCGCGGATCACCGTACGAACCGGGCTACCGCCACCTCGTCCAGGACATCGTCGCCGCCGCCGACCCGAAGGTGGACTTCACCGCATACGACCTGGTCAACATCCTGGTCACGCCGAACGCCGGGCCCTCGGCCCTGGACACCGTGCTGTCCGTGACCTTCTCGGGCAACGACGACGCCCCGTACGCGGACGGCATCCCGCTCTCCAACACGTCCTTCGTCTACAGCCGCCAGGACGACGGCTCCGGCTCGTACCCCCAGACCGGCTACCGCGTCCTGCCGCACGAGAACGGCCACGTCTTCGGCCTGCCCGACCTCTACACGATGGAGGGCGGGGGCTCGGTCGGGCACTGGGACATCATGTCCGAGGACTGGGGCGCCAACAACGACCTGCTGGGCTGGCACAAGTGGAAGCTCGGCTGGCTGGACAGCAACCAGATCAGCTGCGCCTCCCGGTCCGGCACCAGCGAGCACGTCCTGGAGCCTCTGGCCACCCACGGCGGCACGAAGCTGGCGTTCGTACCGCTGACCGCGGAGTCCGGCTACGCGGTGGAGGTGAGGACCCAGGCCGGCAACGACCAGGAGGTGTGCCGGCCGGGTGTGCTGATCTACAGGGTGAGCTCGGACGTCGACACCGGCCAGGGGCCCGTGTCCGTCACGGACAGCACGAAGGACAGCAGCGGTTGCACCCGGCTGCCCAACGTGCACGCCGAACTCTCCGACGCCCCGTTCCAGCCGGGCCAGTCGTTCACCGACCGGGCCAACGGGATCCGCATCTCGGTGATCGACAAGGACTCCGAGGGGCACTACCGCGTACGGATCACGCGTCCCTGACCGCCCGCCCCTCCTCCCCCGGTGCGCGCAGCTCACGCTTGAGGATCTTTCCGGCGGCGTTGCGGGGCAGCGGGCTGTCGGTCAGCCGCACATGGGCGGGAACCTTGAACGCGGCGAGACTGCGCCCCACGTGCTGCCGCAGTTCCTCGGCCGTCGCACCGGCACCGGGGCGCAGCCGGACGACCGCGGCGACCTCCTCGCCGAGCACCGGATGGGCCACCCCGAGAACCGCCGCGTCCTCCACGTCCGGGTGGTCGTGCAGCACGGACTCGACCTCGACGCAGTACACGTTCTCGCCGCCGCGGATGACCATGTCCTTGATCCGGTCGACGACATCGACCCGGCCCTCCCGGATCACCGCAAGGTCCCCGGTACGGAACCAGCCGCCGGTGAACGCCTGCGCCGTGGCCTCCTCGTCCCGCCAGTACCCCCGGGCCAGCGCCTGGCCACGGAGCCACAGCTCACCGGTTTCCCCCTCCGGCAGCTCCTCGCCCGCCGGGCCGGCGATCCGCACCTCGGTGCTCGGCGTCGGCCGCCCCACGCTGTCCGGATGGAGGCGGTACTCGGCACCGAAATTCGCCAGGACACCGCCGCCGGTCTCGGTCAGCCCGTAGCCGTTGCGCGGCTCGATCCGATCCCCGTAGCGGGCGGTCAGCCGCGCGACCAGGTCCCGCGGCGCCGCGGCCCCGCCGGTGCTGAGCATCCGGAGGCTCTCCAGCCGGTCCCCCGTCCGGGCGGCCGCGGCGAGCAGCTGCAGGGCGGTCGCGGGCACCCCGGCGTAGTGCGTGACGCGGTGTTCCCGAATCAGCCGCAGCGCCTCCTCCGCGTCCCACTTGCGCATCACGACGACGGCGCCGCCCGCCGACATCGCGGCACAGAGGCTGGTGAACGCCGCGACGTGGAAGAACGGATACGTCAGCAGCGTGACGGGGGCGGGCCCCTGCCCCGGAATGATCCCCCGGCCGAGCGCGGAGGCGGCCGCGTAGAACCGCGGGTTGCGCGCGGCACCTGCCTGGGCGAGCTGAGTGGCGACGGCACCCTTGGGCCTGCCGGTGGTGCCCGAGGTGTAGATGATCGTCGCGTCGTCCTCGGGCCGGATCTCCACGTCGGGCGGCGCGGCGAGCGGATCGGGTGCCGGCAGGTCCTCGTACCGCTCGACGCCCTCGGCGTACCGTTCGCCGCTCCCGCCGTGGAAGACGATCACGCGCGCCCCGGCCCTCCCGGCCCAGGCCCCGACCAGCGGCAGCCGTTCCCCGTCGACCAGCAGCACCCGTGGCCCGGAGTCGTCGAGCGCGTACGTGAACTCGCCCTCCGTCCACCAGGCGTTCAGCGGCACGGCCACCAGCCCGGCCAGCTGGGCCGCCCAGAACGCGATCTGCCACTCCGGATGGTTGCGCATCGCGATCACGGCCCGGTCGCCCGGCCGGAGGCCGTACGTCTCGCTCAGCCGGCACGCCAGCGCGGACGCGGCGGCGAAGAACTCCCCGTACGAGCAGCTGCGCTCCCCCGCGATCAGGAACGGCTGGTCGCCGAACGCCCACGTGGTCTCCACGAACTCACGCAGCGTCCTGGGCCCGTCCGCGTACACCAGCGAGCCCGCCTGCGGCCCGTCCTCGGCCCGCACCACGGCGAAGGGACCACCGGGGCCGGTCAGCGCGGCACGCACACGGGCTTGCGTCCCGGACGGCGGAGGGGAGGGCGGGGTCGGTTCTGCATGCGGCACGGACGGCCTTCCTCAGCACTGGCTCACGGTTTCGCGACGCTAGGCCCGCGCCCCCGCCCCGTCAAGGAACGGCCGGCGGCCGAACCGGTCAGGAATCGAGAAGCACCCGCGGCAGGCCCGCATCTAGCGTGAAGCACATGACCTTCATCGAAGCCCTCACCCTCGAAGTGGCCGACACCACGGCCGCCCACCGCTTCTACAGCGCCCTCGGCCTGGACACCCGGGTGGGCCTGCGCGCCTCGGACGCGCCCACCACCGGATTCCGCGGGTTCTCACTGTCGCTCACCGTCTCCCAGCCGGCCGACGTCCGCGGCTTCGTCGACGCCGCCCTCGCCGCCGGCGCCACGGCCCTCAAGCCCGTCACGAAGTCCTTCTGGGGCTACGGCGGTGTCGTCCGGGCCCCGGACGGAACGATCTGGAAGATCGCGACATCCACGAAGAAGGACACCGCCCCTGCCACCGGGCAGATCGACCAGCTGGTCCTGCTGCTGGGCGTCGCCGGTGTGACCGCGAGCAAGCGCTTCTACGTCGAGCGAGGGCTCACCGTGGCCAAGAGCTTCGGCAGCAAGTACGTCGAGTTCGACACCCAGGGCAGCCCCGTCAAGCTCGCCCTGTACGGGCGCCGCGCCCTCGCCAAGGACGTCGGCGTCCCCGTCGACGGCACCGGCTCCCACCGGCTCGCTCTCGTGGGCGACACCGGCGCCTTCACCGACCCGGACGGGTTCGGCTGGGAGGCCGCGTCCCTCGCGTCCGCACCGTGATCGCGCCGCGCGGGCGGGCGGGGCAGGACCCGCCGGGTCGGCTCGCGCGGGCGGGCCGGCGCCCTGCCGGGTGTCAGGAGGGCCACGCGGACCGGCCGGAGAGCAGGGACCGGGCGGCCTCCTGGGTGGCGTCCATGTCGAAGCCCTCGGTCCGCCAGGTGGCCGAGCGCATGCTGCCCCGGTCCCGGTAGGAGCGCACGATCCTCATGTGGTCGTGCCGCGACACGAAGCCCCGCAGGTCCTGCTCCGTACGCCATACGGAGACGGAGCCCGAGCGTGGGCGGAGCAGATCGGGATCCGCCCACAGCCAGAGGCCGACCGCGCCTTCGATGTCCTGCCAGACCCGCCGCAGGGCAATGCCCTCGACGGTGACACCGACGGCGGTCAGGGGGCGGTGCGGGGTGAATTCCGTGACGCTGACGACGGCCGCGCCGTCCGCGCCCCCGTCGGGCGGGGCCTGCACCGCGGGACCGGACTTCCATGGCGTGAACCAGATGGTGGCCGACATGGCGTTCTCCTCGTGAGAGCGGGGCGGTGGACTCCCCCCACCTATAAAAGCACGGTCGTTCGTGCTAACTTATCATGCTCCTGATACCGATCGAGGAGTACTGGGCATGGTCCACACCGAGACACTTGCCAGCACCGCGCTCAACACCGTGTCCCGGTTCTCGGGCGGCCTCGCAGGCGCGGGCACCTACACCCTGTTCCACATGCCGCTCGCCCGGAGCAGGATGCGGAACTCGGAACGGGAGCTGTTCGCCGCAGCGGACACCGAGCGGCTGAAGGTCAACGGGAAACTCGCCGTGACCTACCGCTGGGGCGACGGCGAAAGGCCCGTGCTCCTGGTGCACGGCTGGCAGTCGCGCGGTTCACGCCTCGCCGACTTCGTCCCCGGACTCCTCGACCGGGGCTACAGCGTCATCACCTTCGACGCACCCGGCCACGGGGACGCCACCGGCCGCAGCACCACGATTCTCGAGTACCGCGACATCATCACCGGGCTCCAGGACCGGTACGGCGAGTTCGAGGCCGTGGTCGCGCACTCGCTCGGCGCCCTGGGCTCGTTCTTCGCGCTGCAGGACGGGGTGAGGGCGAAGCGGATCGTCACCATCAGCGGGGTCTGTGACTACGACTACCTGATCGAGGAGTTCTCCTCCGCCCTCAAACTGCGCCCCCGGCTGAAGGCGCAGTTGCACCAGCGCGTCGCGAAGAACCTCTTTCCCGGGATGCCGGCCGAGCTGACGCCCTTCTCCGCCGCGAACACGGTGGCGGACATGGAGCCGCCGCTCCTGATCATTCACGACGAGGGCGACACCCGGATCAAGGTGGACCAGGGACGCCGGCTCGCCGCCGCGTCCGGCGGCCGGGCACGACTGATCATCACGACCGGGCTCGGGCACCGCCGGATCCTGGGTGACGCCGAAGTCGTGCGCTCCGTACTGGACTTCGTGGAGCACGGGCCGGACCACAGCACGGACTCGGACACCGAAACGGCCGCGGCCCAGTGAGCGTGGCAGGGTGGTGCGGCGCCTGAGACCGCCGCCCGCCCTGCCGCTCCGTACGGCAGGGCTCCGGCGGCCCCGGCCGCCGAATCCCTTGCCGGCCGTCACCTGTGTTCGTCGAGGAAATCCAGGATGTGCCCGAACACGTCCAGCGCGGCGCCCCGGCCGACGAACGTGTCGAAGTGGCCGTAGCCCGGGATCTCCTCGTACCGCACGTCCAACTGCGGCTGCCGGGCGGCGAGTACCTCGTGGCAGAGCTTCTGGGAGTCGAGCCACATGCCGTTCTCGCTCCCGGAGACCAGCAGCACGGGGCAGTCGATCTGCCCGGCTCGGTCCAGGGCGTTCTCGGGCAGCGCCCGGTAGCGGTCGTCCCCCTGGTGCCAGCGCACCACACTGCGCGCCAGCGCGACCCGCCGCAGATGCGGCAGGATCCACAGCGGTGCCGGCCCGAGGAGCTGCGCCAGACGTTCATGGGTGGCGGCGGACAGGTTCTCGTGTACGAACAGCGAAGCTCCCACACCCCAGGCCGAGTTGGACAGGATCTGACAGGTGGGGTCGGGGCAGCTCGCCCCCTTCGACGCCAGGGCGAACAGCGGCGTGTAGCGCGACCAGAACCCGACCTTGCGGAAGTCCACCGGGATGTGGTCGAAGCGGGACCGGAACAGCTCGCCGGCCATCGTCATCTTCAACGAGGTACGGGCCGCCAGCTTGGGCGTCAGGAACACCCCCTGCGCGACCACGCCCGCAAGGCCCGGCACCAGGCCCGCGGTCATGCTCATCGACAGCGAGAGCGCACCGATGCAGTGCGCCACCACGAACAGCGGCCGTCCGTCGATCCGTTGACGTATGTACGCCACCGCCGCGGGGATGTCGTGGAGAGCGACGTCGTCGTAGGTGTACCGGCGGCCGGTCTCGTTGTACGGGAGCCGGCAGCTGCCCCGCCAGTCGAGCAGCCACGGCTCGTACCCCGCGTCGAGGAGCACGTCGACCAGGTTGCGGGTCTCGGGCTGCAGGAACATGTCCGAGGAAGCCGTATGGCCGTGCAGGAGCAGCACCGCGGGCCGGGCCCGGTCGCCGCCGGCCCTGACCCGGGTGAGCCCGAGCCGGATGCCGTCGCCCGCCCGGAAGGGGATCTCCTCGATGACCGCCTCGTCGAGGCGTGCGTACAGGGGCCGCAGGATCATCGTTCGCGCTCCGTCAGGGTCGGGTGCCGGCGTAGGTCGAGCAGGTCCGCGCCGACCCGGGCGAACGGGCCGAGCAGTCCGCGGCCGATCTCCAGGCCGAACCAGGCGAGCCAGCTCAGCTTGGCGAGTCGTTTCTCCTGGCTGGAGAGACGTGGATCGACCCGGATGCCGTCGACCTGATCCCGTAGGTAGGTCTCGGAGGGCACGACGATCTCGCCGTGGACGGTCGCCGGCTCGCCCTCGCGCCCGAGCTCGACGGTCAGCGCGCGCGTCTGGCGCCACAGGTCACGCCGTGCATGGGCGGACTTCCTGCCCTCCAGCCACCACACCCCGCCCTCGCCGTCACGCAACCGCAGCCGGTAGCGGAGCAGCGGATGGTGCACACCGTGCTGCACGGGTATGCCTTCCTCAGGACGGACCCACACATCGCCCTGCTCGACCACGAGGGGCTCAGGATGCAGCAGGGGGCACAGGAGCTCGCCCCGGACGTCCACCCGGCGCTCCTTCACCAGCTGGTACATGCTCACGACGGACAGGGTGAACGACGCGGTGCACGGCGTGTCCGCGGGGCCGCCGGCCGGGCCCAGGCTCCCTCGCATCGTCTCGGGGAACCACAGATAGGGCTGATCGGTCCGCTCCGGGAGCCGGGCCAGGCCGTCCCGCGCCAGCCTTTCGAAGGTCTTCAGCTGCTCCTGCATGCCGTACCGGGTCGAGGCCGGCAGATTCTGCGCGGCCACGAACGCGTCGGTGCGCTCACCGGTGGCCGGCGGTCCCATCAGGGTCGCCTCGCACAGTTTCGTGGCGGTGGGGCTCGCCAGTACGCGTGCCAGGAAGTCGAGTCCGGTGACCGGATCGTCCCGAAGGCGGGCCACGGCGGCCAGCCGCCACTCGTCCCAGTCCTGGACGCGCACGTTCATCCCGCCGAGCTTCATGTCATGGACCACGTCCGCCAGCGAGTTCGGCGTACCGCTGAGGTGGTAGTTGTAGCCCCAGGCATCGGGCTCGCAGATCGCGGCCACCGCCACCCGGCTCACCCAATCCACGGGTGCGGCGTTGAGATGGCGGAACGCGGGCACCGTACGGAACCGGCTGAACGCCGACATCATGCCGCTGCTGAGGTCCTGGGGGTTGCAGGCTCCCGTCCTGGTGTGCCCGCCGATGCCGCCCGGCCGCAGCAGCGTGACCACCAGACCGTGCTCGCGGGCGCGCCGGAGCGCGGCCTCCGCGGCCCACTTCGACTTGTCGTACCCGGCGACCAGACCGTCGATATGGGCGACGGGGTCGTCCTCGCCCATCGACTCGATGCCGATCTCGTTGAACACCGCGATCGAGGAGATGTGGTGCAGGGGCTTCGGCCGACCGGTGGCCGCCAGTTCCGCGAGCGTCAGCGGCCCGATCACGTTGCTCTGCCGCAACGACGGGTAGCCACGCAGGAAGTCGACCGCCGCAGCCACGCTCACGACGGAGTCCAGCTCCTCGGACAGCTCGTCCCAACGATCGTCCGCCAGTCCCAGGCGCGGCAGGCGGATGTCGCCCGGCAGGACCTTCACCCGCCTGCGGATCTCGCCGGACCAGGGCAGGGAGAACCGCTTGAGAGCCGCGCCGAGGCGCTCGGTGCCCTCCTCCTCGTCGGCCGCACGGACCAGGCAGAACACCTGGGCGTCACTGTGGCGCAGCAGATCGAGGAGCATGTGGCCGCCGAGGAAGCCGGTCGCCCCGGTCAGCAGGACCTTGCGGGGTACGGCGGCCTCCGGCCGGCGGGCCCAGGGCAGGCCGTCGGCGAGGGCCAGGTCGGCCAGGATCAGGTCGAGGTCGTCGTCCGCGCCGGCTCCGCGCACCGGGACCGGCCGGGCGGTCCCGGCCGCCGGCGGGGCCGGCTGCCCGGCCCCGCCGGCCGAGAGCGCGCGTTCGGCGAGGCGGCGCGGCCTGGCGTCGGCGAACACGTCGTCGAGGCCGAGTTCCAGACCGAAGTCCCGGGACAGGTTGGCGACGAGCGTGACCGCGTCGACCGATGTCCCTCCGGCGTCGAAGAAGTCGGTGTCGGGGCCCATCGATCCCCCCGGCAGCAGGCGGGCCGCTTCGGCCGCGATGGTCTCGGCCAGCCGCGCCGCATCCGCGGTCGCCGGGACGGCCGTGCCACGCGCCCTCTCCCCACCGGCCGCGTCCGCTGCGGCCGGCTCAGGTGCTGCCGGGGCCGCCGTCCCACGTGCCGCCTCCCCACCGGTCGCAGTCGCCGCGGCCGCCGTCCCTCCGGACGCCCCGGCCGTTGCCGGAGCCGCCTGCGGCCGGACCCTGGCCAGCAGGCCGGCCACGCTCAGCCGGCCTCCGCCCCGTTCGACCGCCTCACCCGTCAACTGCTGCCCGGTACTCGGAAGGCGTCGCGGCCCGTCCGTGTTCGCTTCCCCCATGGTCTGCCTCTCGCCGTGTGCGCTGCCTTCTGTCATCACTGCCGCCACGACCGGAACGCCCGCAGCCGGTCCGGAGTGGCCTCGGCCTCCGGGCGACGGCCGTCCGGGGCGCCCCCGCCGAGTGCCGCGACCAGGCGCCGCGCCGGTACGTTGCGAGGGGTGTGGTCCGCCGTCATGCGTACGGTGGTGCAGCCGAGCTCCTCGGCACGGCCGGCCAGCCACTGGAGCAGCCGCTCCTCCACGCCGCGGCCGAGCACCCGACAGCTGAGCAGCCAGGCCAGGACGTCCAGTCGGCCGTCCTCCGGGCGCAGGGCCAACAGACCGATCTGGCCGTAGTCGCCGAACCGGTCGCGCGCGGCGACGGTCCAGACCTCGCCTTCCTGCTGCCACCGTCCGAGGTCGCCTCCGTCCGCCGAACGGGCCCGAAGAGTGAACTGATTGGTGCGCCGCACGAGTTGGGCGGCCCGGGGGACGTCAGGGTCTGCCAGGGTCCGGATGTCGAGGTGCAGCTCCAGCTGTTCGAGGAACTCCTCGAAACCTGCTTGCTCCCGGGCCGCGTCCCTGGCCCGCTCCTGCTGGTAGAAGTCCGCGCGCACCGCGTCCTCCGCCGTGGCCGCGTCCGGCACCAGCGGCCACAACCGGGCGAGGAACGCTTCGAGTTCGTCGGCCGGGGGGCATGTGACGGAGAGGACCTCGGGCAGGGCGGACCGTACGGCGGCGATCTCGGCCGGGTTGTCGTCGAGGTAGAGGAAGCTGTCGAGGCCGAGGTTCAGTGCCTGTGCCGCAGCCTCCAGACGGCCGGCCTTGCGGCCCCATCCGGCGTCGAGCACGCTGAAGTGCTCCGCTCGCAGGACACTGTCCGGCCGTTCGAGCACGGCGCGCACGGTCGCCTCATCGTTGTTGCTGACCAGGACGATCAGGACTCCGGCGGCCCGCCACTGCAGCAGCCTGCGGCCCAGGAGTGCGCGGGCGCCGCCGAGGTCCACGCGGTCCGGCCCCTTCTCCCCGGCCACCCCGCTCCACAGGGTCTCGTCGCCGTCCACCGCGATCACCTTGGGCGGTGGACGGCGTACCGCCGTCGCCGCCTCGGCCACGGTGAGAGCCACGGCCGCCTGGAACTCGGGGCTGAACGGAAGGTGCGCCAGCTCGTCCGTCCTGTCGTCGAACCACTCCTCGACGGCATGGTGCCGGGTCCAGTCGCCTGGGCGCAGGACCGCGATGCCAGGCAGGTCCGACAGCTGGGAGGCGACCTCGCGCTCCCACCGCTCGTGGCGGTCGTCCGGTCGTGCGGACGGCAGGAACCCGACGATCAACGGCAGCCGCTTCCGCTCGGACAGCGCCCGCAGGGCTGCCGTGAAATCCGTGCGGAGTCCGGCAAGCAGTTCGTCGTCCACCGGCCCGAACCGTTCCAGGTCGGATGCCCGTAGCAGGACGACACCGATCTCGGTCGAGGCCTCGGTGAAGACCCCGGAAGGGTCCTTGAGGGCGGCGAGCACATGGTGGTAGGGCGCCTCGACGACCTCCGGCGCGGTGGCCTGCGCCTCGTCGGCCACGCTGTGGGCCAGGGCCGCCCCGCACAGCAGGGGCAGGTCGCCCAGGGCGAAGGTGGCCGCGACGGCGAGCGACCAGGGGCGCACCGGCAGCGCGGCGCCGGGCACGGGTGCGCCCAGGGGCGGTGACGCCGGGCCGGGTGGGGCCATGAGGCGGGTGTCGTCGGACTCGCGGACGCGCACGGGTGCGCCCAGGGGCGGTGATGCCGGGTCGCGTAGGGCCCCGGTTGTCGCCGCACCGGCCGCCGGGAGCGCCGCCCGGGCCGGGGCGGCAGGATCCTTGGCCGCCTCGTCGAGCAGCTGGAGGTAGTCGGCGGCGAGCCCGGCGCAGGCCGCCTCGTCGATGATGTCCAGGTTGTGGTCGAAGCGGAGCCGGCCGGCGTCCGGCATCATGATGATCATGAGGTCGAGGTCCGAGTGGCCGGTCCCGGCCGGGAGGACCTCGAGGCGGCCGAGTTTCCTGGTGGAACGTACGTAGTTGAAGTAGACCTCGACCATCGGGGCGTTCTCCCGGTGCAGCCCCTGCGCGGCGAGCGCCGCCAGGGTGTCGGAGAACATGGCGCCCTTCGCGAGGACCCTCTCGAGCCGGCCGTCGGTGCGGCGCAGCACCTCGTCGATCCGTTCGCCCGGCAGTGCCTGGGCGGGGAACGGTACCGGCACGCCGAAGAAGCCGATCGCGTCGGACGCGTCGACGTGGATACGGGTGTCGACCGGGACGGCGAGCACGAATTGGTCCCGCTGCTGTCTGCGGGCAAGAAGCACTGTCAGGGTGCCCAGGCAGAAGGCGGCCGGCGTGATCCCGAGCTGTCTCGCCCGGGACGCCACCCGCTCCATGAGCCCTTCGGGAATCGTCAGGGTCAGGCTGCCCGCCCGGAAGGAGCGCACGGCCGGACGGCTTCGGGTGAGTGCCAGGTCGAGCCGCCGGCTTCCGGTGAAGGCATCCCTCCAGTCCGCCGCCGCTCCGTCCCGGCCCCCGCCGGACCGCGAGGCGTCCGGAGACTCCGGCTGCGCCGCGAGCAGCAGGTCGATGTCGCGGTTGGAGACCGCGTCGCCGAGTGGCGTGCCGGACAGTTCGGCGTCGATCTCGGCGGCCACGAGCAGCAGGGACTGCAGATCGCTCACCGCGTGGTGGGCGCCCAGGAGCAGGGTCTGCCCCGCATCGGCGCGGTCGACCAGCTCGAAACGCCACAGCGGTGCGGCCGCCAGTTCGAAGGGCCGGCCCAGCAGTTCACTCAGCCCGCGCCCGGCTTCCCACTCCGCGCCCGGCGCCTGCTCCGACCAGTGCAGCAGAGGCCGGTCCGGCGCCCGCTCCACCTTCAACTGCCGCTCGCCCGCCTCACCGAGGACGATGCCGGTACGCAGCGCGGCATGTCGTCCCGCGAGGCGCTTCAGGATGTCCGTCAGTTCCCGACGGGTGACCGGCTCGACGAGCCGGAACGCGAGGCCGATCGAAAGCGCCGCACTCGGGGTGCCGTGCTGCGCTGCGCGCAGGAGCCGGACCACATCACGGGTGACCGGCCTCAGTTCGGCCTCGGGCACCGCCGGGTCGATGCCGAGCGGCGGCCGCCCATCGCGCCCGGTACCGTCGGCGGACTCCGGGGAGGGGCTCCGCCCGGCCAGCGCCGCGTGCAGTTCCCTGGCGAGATCACGGCTGTCGGCCGCCGAGAACACCGCCGAGGCGGACAGTTCGACACCGGCCTCACGGCCGAGTGTGTTGCGCAGCCGCACGATCATCAGGGAGTCGAGTCCGAGTTCCTTCAGGCCCGCAGCCGGGACGTCGGCCGGGGGATGGCCTGTCAGCTCACCGATGCGGGCCCGTACATGGGCTTCGAGGAAGCTGATCTGCTCCTCCTCCGACCCGGCGGCCGACACCTGGTCGAACAGTCCGGCGGTGGCTCGCACGCCGGCGGGAGGCGCGACGAGGCCGTGCAGGAGCGGACGGGAACGTGCCAGGTCCGGGTCGCGGGTGAACGCCTCGCGGTCGAGGGCGAGCGGCACGAGCTGACGCCTGACCGTGGGCAGCACCCGGTCGAACAGCTCGCCACCCTGCTGCGGGGTGAGAGGAACGAGACCCGAGCCGCCGGTCGCCGCCGTACGCGTCGCGGATTCGGCGACCAGGCCGGCCTCCGCCCAGGTGCCCCAGTCGAGACTCAGGGCGGGCCGGCCGACGAGCGCGAGATGATGCGCCCAGGCGTCCATGAAGGCGTTCGCCGCGGAGTACGGGCCCTGTCCGGCCGAGCCGAGCAGGCCGGCGGCCGACGAGAACAGGACCACCGACTCCGCCTCGGGGACCAGCTCGGTCAGCAGCGCGGTGCCGAGCACCTTGGGTGCCAGCACACGCCCGATGTGCTCGGGCGTCAGATTGGGCAGCGTGGCGTCGTCGAGCACTCCGGCGGCATGGATGACGCCGGTGACCGGACCGCAGTCCGCGCGCAGGGCGTCCAGGGCCGCCCCCAGCCCCTCCCGGTCGGCGACATCGGCCCGTACGAGCCGCGTGGTGACCCCGCCCTCCCGCAACGCGGCGATCCATCGCAGCGCGCCCGCGTCGGGTTCGCTGCGGCTCAACAGGGCCAGCCTGCGGGCCCCCTGACGCACCAGACGCTCGGCCACGACCCGTCCGAGACCGCCGAGTCCGCCGGTGATCAGATAGGTGCCGTCGGGCCGTACGGCTCCTGGGCCGGTCTGGTCCGGGCCCGTGTGCACCAGCCGGGGCACGAGCCGGCCGGTGTCACGCAGGGCGACGAGGCGCTCGTCGTCCGCGTGCCACAGCTGGGTCCACAGCGCGTCCTCGCCCCCGTCGGCCGGCAGGTCGATCAGCGTGGTGTCCAGCTCCGGATGCTCCTGGGCCACGGTGGTGCCGAAGCCCCAGCCGAGCGCCTGCTGAGGGCTCGTCACATCCTGGCTCCGGAGCGCCGGCTGGCTGCCTCGGGTCACCAGGAAGAGGCGCGGGGACCGGCCGTGCGAACGTCCGGCGAGTGCCCGCACCAGGTTCAGCGTGCTGACGCAGCACAGCAGGGCGGCCTCGTCGGCCGTCCCGGCCGATGCGACCGGTGGGGCGTCCAGCCCGAACAGATGGACCACCCGCTCCGGCGCCTTCGCGACGAAGGCCTCGTCGAGCAGTCGTGCCAGATGCCGCGGATCCTGTGGATCGACCGTGTAGCGCCCCGGCGACTCCATGGCGTAGGTCCGGCCCTTACGGGCCACCACGTGCACCGTCGCACCGAGGCGGCGGGAGATGTCGTCCGCCACGCCCGAGTCGTCGGCCAGGATCAGCCAGGCACCCTCGACGGGCTGTTCCTGCGGGGCCGGCCGGGACTGCCAGCACACCTCGAAGAGCGCTCCGTCCAGCGGGGACAGCGCAGCCAGCTCGAACCCCTCCATGTGCAGCACCGGCCGTCCGTCCTGGTCGAGGAGCTGCAGATCCAGGGTGACGGTGTCCCCGGCCACGGAGCGCAGCCGGCACGACGCCCACACCGGCGCGGTGCGCAGCCCGGTGAGGCGCAGCCGCCCGGCTCGCCGTGGCACGAAGGCCCGGCCCGAGGGGGCGTCCCCCATCAGCGCGGCGGTGTGGAAGGCCGCGTCGAGCAGGGCCGGGTGCAGCAGGTGCCCCGGGCCGGGTGCCCTGGCCAGTCGGCCCAGCGCCCGCGACCGTCCGCTCCAGCCCTCCTCGAGGCAGCGGAAGGACGGTCCGTAATCGATCCCGAGAGCCGCGAGACGGGCATACGCGCCGGGCACGTCCGCCGGTTCGGTGCAGTGTTCCCGCAGCTCGGACAGGGTGGTGACGGCGTCGGCGTCGGCGTCGGCCGCCGCGGCCGGGGGGAGGACTCGGCCGCCGACATGCCGCACCCAGGGCGCCCGCCGGTCACCGTTCCGCCGGGAGGCGATGGTGAAGCCCCGGATGCCGTGCTCGTCCGGGGGCCGCAGGACCAGCTGCAGCCGGACGGGGCTGTCGGGGGCCAGCCGGAGCGGCTCCTCGAACACGACGTCCGCCAGCCGGACGTCCGCCGCCTCCTGGAGCGAGGACGCCGCTTCGAGCACCATTTCCAGGAAGGCGGCGGCGGGCAGCCGGACCGCCCCTGCGACCTGGTGGCCGGCCAGATAGGCGAAGCGCCGGTCGCGCAGGTCGACGATGGTGTCGAAGAGGTGCCGGTCCGGTTCGTCGCTGGACTCGACGTGCACGTCGACGAGCGGTGTCCCGCGCCGCCCGGCCGGAGCGGACGGTGCGGTCTCGGTCCAGTGGCGCCGCGCGTCCCACGCGTAGGTCGGCAGGTCCGCCCAGGCCCCGTCGGGCACGAGGCGCCGCCAGCTGATCTCGCCGCCCGCGGCGTACAGTTCGGCCGCGGCCCGGTCCAGGCAGTCGGGTCCGTCCTCGTCGCGCAGCAGTGATCCGACGGCGATCAGGTCATGGCCGGCGCCCTCGGCGACGGCCTGGGTGGCGTTGATCAGCGCCGGGTGAGGGCTCAGCTCGACGAACCGGTGGTACCCGTCGGCCGCCATGCGTTGGACGGTGCGGGCGTAGCGGACGGGCTCGCGCAGGTTGCGGTACCAGTACTCGGCTTCCAGGGGCTCGTCGGGGACGGGTCCGGCGAGGACCGTGGAGTACCACGCGACGGACGTGGGGCGGGTGGTGATGCCTTCCAGGTCGGCGAGGAGGGACGCGTGCACGGGCTCGACCTGCGCGCTGTGCGAGGCGTAGTCGACGGCGAGCCGCCGGGTGAACACCCGCTCACGGTCCAGCGCGGCGAGGAGGGCCTCCAACGGCTCGGTGTCACCGGCCACCACCGTCGACGTACCGCTGTTGACCGCGGCCACGGACAGCCGCCCGCCCCACGGCGCGAGGCGTGCCTCGACGTCTGCCTGCGACAGGGTCACCACCGCCATCGCCCCGGTCCCCGCGATCGACGTCAGGGCCTGGGCCCGCAGCGCCACAACGGCCGCCGCGTCGTTGAGGCTGAGCGCTCCGGCGACGCAGGCCGCGGCGGCCTCGCCCTGGCTGTGGCCCACGACGGCGTCCGGCCGTACGCCTCGGGCCCGCCACACCGCCGCGAGCGACACCATGACGGCGAACAGCGCCGGCTGGACGACATCGACCCGGTCCGGGGACGGCGCTCCGGCGTCGCCCCGCAGCACCGCGAGGACGGACCACCCGGTGTGCGGGCGCAACGCCGCGTCGCACCGGTCGATCTCGTCGGCGAACAGCGGGGACCGGTCGAGCAGATCACGCGCCATCCCGGTCCACTGGCTCCCCTGACCGGGGAAGACGAAGGCCACTTTGCCCGGGGCAGACGGCTGCCGAGGCCCCGTGACCAGCTCCGGCGCGGGCTGTCCGGCGGCCAGTGCGCGCAGCCCGGCCAGCAATTCCTCGCGCTGTCGCGCCACGACGACCGCGCGGTGCTCGAAGTGCGTACGGTGATGCGCGAGGGTACGGGCCAGGGCCGGCAACGGCAGCTGTGGGTCCGCTGCCAGAGCGTCCAGGAGCCGCTCGGCCTGGCCGCGCAGCGCGGGCAGGGTGCGGGCCGATACGGGGAACAGCGTGACGGACCGCTCAGGGGCCTTCGGCTTCTCGCCGGACGGGGTCAGGTCCTCCGGTGCCTCCTCGACGATCACATGGGCGTTGGTGCCGCTGATCCCGAAGGCGCTCACCCCCGCGCGGCGGACCCGGGTGCCGCGCGGCCATGGCCGTGCACGGCCGCACAGCTCGAGGCCGCCTGCCGCCCAGTCGATCTGCTCGGTCGGGGTCTCGGCGTGCAGCGAGGCCGCAAGCCGTTCGTGCTGCAACGACAGCACCGTCTTGATGACGCCTCCGATGCCCGCGGCGGCCTGCGCATGGCCGATGTTGGACTTCAGCGACCCCACGGCGAGCGGCCGGCCCGCGGGGCGGTCGGAGCCGAAGACCCGGGCCAGCGCCCGGCCTTCGATCGGGTCGCCCAAGGGGGTGCCCGTGCCGTGCGTCTCGACGTAGTCGAGGTCACCCGGCCGCAGGCCCGCGGCGTCGAGCGCGGCCCGGACCACTCGCTCCTGTGCCGGGCCACTGGGGGCGCTCAGCCCCTGGCTGCGACCGTCCTGGTTGACGGCGGTTCCCTTGACGACAGCGAGCACCCGGTCGCCGTCGCGCCGGGCGTCGCTCAGCCGCTTCAGGAGCACCAGACCACAGCCCTCACCCCACACGACACCGTCGGCGTCGTGGGCGAACGGCCGGCACTCCCCGGACGCCGACAGCCCGCGGAGCCTGCTGAACTCGACATGGCCGCGCGGGCTGACCATCAGCGTCGCACCACCGGCCAGGGCCAGGTCGCACGAGCCGTCGAGCAGCGCCCGTGCCGCCAGATGCAGGGCGACGAGCGAGGAGGAGCACGCGGTGTCGACCGTGAGGGCCGGCCCCTGCAGGCCGAGGTGGTACGCGATCCGGCCGGAGGCCACGGCGGACGACGTACCGGTGCCGACGTACCCGTCCAGGTGTTCCATCCCGGCCCCGCCCAGATATCCGCTCCCGTACAGGCCTGCGTAGACGCCGGTGGAGCTGCCGTTCAGGGCCGCGGGCAGCATCCCCGCCCGTTCGATCGTCTCCCAGGCCGTCTGCAGCAGAAGCCGCTGCTGGGGGTCCATCGCGGCCGCTTCCCGGGGCGGGATCCCGAAGAACTCCGCGTCGAAGCGGTCGATGCCGTCGAGGAATCCGCCCCGCAGGGAGTACGCCTTGCCCGGGGCCTCCGGGTCCGGGTCGTGGAGTGCCTCGGCGTCCCAGCGGCCGGCGGGCACGTCCGCGACGGCATCCACTCCGGCGGTCAGCACTCGCCACAGGGCCTGCGGATCCTCCGCCCCGGGAAAGCGGCAGGCCATCGAGACGATCGCCACCGCGTCGGCCTCGGGCGACCCGGCGGCCGGCCCCGCCCCGGGGGTCTCCCGCACCGTGGCCGGCACGGCCGTGGCCGGCACGGCCGTGTACGGCCCCGGCGGCGGGCCGGGCCCGTCGAGCGACACCGCCCGGGCGATCGAGGTGATGGTGGGGTGGTCGTAGACGAGTGTCGGGTCCAGCGGTCGGCCCAGAGCCCGGGAGAGGCGCGCGCCCAGGGTCACCAGTTCCCGTGATCCGAGACCGAAGTCGGCCATGGGCCGGTCCCGCCCGACCTGTGCCGGTTCGATACCGGCCGTACGGGCGACGGCGTCCGCCAGCCATGCCTCGATGCCTTCGGGCGTGGAGTCGGCGAGGGGGCGTACGTCCGGACCGGCCGGACTCTCGGACGGTGTGCTCAGGGGTGCTTCGGCCGGGGACTCGACAGGCTTCTTCGCAGGCATGGGGGCAACCGTCTTCGCAGGCTCGGTCTCAGGATGCTCAGGCTCGGTCCCGGGATGCTCAGGTCCGGTCCCGGGATTCTGCGGTGCGTGCCGGACGTCGCGGGCCGGGTGAGACCTCGCGGACCCGGCCTAGGACATCGGACCGGCGGCCGACGGCGGCTCCGCGGCGGCTTCAGCGGCTGCGAGGGTTCCCTCGGCATAGGCCGCCCTGCAGGCCTTGCGCTGGATCTTGCCGCTGGATGTCTTGGGGATGGTGCCGGGACGGATCAGGACCACCTGCCGGAGCGAAAGGCCGTGGGCCTCACCGACCGCGCCGCGCACCGCCGCTTCGACCTCGGCGCACCGGGCCGCCGTCGTCGCCGTCGTCTCCGCGACGACGACGGGGTGTTCGCCGCCCGTCCCGTCCTCGACGGAGAACGCGGCGATGCAGCCCGGCCGGATCGCGGGATGGGCCGTCTCCGCCGACAGTTCCAGGTCCTGGGGGTAGTGATTGCGCCCGTCGATCACCAGCAGGTCCTTGAGACGGCCGGTGACGTACAGCTCCCCGTCCCGCATGAAGCCCAGATCGCCGGTGCGCAGGAAGCCGCCCCTGCCGTCCTTCAGAGCGGCCTGGAACACCTCGCGGGTCGCCCGCACATTGCGCCAGTAGCCGTCGGTGACGCTCTCCCCGGCGACCCAGACCTCGCCTATCTCGCCCTCGGCGCACTCCAGTTGCCGCTCGCCGTCGGCGATGACCACGGTCAGGCCCGCGCCCGGCGGACCGCAGCTCACCAGCTCCCCGCCTGCCCCGCCACCCGACGACGCTCCGGAACCGGGCCGTCCGGCCGTCCTCGGCTCCCGGCCCACCGGTCCTCCGCTCACCATCAGTGTCGCCTCCGCGAGCCCGTAGCCCGGGTGCAGCGCCTCGGGCCGGAACCCGGCCGCGGCGAAGGTGTCGGCGAAGCGCCGCAACGTCGTGGCCCGTACCGGCTCGGCGGCGTTGAGGGCCACCCGCCACCGGCTCAGATCGAGGCGGTCCAGGAGCGCGGGGGTGGCATCGCGCAGACACAGCTCGTACGCGAAGTTGGGTCCCCCGCTGGTGTGCGCCCGGTACCGCGATATCGCGGTCAGCCAGCGCTCGGGCTGCTGCAGGAAGTACAGCGGCGAGAAGAGCGTGGAGGTCCCGCCCATGTAGAGGTTGTTCAGTACGGGAGCGATGAGCCCGAGGTCGTGGTAGACGGGGAGCCAGCTGACGTAGAGCTCCCCTCCCCACTCCTCGACCGTCTCGGGTGTGTGCCCCATGCCCTGGGACAGGATGCGCTGGTTGTCCATCAGATTGCCGTGGGTCACCATCACTCCGCGCGGCGCGGTGGTGGAGCCCGACGTGTACTGCAGGAAGGCCACCGAGTCCGGCGCGAGGTCGCACGCGCGCCAGGAGTCCCCTGCCTCGTCCGGGATGTCCTCCGTGGCGATGCAGAGAGCGGCGTCCAGCTCCGGCAGATGCTCGGACATGGCACCGAGCCCGGCGATGATCTGCTTGGTGCCCAGGATCACCTCGGCGTCCGCGTCGGCGATCATGCGCCGTACGCGCCTGAGGGCACGGTGGTTCTGCGACCGCCCCTGCGGCGGCAGCCCCGGCACCGCGACGACCGCGGCCGACAGGCAGCCGAGGTAGGCGCCGATGAACTCGAGGCCGGGCGGGTAGAGCAGAACGGCCCGGGATCCGGCGAGGCCACGCTCCTGCAGGTAGCCGCCGATGGCCCGGGCACGCCGGCCCAGGCGGCCATAGGTCCACTCCTGGACCTCACCGTCGCAGTCGCCTGTGGCCAGGAAGCGGAAGGCAACCTTCTCGGGCTGCAGCGAGGCCTGCGAGAGCAGCACGTCGACCATGGAGCGAGCCGGCCCAGCCATCCGTTGTTCCTTCCCCCAGCACGGCACCACGGACAGCGAACTGACCGCACGATCGTTCGTCCATCTACACCCTTACATACTGACCGCACGGTCGTCTACTTACTCGGTACACTGAACTCTCGGGCGGCGGCACCATGAGGGTCTGGCCCAGGGGATTGGCAGGCAGGGCATGGCAGAGACACACACCGACGGGCGGATCGCGCGCGGGAACCAGACGCGTCAGCTGGTCCTCAAACGCGCCGTGGAGATCGCCTCCGTCGAGGGCCTGGAGGGCCTCTCGCTGGGACGGCTCTCGACCGAGCTGAAGCTCAGCAAGAGCGGCGTGTTCGCCCTGTTCGGCTCCAAGGAGGACCTGCAGCTCGCCACGGTCCGGGCAGCCATCAAGGTCTACCTGGAGCATGTCGTCCAGCCGGCCCGCGACCTGCCACCGGGGCTCGATCGCCTGTGGCGGGTCTGCGCCGGCTGGCTCGACTACTCACGAGAGCGGGTCTTCCCGGGCGGCTGCTTCTTCTACTCGGTCTCGGCCGAGTACGACGCCCGCGAGGGCAAGGTCCACGACACGCTCGCAGCCGCCCGCACCAACTGGTTCACCTTCGTCGAACAGACCGTGCGCGAGGCGCAGCAGTCGGGCGAGGTCGAGGAGGGGACCGACGCGCCCCAGCTCGTGTTCGAGCTCGTCGCGCTGATGGAGATGGCGAACGCCGAGTCCGTCCTGCACAACGAGTTCACCTGCTACGACAAGGCGGCCAACGGCATCCTCAGCCGCCTGCGCGGCGTGGCCACCGACGCGTCCCTGCTCCCCGCCCCCTGACCCGGCGGAGGCCGGGACGCCCTCCGGCTCACGCCCCCATGGCGTGCACCCCTCCGTCGACGTGCACGATCTCACCCGTCGTGCGGGGGAACCAGTCCGAGAGCAGCGCGACGACCCCACGGGCCGCCGGCTCGGGGTCGGACAGGTCCCAGCCGATGGGCGATCGCGTGCTCCACACTTCGCGGAAGGTCTCGAACCCGGGGATGGACTTGGCCGCCATCGTCTTGACCGGCCCGGCCGCAACCAGGTTGCAGCGGATGCCGCGCGGCCCGAGATCCCGGGCGACGTAGCGCGAGGTGGACTCGAGGGCCGCCTTGGCCACGCCCATCCAGTCGTACGCGGGCCAGGCGGTCTGCGCGTCGAAGTCCAGCCCCACGATCGACCCGCCCCGCTCCTCCATGAGCGGCAGACAGGCCACGGCCAGGGCCTTCAGCGAGTACGCGGACACCTCCACAGCGGTCGCGACGGAGCCCCAGCCGGTCTCCAGGAAGTTGCCCCCCAGCGCGTCCTGCGGCGCGAAGGCGATGGAGTGCACCACGCCGTCGAGGCGGGCGTCCTGACCGACGCTCTCCCTGATCCGTTCCGCGAGGCTCTCCAGGTGCCCCTCGTTCTGGACGTCGAGTTCGATCAGCGGCGCCGGCCGGGGCAGCCGCTTGGCGATGCGTTCGACCAGGCTGAGCCGGCCGTACCCGGTGAGTACCACCTCGGCGCCCTGCTCCTGCGCGAGCCGGGCCGTGTGAAAGGCGATCGAGGACTCCATCAGGACCCCGGTCACCAGAATGCGCTTGCCCGCGAGTATTCCGCTCATCCCGCTCCCACTTCGCTCTTGCGCCCGTCCTCCGTGACCCCGGAGGTCATGAACTTCGCTATCTCCGCGACGACCTGGGGGGCGCCGAGGATGCGCCGGTGCCCGAATCTGCGGGTGGTGACCAGTCGGGCCCGGTCGCCGAAGGCCTCGGCCACCCGCCTCCCCTGGCCGGCGTCGACCATGCCGTCCTCCTCGTCATGGATGACGAGGAGCGGGACCCGCACGCTCGCGGACTCGTGGAAGACCGAGAAGCGGGTCCACATGTCCGCCTCCCCCGGATACACATCCCGTTCGATGCGCCCTCGCAGCTCCTCCTTGATGTGCGCTTCGAGGCCCATCCCGGCGCTGAAGGCGTCGACGAGATACGTGAAGTCGGGAACCGTGCTGATCGCCACGATCCGGCCCGCGCGCACCCCGTGCTGCAGGGCGAAGAAGGTCGCGGTGGCCCCGAACGAGTGCGCCACTATGGCCTCGAACTCCCCATGCACACGATGGAGTTCCGTGATGATGTCGCGGTACTCCAGCAGGGTGGTGGAGTCACCGGTCGCCTCCCCGTGCCCCGGCGCGTCGAAGGACACCGGGCTGTACCCGAGCTCCAGCAGCCGGGCTACGGCCTTCGCGTAGCGCGATGCCCGCGACTCCCATCCGTGGACGAGCAGCACCGGGCGCTCGCCACTGCCCCAGCGGTAAACGACCGCGACCTTGCCGTTGACGGCCAGCTCGCTGGTCCGCGCGCTTTCGATGGCCGTCCGCTCGTCGGGCCGGGTCCTGCTGCGCCCCTGCGGCCGGCGGAAGAGGTCGAACACCTCTTCACCCCGGTCACTCAGGGCCGCACTGACGGTTGCCGCAGCGGGATCCATTCCACGCCCTCCAGATCGATCACCATGCCGCGAGATGTTAGCACGATCGTTCGCTCACATTTAGCCTCCACCGCCCTCGCCGGGACTAGAAAACTATACGGACGGTCGTGCTAACGTCTGCTCAGTCAACTCTCCCCCTGGAGGTCGGTATGACGCTCACGCACCCCCCTTCCCGCACGGGCGAAGTGGTCGACACGGGCCCCGGCCCGAACCAGTGGATCAAGGACCATCTGGACGGCCTGATCGACGCGCAGCTCCTGACGGACTGCTCCACGGCCGCGCCCGCCGCCGCACCGAAGTCCGAGGAGGGGCTGCTGCCATGACCGACGCAGACACCACGGAGCGCATCGGGATCGCCGTCGCCTCCGGAATGCTCAAGGGCGTGTACGGCCACGGGGTGCTGTCCGCCTTCGAGGAACTCGGACTGCGCGCGCACGTGTACGGCACCGCCTCGTCCTCCGGGCTCTCCGGCGGCCTCGCCGCGACCGGCCGGGCGCGGGAGGTCGGCGTGGACTACTGGCTCGGCGCCGCCGCTGCTGCCGCCGAGAAGGGCATGAGCACCGTCGCGCTCGACAGCATCAAGGAGTACGGCCCCGGGCTGCGCGAGGGCCTCTTCCGCCCCGGGGCCCCCGAGTTCCTCCTGGCCACCAGCAAGGTCACCAACGCGGAGGCCGCGAAGGTCACCCAGGGGCCCGAGGCCAAGGCGCTCGGCAAGCAGCTCCTGCGCAACATCTTCACCGGGGACCGGAGCTGGGTCGAGGAGAACCTGGCCGCGACCGTGTTCTCCTCGCACGCCGTGGCCGGGGGTGGGGAGCCCCGGCTGACGCCGGACAACTACGACGCGGTCTCCTACGCGTCGACCCGGATGCTGCATGCCTGGGCGGTTCCCGCCGAGGTCGACGGAGAGGCCTACGTCGACGCGTCGTACACCTGCGCCTGTCCGGCGCGCGAGGTCGCGGCCAAGGGTGTGACCACGCTGATCGCGATCGGAAGCGACCCCTTCCCGCTCTTCCGTGACCTGTACGCCTCCGAGGAGATCGCCGACGGCTCCGTCCTGGCCGGGGCCCGGGTCCTGGTGGTCAAACCGGACGACGACCTCAAGCCGCTGGGCGTCGACTATGCCGCGGCAACCCCGGAGGGCCTGGTCAAGGCCTATGAACTCGGTCTCGACGCGGGACACCGCTTCGTGGACCGGCATGCCGAGCAGCTCGCGGCGGCCCTCGCGGGGCGGACCGGGACACCGGACGAGACAGTGAAGGACCTGCCGTGACACACGTGGTCACCGAGCAGTGCGTCCACTGCAAGTTCACGGAGTGCATCACCTACTGCCCCGTCGCCTGCTTCCGCGAAGGCGGGACGTTCCTCGTCATCGATCCCGAGGAGTGCATCGACTGCGGGAACTGCGTGGAGGCGTGCCCCGCCGACGCGATCTACCCGGAGGACGAACTGCCCCCCGAGCTCGCACCGGCACTCGAGTGGAACGCCCGGCTCTCGGCCGAACTGCCCCTGGCCACCACACGCGTGGCGCCGTTGCCCGACGGCGAGGATTGGCTGGGGAAGTCCGGCAAGTGGGCGTCGCTCCCGGCGGAACAGGCTCCCGGTGTCTCCTGTCGGTGACCCCGATCTCGCGTCGCTGCTGCACGAACGGGCCCTCCGGCAGCCCGATGTCGTCGCCTACCGATTCGTCGGTGAGGACGAATCGGCCGAGGAGATCACCTACGCCGAGCTCCACCGGCGTGCGCTGATAGTCGCGGCCCGCATTCTGGCCACCACCCAGGGGCGGCCCGATCCGGCGCTGCTGCTCTTCGCGCCGGGCCTCGACTACCTCGCGGGCCTGTTCGGCTGCTTCTACGCGGGCGTGCCCGCGGTGCCCGCGTTCCCGCCGGATCCGACCCGCCTGGCGCGCACCCTGCCGCGGCTGGCCGCCATCATCCGGGACACCGGCTCCGATGTCGTCCTGACCACCTCGGACCTCGCACCGCTGATGGCGGACTGGCTGGCGACCACGCTCGACGGCCGGGCTCCCCGCCTGATCGCGACCGACGCGCCGGCCGGACCGGACGCCGGCGCCGAAGGGCCGGTTCCGGGGATCCGTCCCGGCCGGCTCGCACTGCTCCAGTACACCTCCGGTTCGACGGCGCTGCCGCGCGGCGTCATGCTCAGCCATGCCCAGTTGCTGAGCAACTGCCGTGACATCGCGCGCGGGTTCGGGATCCACCCGGGCAGTTCGGGAGGCCTCTGGCTGCCCCCGTACCACGACATGGGTCTGATCGGCGGCATCCTCACCCCGCTGTACGCCGGCATACCGGTGACACTCATGTCGCCGGTCACCTTCCTGCGCCGCCCCATGGCCTGGCTGCGCATGCTGTCCCGGTACGGTGCGACGATCACCGGCGCCCCGGACTTCGCGTACGCCCTCTGCGTACGCCGGGCGACGGACGCCGATGTGGCAGGCCTCGACCTGTCGGGCGTCGAGCTGTCCTTCACCGGCGCCGAGCCGGTGCGCCCCGAGACGATGGCCCGGTTCGCCGAGCGTTTCGGACCGAGCGGCTTCAGGGACAAGTCCTTCTGCCCCTGCTACGGCCTCGCCGAGGCCACCCTGTTCGTGACCGGCAGCAAGCCGCTGGACGGCTGGCGCTCGGTGGACGTCGTCCGGGACGAGCTCGAGACGCGTGGCACGGCGACCCCCGCCGGGCCGGCCCAGGGCTCCCGGTCGGTGGTGAGCTGCGGCCACCCGGGCCCCGACACCCGGCTGCTGATCGCCGACCCGGTCACCCACGAGGCGCTCGATGACGACGCGGTCGGTGAGATCTGGGTCGACTCCCCCGGTGTCGCCGACGGCTACTGGCAACGGCCGCGGGAGAGTGCCGAGACGTTCGGCGCGAGGACGACGACCGGGGACGGGCCGTATCTGCGGACCGGTGACCTCGGGTTCGTCCGGAGCGGTGAACTCTTCGTGGCAGGGCGTCTGAAGGACCTGGTCATCGTCAACGGCCGCAATCTCGATCCGACCGACATCGAGCGGGTCTGCGAGGCCGAGGTACCCGGAATCCGCCGCAACTGCGGTGCCGCGTTCGCGGTGGAGGACGCCGCGGGAGGCACCGAGCGCCTGGTGGTGGTCTACGAGGCCGACACCGGCGACGAGGAAGGGCACCGGGCCGCCGTCGACGGCATCCGGCGGGCGGTATCACGGGAGTTGAGCGTTCCGCCGCACGCCGTCGTCCTGACGGCGCCGCGGAGCATCCCCAAGACCTCCAGCGGAAAGGTACAGCGCTGGCTGGCGCGCCGGGACTACCTCGCCGGCGACCTCCAGGAGCTAGCCCGGTGGCAGGCGCCCGACCGGCACGGACGGACGCCGGACTCCGGCGGCAGACAACAGGACCGCATCGACGAAGGGACCGGCCGGTGATCATCAAGGTCAGGGGCGTCCTGCTCCGCTTCACGGAGTACGAGAACGAGATCGAGGTCGGCGGAAAGACCGTGCGGGCCGGACTGACCGCGCTGACCGAGCGCTACCCCAACCTGGGCGAGGTGCTGCTCGACCGGATGGGAGAGGTGCGCCCGACGCATCTGATCGCCCTCAACGGCGAGCGGCTCACGAAGAGCGAACTGGACCGTACCGCCGCCGAGGACGACCGGGTCGACATCGTCACCGCCGTCTCCGGGGGCTAGGCCGCGATGCCGCGCAGCTCCACCTACGAGGCCGTACTCGACGCGAGCCTCTTCACCCCGGTCCAGCTGCAGCCCACCGCGGTCGGGCGGCTCGCCTTCCAGGCCGGCACCCGCTGGATGCGCGACCACGTGTGCAGCCACCGCACCCTGGTGCACGAGCACCAGGTGGGGTTCGTGCTGTGGTCATGGCAGTTGGAGTACGTACACCCGCTGCGCTTCCTCGACGCCGACGAGGTGCTCGTCGATGTGACCGCGCGCGTCCGCGGCCCGCGCGCCTCGCAGCTGGAGGTGGAGATGACACTCGAAGGCCCGGCCGGTGTCGCGGTGCGCACACGGGCCGCGTCGGTGCCCCTGCGGCTCAGCGGCGACGAGGCGCTCTCCGGCGCACCACGGTCACTGCCCGAGGCACTCGTCACCGCCTTCCACGACGACGAGATCGAACGCACTCCCCACCGCTCGCAGGTACGCGCGCTGGGCGCCGGGTTCGAACGGGAGGACGATCAACTCGCCGTCGGTGAGACACAGTTCCGTGTGCACCGCCATCACTGCGAGGTCGCCGACCAGTGGTACTGGGCCGAGACGCTCGGGTTCGCCGCCGGGGCGCGCGAGGAACTCGTCATGCGGCACGGCAAGGCAGTCCCCGGGCTGCGTCGCGCACTGGCCGCGCCGCTGCGCCGAGTGGACGTGAGCTGGCTGCGGGCCGGACAGCTGTGGGATCTGATACAGGTCCGCACCACCGCCCACGGGACCGGCGAAGGGCTCGCGTTCGTGCATGAGCTGCGGCTCGCCGGGGACGAGGACGGCGGACCGTACGCCGTTGTGGTGGAACAGATATGACCCTCCTGGACGCCCCACCGGCTCCCGGGCCCGAGGGCTCGCTGCCCACGTTCGCCGCTGCGGCACGGCTCGAGCAGGCGCTCGGCTGTCCCTTCGACCCGGGCGGCGGATTCTCGCTCGCCGAAGGGGTGCGCGCCGACGAGCTCGACGCGGAGCCCACCGCGGCCTACGAGGCAGCCTGGGCGGCCGGCCTGCACCGGCATCTGGTCCCCGTCTCCGAAGGCGGACGTCTCGGCTCCTTCGAGTCGCTGATGGCCGTCGTGCGCGCGACCTCGCGCCGTGATCTGGCGGTCTCCGTCGGCCTCGGGTCGACGCTCCTGGCCGCGACACCGGTATGGGTCTGGGGCGACGACGCACAGCGGCGCAGGGTCGCCGAGCTCGTCCTCGGCCGCGCCTGGGGCACGGCCGGCATCAGCGAGGAGGCGGCGGGCAGCGATCTGCTCGCCACCGGCACCCGTGCCGTCCCCGCTCCCGGCGGGTATGTGCTCGACGGAGAGAAGTGGCTGGTCGGCAACGGCCGGCGCTCCTCGTTCGCCACCGTCCTTGCCGCGTCCGACCCCTCGTACGGACTCTTCCTGCTCGACTTCGACGCCCTCGGCGGCGACGCGGTGAAGCGGCTCGAGAAGGTGCGCACCCACGGTCTGCGCGGCCATGACCTGAGCGGCTTCGCGCTCAGCGGCTGCCGGGTCGGCGCCGGGGCCCTGCTCGGCCGGCCCGGCCGCGGCATCGAGATGGTCTCCGGAATGCTGCAGTTCACCCGGACCCTGGTCGGTGCGAGCAGCCTCGGCGCGGCCGACACGGCACTGCGGATCGCGCTGCGCCACGCCCGTGGGCGGATGCTCTACGGCCGGCCGGCCCTCGCGATGGCCCCGGTGCGCTCCCTGCTCGCCCGTGGCTTCGCCGATCTGCTGGTCGCGGAGTGCACCGGGCTGGCCGCCGCGCGCGGGCTCGATGTGGCACGACAGCGCATGGCACTCTGGTCCGCGGTGGCCAAGTACGTGGTGCCGGGTCTGTGCGTGGACACCGTGAACGCCTGCGCGGAGGTCCTCAGCGCACGGGCCCACCTGCGCGAAGGAGTGGCCGGCGGCGCCTTCCAGAAGCTGCTGCGCGATGTGGCGATCACCCCGGTGTTCGAGGGCACCGAGCTGGTCCAGCTGGATACGGTCAGGGCCCAGTTGGCCGGCGCGGCACGCCGCCGCAGGGCGCCCGCGGCGCTGCCGCTCCCCACGCTCTTCGGGTTCGGCGAGCCGGTGGTGTCGCCCGCACCGCGGGAGCTGCGCCCCTCACTCACCTTCGGCGGCGCCGACGAGGTCGTCGACCTCCTCGACGAGGCGGTCGAGGAGCTGGCCGGCGACCCTGAGCTCGCCGGCCTGGCCCGGACGCTCCTGAAGGTCCGTGACGAGACCCGGACGGCCTTCGCCGGTCTCGGCACCCTGCGGACGGCCGAGGCCTACGAGGCTGCCCGCAGGCACTGTCTGGTGCACGCGGGGGCCTGCTGCGTGCACACCTGGCTCCGGCGCCGTTCGGCGCTCGGCGGCCTGGCCACCGAGCGGGCCTGGCTCTCGCTCGCACTGCGCCGCGTCGTGGCCCGGCTCGGCCTGCCGGTCCCTTCCGACCCGGCGGCCGAGGAACTGCTGGTGCGCCGGCTCGGCGAACTCGACGACGACGACCTGGCGTTCTCACTCGTGCCGCAGCGGCTCGCACCGCAACACCGTGATCCCACGCCCGAGCGACGCTAGGAGTACGCCATCACCACCGCGCGCATCGACCCTTCGGACCCCTCCGCCGAGCCCCTCGGCATCTGGCTCTCGTCGCTGATCGCAGACCTGCTGGGCCTCGACGGACCGTTCCCGGCCGACCAGCCGCTCGGCGAGATGGGCATCGACTCCCTCACCGCGGCCCAGCTCTCCGTGGAGGTCGAGGAACACACCGGTGCCTATGTGCCGCTGGAACGCTTCCTCGGCGAGGACACCGTCGAGGGCCTCGTCCGTGCCTTGGAGCACGACGCGACGGCCACGCCGGTCCCGGACGCCGTGGCCGGGGCGTCCGCGTGACGGCCCGGGCCCGCGCCGCCGATGTCATGAACCGGGGCGGCGAGGAGCGCCACGGGCCGCACAGCACGCTCGACGCACAGGTGGAGCAGGTCCGGCGCGAGGCCCGGCGCAGGTTCGCGGGCTTCGTACTGGACAACGCCAACCCCGGCTCCCACTTCCGCAACCACGGGCGTCGGCCGCTCGACAAAGGCGTGTTCGAGCAGGCGGGCGATCTCGGCCTGATGCGGTTCTCGCTGCCGGTCGACGCAGGGGGCGACGGACGGGACAAGCTCGCCTGGGGTGTGGTGGTCGAGGAGATCGCCCGCCTCTCGCTCGATCCCGGCTTCGCCGTACTGCTCGACATCACCGTCGAGATCACCGAGCTGATCCTGTCCAGCGGCACACCGGAGCTCATCGAACGCTACGTTCCGGACCTGGTGGCCGGCCGGCGCTTCGGCGTACAGGGCGCCTACGAGAGCCGGGACCCGTACGACTACACGTCCACGGCACGCCTCGAAGGCGGCACATGGGTGCTCAACGGCGCCAAGCGCTTCCTCGCCGGGGCCGCCTTCGCCGACCTGTTCATCCTGTTCCTGCGCGACGAGGCGTCCAACGACATGCTCGCCTTCGTCGTCGAGAAGGACGATCCGGGTGTCACGCCGGTCCCCATGGACACCATGGGGCTGCACACGATGGGCCTGGGCCAGGTGCTCCTGCACGACGTGCGGCTGCCTCAGTGGCGGCTCGTGTGGCGCGCCGACGCGCTCAGCGAACTCAACACGTACGCGCGTATCCGCCGCACGATGAGTGCGTGCGGGGTGCTCGGCGCTCTGGACGCGGTGGTCGAGAACTGCGTGGAGGCCCTGGCCACACGCAGGCGCGGCGGGCGCCCGGTCCTGGACCACACCAACGTGGAGCGCTCGGTCGGTGAGATGCACATGCTGCTGCAGAGCGCCCGCGCGAGCGTCTACCGGGCGCTCGACGGCACCCGCTCGGCCGACCGCGACCCGCACTTCGACGAGCTCGCCACCGTGGCCAAGCACCAGACGGCCGAAAGCGCGCTGCGCGTGGGCCAGTTGGTGATGGGTCTGCAGGGCGGCGAGGCGTACATGGCCACCTTCCCCTGGGAACGCTTCATGCGTGACGTCCTGGGCCTGATCTCTGGCCAGGGATCCCAGGAGACGCTCCTCATCCAGCTGGGCCAGCGCTCGATCGTCGGCCTGGAGGGGAAGCGGGTGCGCCAGGAGGCCGCCGAGCGCGCCGTCGCCCGGCTGGCGGATTCCTGGTGGGCCCTGCACGCCGCGGCCGCGTACGACGGTGCCGGCGCATACGCGGGCCCCGTGGGCGAGGTGCTGTCGGCGGCCGGCCTCGCATCCGCCGGGCCGGGCCCCCGCGAGCAGCTCGCCGCGCTGCTCGGCCGCGCCCACACGCTGTGGACAGCCGTCGGTCACGGGACGGCACCCGAGACGATGCCGCGGGGACCGGCGGGTCTCCTCGACGGGCAGCTCGCGGAGGCGGCAGCCGGGGCGTGGGCGTTCCTGGCCTGCGCCGTCGCGTGGCGGACCGGGCTGTTCGCCCGGCTGCTCCGACCGTGCACGGCGAAGGAGGCCGCCGATGGGCTGCCCGTCGGTCTCGCCGAAGGGCTGCTGGAGGTTCTGGCGGACACCGCCCTGGTGAGGCGGGACGACGAGGGCCGCTACGCGGCCGCCGAAGGCCTGGAGCGTGTCCTCGTCGGTGGCCCGCGCGCCTCCGCGTTCGCCGCACGCTTGCTGCGCGCGGTGGACGGTGGTGACCGGCTGCGGTCCGGGACGGTGACGCGTGCGCCGGCGCCCGGATGCGGCGGCGAGGCGCCGATTCTTGCGGATGTGCTCGTCAACTCCCTGCTGGGACAGCTGGAAGGGCTGCCGGCGATGCTCGATCTGCCCGGTGCGAGGATCGGCTGTGCGGCCGGTGACGGCGCCCGGTCCGCCGTCGAACTGGCGCGTCAGATCCCCTGGGTACCGATACTCGCGCTGGAACCGGAGCAGTTGCCGCTGCCCACGGTCGACGGGCAGGTGCGGATACGGCCCGGCGACCCGGACGGCTTCGAGGAGGACGACCGGCTCGCTCTCGCCTGGCTGCCCCTCGGCGGGCTGCCGGGCGATGATCTGCGCCGGGCTGTCGGGGCCGCGGCCGCTGCGCTGATGCCCGGCGGCTGGATCGTCCTGCCGTGCCCGCTCGCACCGAAGCGCCCCCTCGGGGCCGCCGTGGCACGCCTGGGCCTCGCCGTCGCGGGCGGGACGGCACTGGCGGACGGGGAGGTCGAGGGGCTGCTCCGGGCTGCGGGCCTGGGCCATGTGCGGTCCGCGTGGGAGGACCCCGCCCTCGGCATGCGGCTGATCGCGGCGCGGCGACCCTAAGGGCTGTCCCGCAATTCTTGGTGGATCAGCGCGCGGCGTCAGATGCGGTGCGTCGCAAGGCGGAGAGGCGCCCGCATACTGGACGTATTCGGGCGTTGCGACAACGCGGAGAGGTGCCGTAGCTGTCGTCGCGCGCCCGCCAGGAATTGCGGGACAGCCCTTGGCCCCGCCCCGCTGGGCGGCGGTGGGCGGCCGGAATCCGCGCCACCGCCGCCGGCCGGGGTCATCGCTGCGCGGCCGTACCCCTGCGCAGCAGGCACGTCAGGCGTGCGGTGCAGACCGGCCGCCCGCTGTCGTTCGTGATCGTCACCTGGTAGGTGGCGATCTGGTTCCCCTGGTGCAGCGGTTCACAGACGCCCGTGACGAGCCCCTCGCGGACCGCCCGGTGGTGCGTGCAGTTCAGTTCCACGCCGACCAGCATCCCGTCCGAGCCCACGTAGGCGGCAGCGGCGAGCGAGCCGAGCGTCTCGGCGAGCGCGGCACTCGCGCCCCCGTGCAGCAGACCGAACGGCTGGCGGTTCCCGGCCACGGGCATGGTGGCGACCACCCGCTCCGCGGACCACTCCTTGACCTCGATGCCCAGCCGGTGCGTGAGCTGCTCCGGCGCCAGGTCACCCGGCATGCCCGGAATCGGCCCGGCCCCGGACGGAGCGGTCCGGGGCCGGAGCGAATCCACCTCAGACCTCGCCGAAGAGAGTGCGGGCGAAGTACTCGGTGTCGAAGTACTCCCGCATGCTCCGGATCCTGCCCTCCCTGACGGTGAACTGCGCACTGATGTCCAGGACATACGGGGCCCCGCCCCGGGTCGTGGCCCTGGTGACGCACTCGACCGAGACCTCGTCGCCCTCGGCGATGACGTGCAGGACGTCGACCGCGTACTCGGCCGCCGGATCGAAGCGCTCGCCCATGGGGATCAGGAACTTCTCGGCGATCTCCCCCAGTCCGGTCCAGGTCCCTGCCACCGGATGGTTCCCGGGTATGCGGTAGACGGCATCGGCGGCGACGACGTCGGCGATCATCCCCGCGTCGCGTTCCCGCAGCCCCTGGAGGTAGCGGTGCACCACGCTCCTGGCATCGAGGTGCTCCTGAGTTCGTGCGGCGGTCGGGGTCATCGGTTCTCCTCGGGTGGTCGGACGGCCCGGGCGGGCCGGGATGCGGCTTATCGGGTCCTGCGCCGGACGAGAGCTCCGTCAGCCCGCCGGCGCGTCATCGAGCAGCTGGGGGGTCAGGGCCCGCTGGAAGGGCTTGAACAGAACGGACTGAGGCGCGTAGCGCAGATACATGTCGCGCACGACGCGCAGGGCGGGGTTCTCCAGCTGCTCGAACCCGCCGAACTTGCGGGAGACCTCGACCATTTCCCGGGTGCGCTCGCGTCGCATGCCCTCGTACCTGCGCAGTGCCGCGACGGCGTCCGTGTCCGCGGCCAGGCACTGAGCGAGCACCACGGCGTCCTCGATGGCGGTGCTGCCGCCCTGGCCCAGGCTGGGGAGCATGGGGTGTGCGGCATCGCCCAGGAGGGTCACCGGGCCCTCGCCCCAGTTCTCCAGGAACGGGCGGTCCTGCGCCGGTACGGCGACGATGTCCTCGACCGGGGTGGTCGAGATGGCCTCGCACACCTCGTCGGCCCATCCGGAGTAGGCCCGCACGATCTGGTCCTTGTCCCCGTCCCAGCGGCTCGCCGCGTCGGCCGGCATGTTCAGGGTGCCCCACCAGTAGGCGCGGCCCTGGCCCACGTCGTGGATGCCGAAGCGCTTTCCGAGACCCCAGTAATGGGCGTTGAACCCCTTGGTGATCTTCGGGTGGGCGAAGGGGGTGACGGAGAGCCAGCAGAGGAATCCGCCGTACTGCGGGCCGCTGTCGTCGCCGGTACGCCGGCGGCGGACCGCGGAGTTGATGCCGTCGGCGCCGATCAGGATGTCGCCGGTGGCTTCCCTGCCGTCCTCGAAACGGACCCGCGCCCCGTCCCCGGTGATCTCGTAGCCGCTCGCGGCCGCTCCCACCGAGATGGGCAGCCCTCCGAGGGCGTCGAGCAGCGCTGCCTGCAGGTCGCCCCGGTACATCGCGACGCTCGGGGCACCGAGCCGGTCACCGGCGGTCTCGACCGGCAGGGAGCGCAGGGTCCGGCCCCGGTCGGTCATGATCCCGGTGTGGAGGATGGTCTGTCCGCGCTTCTCCAGACCGAGGTCGATCCCCAGCGCGCGCAGGGCCGCCACGGCGTTGCTCATCACGGAGATGCCGAATCCGGCGGGGCGCAGCTCGGGGGCGCGCTCGTAGACCTCCACCTCGACGCCGACCCGGCGCAGGGCCACGGCGGTCGCGAGCCCTCCGATGCCGGCTCCGATCACGATGGCTCGGGGGCTGGTTCGCTGTGACACGTCAGTGTCCCTTCTTGGCAGTGCGGGAAGAGGGCGGGAAGGCGGTGGGGGACGGGTTCCCGTCCCTCTCGCCCCGTGCCAGCTCGGCCACGAGGCGGGCGACGCGGGCCACGTGCGGCTCCTCCATGAGGGAGAGGTGGTCGCCGGACACCTGGATGACCTCCACCCGGCCGGTGGTCATGGTGCGCCAGCCGTTGGCAGGGTCCTTGTGCTGCGTGCTGCCCGCGCCGTGCATCGCGTGCAGGACCTGCGGCAGCGGTTCACGGGCCCGGATCAGGGTGACGTCGTCCGCGACCGGTCCGGGCCGGTAGTGCTGTGTCGCCCGCCAGTTGGCCTCGTACACCTTGAAGAGGCGTCCGACGAGGGAGCCCTTGCTGCCTGCGGGCAGTACACCCTCGTCGGCGGCGACCCCTGCGATGAAGTCGAACTTCTCCTCGAGGGTGCGGAGTTCGGCCGGGATGGCTTCCAGGGGCGAGTCGCCGCCACGGCCGAGCAGCAGCAGTTCCCAGAAGAACCAGCCGAGCAGCGCCTCGTCGGTGAACGCCCTGTGCTGATCCGCCGGCCCCAGGGCCACGGTGTCCAGGAGGATCACCTTGCCGACCTCCTGTCCGGCTGCCCGCAGCTGTCGCGCCATCTCGAAGGCCACGAAGCCTCCGAAGGACCAGCCGCCGATGACATAGGGACCCTCGGGCTGGGCCCGGCGCATGGCGGCGACATAGTGGGCGGCGATCGACGCCATCGTGCGCAGGGGTTCGGTACCGGGGTCCCCGCCGGCTGCCTGGAAGGCGTACAGCGGCTGGTCGTCCGGCAGGTGGCGGGCGAACGGCAGGTAGCACAGGACATTGCCGCCCATGGGGTGGACCAGGAAGACCGGTGGTCTGCTGCCACCGCGGCGGATCGGCACCAGGGGGTCGAAGCCGGGTGTGGCGCCGCCGGAGCGCAGCAGCGCGGCCACGGCGGCCACCGTCGGTGCCGTGATGAAGCCGGATATCGGGACCGAGACGCCGTACCGCTGCTCGATCAGCACGACGAGCCGCATCGTGGTGAGGGAGGTGGCACCCAGCGTGAAGATGTCGTCATGGACACCGATCCGTTCAAGACCGAGGAGGTCACCGAGCATCTCCACCAGAGTTCGTTCGTACGCGTCCCGGGGCGCCGCGCCGTCGCCGGCGGTCCGCCGGGTCAGCGGGAGGGCCCGCAGCGCTCCGTCGTCACGCTTGCCGCTCGGGGTCAGGGGCAGTGCGGCCAGCCACTCGTAGTGCTGCGGGACCATGAACTCCGGCAGCGCTGAACGCAGTTCGGTGCGCAGGGCTTCCAGATCGGTCCGCTCGGCGTCGCCGACCAGGAAGGCCACCAGGCCGGTACGTCCGTCCGCCGCGCTCCGGGCCACCACCGCGGCCTGCTGGATGTCAACGCGCGGGTGGCGTGCCGCGAGGCCGATGAGGGTGACCTCGGCCTCGGCGGGCTCGACCCGGTAGCCACGGATCTTCACCTGGGTGTCGGCCCGGCCCGCGTAGGCGAGCGCGCCCCCGGGGAGCATGCGGCCCAGGTCACCGGTCCGGTAGGCGGTGACCTCCCCCTCGGGCCCGGCGATGCGCACGAACCGCTCGGCGGTCAGTGAGGCGGCGCCGAGGTAGCCGTCGGCGAGGGCCGGCCCGGTGAGGAACAGCTCACCCTTCACCCCCAGGGGGACCGGACGCCCCAGCGGGTCGAGCACCCGCACCCCGGCACCGGTGACGGGGGTGCCGATGGGGGCGAGTGCCGGGAAGCAGGCCGGGTCGCCCGTCATGGTGTGGCTGGTCACCACGTGCGACTCGGTGGGCCCGTACTGGTTCTCCAGGATCGCCCCCGGCAGCGCGGCGACGAGGGCCCGGATCTCGTCGGTGACCCTCAGCTGCTCGCCGGAGGACACGATCACGCGCAGCCCACGCGGGGCGATCCCGAGCGCCCCGGACGCCTCCGCGAGCTGCTGCAGCGCCACGTACGGCAGGAAGATCCGCGCCGCGTCCGCCTCGTCGAGCAGGCGCAGCAGCATCGGCATGTCGCGTCGTTCCTCCTCCGTGACCAGGCGCAGGGTGCCGCCCGAGCAGAGGGTGGAGTAGATCTCCTGGAAGGAGACGTCGAAGCTGAGCGGTGCGTACTGCACGGTGGTCCGGCCGGCGCACGCGCTCGCTGCCCGGATCTGCCAGCCGATCAGGGCGGCCAGGGAGCGGTGGGGCATCACGACGCCCTTGGGCCGGCCCGTGGAGCCCGAGGTGAACAGGATGTACGCGGTGCTGTCGAGGCCGATCGCGTCCGGCAGGGCGCCCCGGTCACCGCCGTCAGCGGTTCCCGGCGACGGGCCGAAGAGGGACTCCGCGGCCAGGAGCAGCCCGGGATCCGGCAGGAGTGCGGCGTCCGCCGTGCGGGCGATGATCCGGAAGGGCTCGGCCTGCTCCACCATGGCGGCGATCCGCGCCTCGGGGTAGGCGGTGTCGAGCGGTACGCAGGCGGCGCCGGCCTTGGCGGTGCCGAGGATGGCGGCAACGGTCTCGGGCGAGCGGTCCATGGCGATGCCGACGCGGGCGCCGGGGCGGGCCCCGAGGGCGGTGAGCCTGCGGGCCACCTGCTCGGCGGCCTCACGCAGTTCGCGGTACGTCCAGGTGCGGTCCCCGGTGGTGACGGCGTACGCGTCGGGGGTGCGGTCGGCCTGCCGGTCGAAGAGCAGCACGACGTCGTCGGTGAACGCGTCGGCGGCCGCGGTGAGCGTGGCAGGCGGCTGTGACTCGGCCAGGAAGGCGAAGTCGGGCGTCTCCCCGGGCCCGGTGACGAGTCGGCGCAGCACCTCGGTGTACGTGTCCCCGAACAGCTCCGCCTGTGCCGGGGTGATGCTGCGGCCGTCGCCGTCGACGCGCAGCCCGATCGTGCCGTCCTTCGGATGCATGAAGGCGTTGACCAGGAGCTGGAAGTCGGTCTCCTCCCACGTCGTGAACTCCTCCAGGCGGACGTCGGGAAGACGCAGCACATCGGAGAGCACGTGGAAGTGGACGTAGTTGAAGGCGGTGTGCAGCACCGGCTTTCCGCCGTGGTCCGCCTGCATGGCGCTCAGCGGGTAGCGCTGGTGGGCCTGGCCCGCGGACTCCTGCCGGAAGAGCTCGCGGGCGACATCGAGCAGGCTGCCCCCGGTCGCGGCCGCGCCCACACGCACCGGGACCGTGTTGAGGAACAGGCCCACCATGCGCTCCGCGTCCGCGCACTCCGGCCGGCCGTGCGTGATCACGCCGGTGGTGAAGTCGTCGAGTCCGGAGAGCAGCCGCAGCGTCAGGCAGTGCGCGGCGAGCAGCACGGACTTCAGCGGAAGCGCGTGCTCCCTGGCCAGGGCCCGGGCCTGCCGGGTCAGTCCGTCGGGCAGCACGAGCTGATGAACCACCTGCGCCTCGTCGCGGGGCGCTTCGGCCGGCGCGAAGCCGTCGAGCCGCAGCACCTCCGTGCCCGCCAGGCGCTGCTGCCAGTGCGCGCGTGCGGCGGGGTCGTCCTGTGTCTCCCGCTCGGCCCGCACATGGCGGGCCGGGGTGGGAAGTTCGCCGTCCGGGACCGCGGGGATGTCCGCGCCGAGCGTGTGCAGATAGTCCTGGAGGAGCTCGCGCAGCAGGTTCGCGACGCTGCCTCCGTCGAGCAGCGCGTGGTGGAAGCTGAGCACCAGGTCCACGGCCTCGTCGCGCACGTGGGCCCGGAACAGGTAGAGCGGGGGCCGCTCGAAGTCGTACCGGTGGAACCGGCGTTCCTCGATGTGCCGGCGGATCTCCGCTTCCGCGTCGTCCGGGCCGCGCCCCCGCAGGTCGGCGATCTCCAGGCCGGCCGGTACGCCCGGGTGCACGATCTGCAGCGGCTCGCTCAGGCCGCCGAGGTCGAAGGAGGAGCGCAGCGCGGGATGGCGGGCCGCGAGACGCTCGAAGGCGTCCTGGAAGCGGGCCTCGTCCCAGCGCATCGCCAGGCGGTACCGGAAGACGTCGTGGTAGACGGCGGAGCGCTCGTCCCGGCGGCTGTGATAGACGAGCCCCAGCTGCAGCCGGGTCAGCGGGAAGGCGTCACAGGCGTCCCCGAGGCGCGCCCGGTCCACGTGCGGGACGAGCCCGAAGGGCGGGAGTGTGTCAGCGGGCCCGGAGGCCTCGGTGGACCGCGCCGCGAGGGCCGCCACCGTCGGGTGCCGCACGAGGTCGCTCAGGGCGAAGTGGATGCCCTGCCGTTCGGCCAGCGCACGGATGCGGAGCATCAGGAGCGAGTCGCCGCCGAGGGCGTAGTAGTCGTCGTGGATGCCGACCCGCTCGACGCCGAGCACCTCGGCCCAGATCCGGGCGAGCAGTGCCTCGGTCCCGGTGCGGGGCGCCGCACCCGGCTCCCCGGCCGGTGCGGCGTCGGGGGCGGGGAGCCTGCGCCGGTCCAGCTTGCCGTTCGGCGTCAGGGGGATCGAGCCGATCCGCCGGAAGTGCGCCGGGATCATGACGTCGGGGAGCTCTTCGGCCAGTTGTCCGCGCAGGTAGGCCGCTTCGAGGTCGTCGTCGGACACGTAGTGGCCGACCAGGAACGTGCCGCGTCCCGGGGCCGTGTGGTCGACGACGGCGGCATCCCGCACCCCGGGTATTCGGGACAGGGCGTCCTGGACCTCGCCCAGCTCGATGCGGTTGCCGCGGATCTTCACCTGGCCGTCGATCCGGCCGAGGTACTCCAGGGTGCCGTCGCCGAGCCAGCGGGCGAGGTCGCCCGTCCGGTACATGCGGCCGCCGTCGACGAAGGGCGCGTCGACGAACTTCTCCCGGGTCAGCTCGGGCCGGCCGAGGTAACCGCGGGCCAGGCCGACGCCGCCGATGCACAGTTCACCCGGTACGCCCACGGGCTGCGGCTCGCCGCCCCGGTCCAGGACGTGCAGCTCGATGTTGTCGATCGGCCGCCCGATGGGGACCCGGGTGACGGCCTGTCCGTCCGGGGCGGGGCACACGTGGACGGAGACGTCGACCGTGGCTTCGGTGGGCCCGTACAGATTGACCAGGAGGGGTGCCCCGTCGCCGCCGAGGACCCGGTGGAACTGGTCCACGCGGCCGGGCGTCAGGGCCTCGCCGCTGCAGAAGACGTGGCGCAGCGACCCGGCCCGGGCGCGCAGCCCGGGGGACTCCTCGATCAAGTCGAGGAAGGGTCCCAGCATCGAGGGCACGAAGTGCAGCACGGTGACCCGCTGTCGGGCGATCGTGTCCAGGATCTCCCGCGGGTCCTTCTCGCCGCCCGGTGGCAGCAGCGCCGCCGAGGCGCCCTCGACGGCCCACCAGAACAGCTCCCACACCGATACGTCGAACGAGATGGGCGTCTTCTGCAGCAGTACGTCGTCCGCGCCGAGCGGGAACGCGCGCTGCATCCACGCCAGCCGGTTCACCACGGAACGGTGCTCGACCATCACTCCCTTGGGCCGGCCCGTCGATCCCGAGGTGTAGATGACGTAGGCGAGGTCCCGTGCGCCCGCCTCGGCCGGCACCGGATCCGCCGGGCCCCGCAGCAGTTCGCCGACCGGGCACACCGCGGTGCCTTCGGGCACCGGCACGGGGCTGCCCGCGGAGTCCGTCACGACGGCCTTGGCCGCGCTGTCCCGGAGGATGTGGGCGATACGCCGCGCCGGATGTCCCGGGTCCACCGGAACGTAGGCCGCGCCCGCCTTGAGGATGCCGAGGACGGCCACCGGCATCCGCAGGCCGCGCTCCATCAGCACGGCGACCCGGTCACCGACGCGCACCCCCCGGGCCCTCAGTGACCGCGCCACCTGATTGGCCCGGGCATCGAGCTCGGCGTAGCTGAGCACGCCCTCGCCCTCCGCTCCGTGCACGGCGGTCTGGCCGGGCACCCGGGCCGCCTGTTCCTCGAACAGGGCGTGCAGGGTCCGGTCATCGGCGAACGGGATCCACGGGCCGCGGGTGAAGCCCTGGAGCTCGTCCTGCTCGCGCTCGGTGAGCATCAGCAGCTCATCCGCCGGCCGCTCGGGCTTGTCGAGCCCGTGGGTGATCAGTGAGGTGAGGTGCTCGACCAGCGACGAGATGGGCAGGTCGGCGTCGAACACATCGGTGGCGTAGCGTAGTTCGACCTGGAGATCCGGCCTGCCCCGGGTGGCCACGATGCTGACGACCAGCGCCTCGTCCTCGTGCGGAGGCGCGGTGAAGGCCGCTCCGCCGCGTACCACGCCGTCGAGGTCCAGAGGCTTGCGCAGGGTCATGTAGGTCAGGGTGACGTCGAAGAGCCGGCGCTCCCGGGAGCCGTCGGCCGGCAGTTCCCGCAGGACGTCCCCGATCGGCAGCCGCTGGTGCTGCTGCAGCAGGCCCACCGCTTCCTGTACACCGTCCGCGATACCGGCCAGGGGCTTGCCGTCGGGCACTTCGATGCGCAGGGGCAGCGTGTTGGCGTACTGCGCGACCGCGGTCAGCTCCGTCCTGCTGCGCCGGTTGAGCAGGGGTACACCGATCACCGCCTGCTCGGTGCGGTGAACACGGGCGAGCCAGGTGCCGAGTGCGGCGGCGAAGTAGGGGAAGGGAGCGCTGCCGCTCTCCTTGATGCGGTCGGCCACCGCACCCGGCAGCGTGAACGAGTGGAGCCGGGTCGCGGGCTCGCCGACCTGCGGACGCCGGCTGAAGAAGTGCGGTTCCATCGACGCCAGTTCGGCGCGGTGGAAGGCCCGGTCGCCCTCCTGCTCCCGGGAGCCGAAGTAGGCGTCCCGGCCGGTGACCGCGCTCAGCACCGACGGGGCGGGTCCCCGGTCGCGGGGCTCCTGGCCCCGGGAGCGCCTGGCGTAGTCCTCCATCACCTCGGTGTGCAGGATCTCCGCGCCCCGGCCGTCGACCAGCAGGTGGTGCCCCATCAGGAACAGGTGGAGCGCGTCCTCGCCCTCCCGCAGCAGCGCCGCGCGGAAGAGCCGCCGGCCACGCAGCTCGAACGGGGTGGCCATGGCCCGCTCGCGCCAGGCCCGGCACGCCCCTGCGGGGTCCAGCTCGGCGGAGAGGTCGATCAGGTCGACGGCGGGCCCGGAACCGTCCGTCAGGGTCTCGGCCGGCCACTGCATCGGTACGCCGTCGAACTCGTCGAACCTGAGCCGGAAGGCGTCGTGGCGTTCCAGGGCACGGATGAAGCACTCCCTCAGCAGCTCACCGTCCATGGCGCCCGTGAACCGCTCGTGGACGGCCCCGTTGAACTGCGGGGTTCCCGGCGTCCGGGACTCCGCGAGCCAGATGTCACGCTGATACGGCGACAGCCGCACGTTCTCGGTACTGATGACTTCCCCCTGGTATCGAGCGGGTACCGCGCCGGGCACACCGCCACCTTCCGGACGCATCCGGTCCGGATCTCCCCCGTCAGGCAGCGGCGGCCGCCGCTCGCTTGGCCCGTGAGGCACGGATGCCTTCACGCCGGTCGGTGAAGGACGTCGCCTGGGTGTCCAGCCGGGCCACGAATGCGGCGAGTTCCTCCCGTGCCGCCTCACCGGCCGGGCCGAACCCGCTCCGCTCGAACACGCGCAGGTTGCGCAGGACCGGCATCACCACGCTGTCGTGGTGCAGCCGGAGGTCGTAGATGCCCGCGATCGCGATCTCCGCGGACTTGCGCCCGAAGTCCTTGATCGTCGAGCCCGGCATCTCGAACCCGGTCACGACGTCGCGTACGGCCTCCATCGCACTGTCGGGCGCGAGCTCGAAGGCGGCGTCGACCAGGTTCCGGTAGAAGACCATGTGCAGGTTCTCGTCCGCCGCGATCCGGGCGAGCAGTGCGTCGCAGACCGGATCGGCGCTCATGTGACCGGTGTTGCGGTGCGAGATCCGGGTGGCGAGCTCCTGGAAGGAGGCGTACGCGATCGCGTGCAGGGCGCTGTAGCCGTCGGGGCGGTCGTATCCCGTCGACATGTGCGTCATCCGGGCCCGCTCCAGGGCCCTCGGATCGACGGCCCGGGTGGCCAGGAGGTAGTCGCGCAGGGCGGTGCCGTGCCTGGCCTCCTCGGCCGTCCAGCGGTTGACCCAGGTCCCCCAGGCCCCGTCCCTGCCGAACTCGGCCACCGCGAAGTGGTATCCGGGCAGGTTGTCCTCGGTCAGGAGGTTGACCACCAGCGAGATCCGGGCCACCTCCGGGAGTTTCGCCTCGTCCTGGGTCCACGCCTCGCCACCGAGCGGACCCTCGAAGTCCCGGGCCCCGCCCCAGGGGATGTACTCGTGGGGGAACCACTCCTTGGCGACGTCGAGATGGCGGTGGAGATTTCTCTCCACCACCGGCTGGAGTTCGGTCAGCAGTGAGCGCTCCGCCCGGGCAGCGGAACGGTCGGAGGGGTCGGGGCGGTCAAGGGCGTCGGAACGGTCGCTGGAAGGCATTGCGCTCTCTGTCTCGTTTCATCGGGGAAGGGAGGGAGTCGGACAAGAGGCCCGCGGCGGGCTCGCTCCGTGGCCCTCGCCGCGGGCCTCTTGCCATGGGTCCGGCGTCCTACGAGGTCTGCCGGGCCCGCGACCGGATCACCGGCGCGACCACCGCGGCCGCCACGGAGCCGATGGCACACGCGAGGAACACCTGCAGGTACCCCTGGTCGTCGAGCACGTTGTGACGCTCGAGGATGGCCGCGAGTGCGGCGATGCCGAGCGCGCCGCCGATCTGGCGCGTCGTCATGAGCAGACCGGTCCCGGAGGCGAAGCGTTGCGGCTCCAGCGAGGCGGTGGCCGCGTTGGAGATCGCGGTCAGGGCCGCGCCGATACCGACACCGGCCACCACGCCGATGGGCAGCCACACCGCCGCGTACTCGCGCTCCGTGCCGAGCAGCAGATACATCGCGGCGCAGGAGATGCCGAAGAGGCCGGCACCCACGGCCACCGCGGCCCACTGGGCCCGCGGAGCGACCCGGCGCCCCACCACCAGGGCGCCCACCGCGGCGCTGAAGGCCCCCGGCGTGACCGCCAGGCCCGCCTTCAACTCCGAGTAGCCCCATACCGCGTTCAGGAAGAGCAGCGAGCCCAGGAGGTAGGAGTACATGGCCGCACCGAAGAGCAGTGAGGACACGTTGGTGGCGGCGAAGGCCCGGTTGCGCCACAGGTCCCATTCGATGGCGGGCGCGGAGTGCCGGCGGGAGAGCAGCAGGGCCACCAGCACGAGCACGGCACCGCCGGTCAGCAGCGCGAGGACCCGTCCACTGCCCCAGCCCCAGTCCGTTCCCTGGGTCACGCCGAAGACGACACCGCCGATGCCCAGGGCGAGGGCCAGGGTGCCCACCGGGTCGGGAAGCCTGCGCCCGCTCGGCGCGTCACCCGAGAGCCGCGCCGAGATCGCCACGATGGCCAGGCCGATCGGCAGGTTGATCAGGAAGACGCTGCGCCAGCCCCACACGTCCACCAGCAGACCGCCGAGGCTCGGCCCGACGGCCGCCGCCATGCTGCCGACCGCCCCCCAGACACCGACGGCGACCTGACGACGGGCCGGGGGCGTGTGCTGCAGTACCAGCCCGAGCGCCGAGGGGATCATCCCCGCCGCCGCCACCCCCTGAAGCGCACGGGCGCCGACGAGCATCGGCACACCGGTGGCGAACCCGCTCAGCACGGAGGCGAGGGTGAACAGGAGCGTGGACCAGAGGAAGAGCCGCTTGCGCCCGATGACGTCGGCGACCCGGCCCGCGACGGCGAGCAGTGCGGCGAACACCACCGTGTAGGAGGTGACGACCCAGGTCAGCTGGGACAGCGAGGCGTCGGGGAAGTCGACGCGCAGGTCGGAGAACGCGATGTTCACGACGGTCGTGTCGAGCACCGCGAGGAACGTCGCCCCGGACGCGACGAACAGTGCCAGCTTCGAGGCGGCCGATGCCTCCGGTGAGCCGTGCGGCGCCTGCTCTTCGGCCGACGCCGCGACGTCAGCCGGGCCCGCCCCGGGTGACTGCGGTGAAGCGGTGGTCATGCGTGGTCCCTTCGTCGATGGATCCACGTCGTTGGACCCACAGGCAAAACTAAACGACCGTGCGTGCATTTAAAAGGCCGATACGGCGGACGTGGCCCCCAGGCGGTCACTCCCCCGGCGACGGACGGGCGATGAAGTCCATGGCGGAGTCGATCACCACCGCTTCACCGAGGACCTTGCGGTGGCCGAGCCCCGCCGTGACGACCAGCTCCGCACGCTCGCCGTAAGCCGCCTTGAGCGCGTACGCCTGCTCGACCGGGACCATGTCGTCGTCCTCGTCGTGGATGATCAGCATCGGCACCTTGATCTCGTCCGGACTGCGGGTGGCGTCGAAGAGCTCCCACGGGCGGGAGACCTCCGCGAACAGCCGGTGCTCGATCCGGTGACGCAGGTCCTGCCGCAGACCGGTCCGGAGTCCCAGGATGTCGGCGAACTTGTCCGGGAAGTGGTCGAAGTCCTTCACCGCGGCCACCGTGACCAGGCGGCCCGCCTCGACGCCGCCCCGCAGGGCGAGCAGCACACTGGTGGCGCCGAGCGAGTGGGCGATGACCGAGTGGAACGCGCCGTATCCGTCCTGGAGCCGGCGGATGATCTCCCGGTATTCGAGGATCGTCGCACCCCGTCCCCCCGAATCCCCGTGCCCCGGGGCGTCGAAGGAGACGGGCGTCAGCCCCAGCTCCTGCAGACGCGGCACGAAGCCGGCGTACCGCGAGGCCCTGGACTGCCACCCGTGCAGCATCAGGACGGGACGCTCGCCGCCACCCCAGCGGTAGACCCGTACCTGCTGCCCGTCGACGGTCAGTTCCTCGGTGACGGCTCGCTCGTGGGCGGCCCGCTCACGGGGCAGGACCTTGCCGCGCCGGACCGGATTGCAGAACAGGGAGAAGACCGCGCTGCCCGCGAGACCGGGCGCCGGCCCGGACAGCGCGTTGAGAGCGGCACCCGCCCACGGCGCCCCGCGGCTCATGCGCCGGCCCCGCGCGGCCGGCCCTCGTACCACCGCAGCGTCTGCTCCGTCAGCTCCTCGGCGGCGCCCGTGTAGCCGGCCGGGTCGAGCAGTTGGCGAAGGGCCTGCGCATCGAACCGGTCGGCGATCGCGTCCTCCTTGGAGAGAACCTCCGCGAGGGACAGGCCTGAGGCCGCCGCCTCGCGTGCGGCCCGGCTCATGACCTCCTTCGCGGCGGCCTTGCCGAGCACGGGCGCCAGCACGGCCGCCAGCCGCTCCGAGACGATCAGGCCACCGGTCAGGTCCAGATTCGCCCGCATGCGTGCGGGCGACACCTCCAGACCGGCCACCAGCTCGCGTGCCGTGTGCGCGGCCCCTCCGGCCAGCCGCAGACACTCCCGCAACGGCTGCCACTCGGCGTGCCAGGCACCGGCCGAACGCTCGTCCTCGGACAGCATCGCGTGCGTCAGCACACCGGCGTACGCCGGAACCTGCAGGGCCGCCGAGCGGATCAGCGTGGCCAGTGCGGGGTTCCGCTTCTGCGGCATCGCCGAGGAGACCCCCCGGCCCGCCGCGGCGGGCTCCGCGACCTCCGCGGTCTCGGTCCGGGCCAGCGACTGCACGTCCACGGCGATCTTCCCCAGCACACCGGTGGTCAGGGCCAGTTCGGCAGCCAGTGCCGCGACGGGGGCACGGTGACTGTGCCAGGGCAGCACCGGGACGGACAGGCCCGTCTCCGCCGCGAACCGCTCGGTGAGCCGCGCCGCGTACCCCTCGGCCACCGTCTCCCGCCGCGCACCCCGGTGCGGCTTCCCGTATTCGGCGTAACCGGCCAGCGTCCCTGCCGCTCCCCCCAGTTGGACGACCAGCCCGTCGGCTCGCACGCCGCGCAGCCGGTCGGCCGCCCCGCACACCGCCGCCAGCCAGCCGGCCGCCTTCAGGCCGAAGGTCGTGGGCACGGCGTGCAGCCCGAGGGTGCGGCCGGCCATGAGCGTCCGCGCGTGCTCGTCGGCCAGCGCGCTCAGACTCTCCGCGATGCCCTCCAGATCCGCCACCAGGAGATCCACGGTCCGGCCGGCCACGAGCATCAGCGCGGTGTCGAAGATGTCCTGGCTGGTCGAGCCGCGGTGCACGTAGTCGGCGGCCTCCGGGGCCCTGGCGGCCACCAGGGCGGTGAACGCCTGGACCAGGGCCACCACCGGATTGGCCGCTCCCCGGCCGAGCACGGCGATCTCACGCAGGTCCAGCGCGTCGGCCCTGGCCAGCGCGGTGATGGCCTCGGCGGCCTGCGCCGGTACGGTGCCGAGGCCCGCCTGGGCGCGTACCAGCGCGGCTTCCGCGTCGAGCAGCGCCTGGAGCCAGGCACCGTCGGACGTGGCGGCCTCCGCCGGCGTGCCGGCCCGCACCGGACTGAGCAGCCCGGCGTCCAGGACGTCCGGCAGGGGCGAAGTGGGCGGGGTGGTCGTGCTCACCGTGTCAGCTCTCCCATCATCTCGGTGTCCGGCAGAAGGCCCCGGCCCAGGCCGAGTACGGCGTGCGCGATGGCGTCCGAGTCCTGAAGGGTCACCGAGTTCACCCCCGGCCGTATGCCCGCGGCCGTCGCCCAGTGCACGGATTCGGTGGGGACGCCGAAGGCGAAGCGCCGCGGATGGGCGCGGCCGGCGGCGTCGATCAGGTGGAACGGTGCGTCGGTGACGGCGAGTCCGCCTGTCTCGTACACCGAACCGTCGGGGTCGGTGACCTCGTAGCTACGGCACTGCCCGGAGGCGAGGAGCTGGAGCAGCAGCGGATCGGCGGTCACCCGCAGGTCGATCTCCGGCAGGCGAGCCTCGATCAGTGTGGTGGCCCGGGTCAGCGAGCCCGGCACCGAGGCCGACTCGATGGTGAACGCCCGGGCCTCCTCGTCCGTGCCGGACCGGACATCGGGGCCGAGCACCCGAAGCACCCCGGCCTCGATCAGGGCGATCGCCTCCTCGATCCGCCGGGCGGGCGGGCCGATGGAGAGGAACGCGTTGAGAGGTGTGTACCAGCCGTCCAGGTGCTGCCGGTGCGAACTCCCCGTGAGGCCGCCGTGATCGAGGATCAGCCGGAGCTCGTTGCGCAGATCGCGCAGGACGTCGAGGGCCGCCTTGAGCGGCCCGTCCACGTTGCCGTCGCGTGCCGCACGCAGATCCTCGTGCAGGTGGCCGAGCAGCCAGTCCTGGAAGTCCTGCGTCGAGGCGAAGTCCCGGTCCGCGTACGGGCGGGCGATGCCGGCCCAGTCCCAGTGGTCGCGCGGGGCGATGCCGAACTCCGCGAGCACGTCCTGCTCCTGGCTGCTGCCCGGCTCGGCCTCCAGGTAGCGGCCCCGCAGCCGTCGCGCGTCGCCGCCCCGTCCTTCGGTGGTGAGCAGGGTCGTGTAGTAGACCATCTCCACCTCCTTGGAGACCAGCGGCCACAGCGTGGCGTGGAAGTCGATGCCGTCCTGCCGCCGGGACTGCTCCTGCAGCTCCCGGATCACTTCGGCGGTCAGCACGATCGGCAGGTGGCGGCCGTGGGCACCCTTCTGGTTCTCCCCACGGGAGTGGAAGGGCAGCCCTCTGCGGGAGCCCGCCACCAGGCGGGGTTCGCGGCCCGACGGCAGATAGACGAGCCGGTCGGAGCGCCGGACGAAGCGACCGCCGCGGCCGAGCGTCAACAGCGCCATGTAGTCGAAGAAGTTCAGGCCCAGGCCGAGCAGCGCGACGGTCTCACCCGGCCGCACCGGCGAGAGGTCCACGTCCGCCGGGTTGGCGGGCACCACGTAGCCGAGGCCGTTGGCCCGCGCGAAGCCGCCGAGCTCGCGCTGCCGACGGGACCGGCGCACGGGCAGATGTCCCTGGGCGAGGACGACCGCGTCCAGGCCGTCGATGAGCGTGCCGTTGTCCAGGAGCACGCTCTGCGTGCCGTCCGGTTCCTCGCCGGTGGCCGGCTCCTCCTCGATCGACACCGCGCGGGCGCGGTGCACGACGGTGGTCAGCCGGCTCGGCGCCGTCTTGGTGACGCGCTGGAAGACCCATTCCAGGTAGTGGCCGTAGAAGGCACGGGACGGATAGGAGTCGGGTCCGAGAGCACGCGCCTCGGCCAGGACCTGCTCGTCGTAGTGCTGGTCGTCCATCGGCCCGATGAGGATGAGGAAGCGCGCCCATTCGTACAGGCTCGGCCCCGGGGCGACCACGCCTTCGACGTCGACGCTTTCGTCGGTGAACATCGTGACCTGGGACGCCACCGTGTTCATCAGGAGGTGTTCGGACTGGTCGGTGCGCCACACCTGCCCCGCCCCGGGGGGATAGGGATCGACCACGTGCACGGTGATCGGCACCCCCTGCGGCGCCGACCCGGCGTTCGTACACAGCCGTTCAAGCAGCGAGAGCCCGCGGGGCCCGGCACCGATGAGGCAGACGTCGAGCTGTCGGCTGGTCATAGTCAGTCTCTCCACTGAATCGGAAGTCGTCGTGGGCCCACCACCCGGCACGCGAAGCGGTCGCTCCTCACTTGCCGGCGGCCACACCGCTCAGCCGCAGCCCGCCCGTCGCCCGCCCGGGGATCCGGCCGTGGCCCTGTACGCCGCGGGCCAGGGCCGTGGTCAGGTGCGCCCTGCTGGCGCGTTGCCGCTCCGGTGCGTCCGTGCCCAGGTCGCGCAGGGCGTCCACGACCACATGGAGATCCGAGGCGATCTCCGCGAGGACGTCGGCGACCGCTGTCGCGTTGGAGCCGAGGATGTCGGTCCACAGCTCGGCGTCCCCCGCGGCGATCCGGGTCGCGTCGCGCAGCCCCTGCCCGGCGAGCTGAAGCTGGGACTCGTCCCCGTGCAGCAGCCGGGCGGCCAGCAGACTCGCCACCATGTGCGGGGTGTGCGAGATGAGTGCCACCGCCCGGTCGTGCTGGGCATGGCTCATCACGACCGGCCGGGCACCGCAGAGTTCGGCCAGTTCCGTCACCCGGTCGACAGCCTGCCTGCGGGCGCCCGCGGCCGGCGTGATCACCCAGGGTTTGCCCTGGAAGAGGTCGGCCTGGGCCGCGAGCGGCCCCGACCGCTCCCGTCCCGCCATGGGGTGTCCGCCCACATAGCGGCTCAGATCGCAGCCCAGCTCCGCCGCCTCCTCCTGCGGCCTGACCTTGACGCTGGCCACGTCGGTGAAGTCGTGTGCCAGGTCACGCAGTTGGTGCTCGCGCAGTGCCGAGGCCACGTGCTGCGGCGGTACCGCGAGGATCGCCAGGTCCGCAGGCCCCGGCGGGACGGCCACCACGCCCGCACCGAGACCGGCCGCGGTGCGGGCCGCCTCCGGGTCACGGTCGAGGAGGTAGGTGGCCACGCCCCGGCCCCGCAGGGCCAGGGCTATCGACGTACCGATCAGGCCGGTACCGACCACCGCGGCACTGCGCATCAGCGGCTGGTCCACAACACCGGCAGATACTCCGGGTCGCTGTAGTCGGGCGTGCCGTCGGCGGTCCTGCGCACCAGCTCGTCGTGGTTGTACGCCACCTGGGTTCCGTCCGAGCGACGGAAGTCGCGGTAGCGGTTCTCGCCGTCCTGCAGGTGGAGGGAGATGGCGCGGCGCGGCCGGTCACTGACGTTCGCCCCGCTGCCGTGGTAGGTCCGGCAGTGGTGGAAGTTGACGTGCCCCTTCGGGATGTGGACGGGGATCTTGCGCACCTCGACGCCGTTGTAGTGGGCGTTCTCCTCGAGCATCAGGTCGAGTTCGCTGCGGTCGCGTTCGGCGAAGTGCAGCGAGGTGGCATCGTTGTCCGCGGTCTCCTTCCAGCGGTGGCTGCCGTCCACCATCGTGATCGTGCCCATCTCCTCACCGCAGTCGTGGAAGGGGATGAACGCGGTCAGCATCCGCTCGGAGGTGGACGTGGACCAGTAGTGACGGTCGAAGTGCCAGGGCACTATGTTCGACTGCTCCTCCGCGACCGGCGGCTTGAAGATCAGGGTGGACTGGAAGACCCTGATCTCCTCGGCCTCCGCGATCCGCGCGGCGACGGCGCCGAGCAGGGGCTTGCGCAGGATGCGGCCGATGGTGTCGTCCTCGTAGTGGATGTAGTCGTTGTGCCGCTGCACATCACCGTGCTCCGGCTCCCAGTACGCGAGCTTGGCGGGGCGCACCGGCAGTGTGCGGTCACGGTGGCCGGCGTAGAAGCGCTCGCTGGCCGACTCGAGGAGATCCACCTCTTCGTCGGTGAAGAGCTTCTTCGAGAGGTACCAGCCGTGCTCGGCGTAGAAGGCGACGTCTTCGTCGGTGGGGAGGAGCTCCCGCTCCTCCTCGGTCAGGGTGAACAGAGTGGCGTCCTGAACAGTCACGGTCTTCCTTCGGTGCAAGTGAGACGAATCGTCCGGGAGTGGCGGCTCTGCGCGCGGCAGACCACGCCCGGTGGTCAGGCGGTCGCCTTCTCGCGGGCCACCGCTTCGTAGAGGGCCTTGATGTTGCCGCTGCCGAAGGTGCGGGCGCCGTGCCGGTCGATGACCTCCCAGAAGAAGGTCTTCCGCACGAAGACGGACTGGGTGAAGATCTGGAAGACCTGGCCCCAGTGGTCCTGGTCGACCAGGACGTTGGTGCGCTTCAGGTCCTCGATCTTCAGTTCCGGACGGCCGAGGCGCTCCTCCAGCTCGTTGTAGTAGGCGTCGGGCGTCCCGAGGAACTTCACCCCGCGGGTCTCCAGCGTCGGCACGGCCGCGACGATGTCGTCGGTGAGCAGGGCGAGGTGCTGCACGCCGGCGCCGTTGTGACGTGCCAGGAAGCCGTCGATCTGGCCGGGCTTGCGGTCGGCCACCGGCTCGATGAGGGTGAACGTGACCTTCCCCGACGGGCTCTGCACCACCTTCGAGTCCATGGCCTGTTCCCCGACCTCGATGAACTCCTCGAAGATCTGGCTGAAGCCGAAGACCTTCTCGTAGAAGGCGACGGTGGGCCGCAGCTGGCCCGCGGGCACGCATATCGCCGCGTGGTCCACCGTGGTCAGCAGCTGCTCGCCCTCGTCGGGGTCGGCGGCGAAGATGTCCATCACGCCGGGCAGGAACTGCTCCCGGTCACCGGTGCGCTGCACGAACCGGTGGGCGACGTCACCGAAACCGAGCACGGACGCGGTGACGACCTCGGTGCCGTCCTTGCTGTGCGTACGAGGCTCCTCGACCGCGGTGGCGCCCCGCTCGACGGCGAGCGCGAACGCCTTGGCGGCGTCGGTCACCTCGAACGCGATGTTGGCCACCCCGTCCCCGTGCTGTGCCACGTACGCCGCCGCCGGATGCTCCGAGGTCAGCGCGGAGGTCAGCACGACCCTGATGCCTCCCTGCCTCAGCAGCAGGGAGCGCCGGTCGGCCTGGCCCGTCTCGGGACCGGCCTGGCCGCACACCCGGAATCCGAACGCGGTGCAGAGGTAGAACGCCGACTGCTGAGCGTCTCCGACGTAGAACTCGACATGGTCCACGGCTCCGATATTCACGCGTTATTCCCTTTCCTCTAGCGCTTCTTACGCGTACTTGCCGCACCGAGCAGGAGGCTGACGTTGTGGCCCCCGAAGGCGAACGAGTTGGAGATCGCGGCCTCGATCCGCTGCTGCCGGGCCTCGCCGCGCACATGGTCCCCGTCGCACGCCGGGTCGACCTCGTCGAGGTTGTGGGTCGGCGGCATCCGGCCCTGCGAGATCGCGAGGGCGCAGATGGCCGCCTCCAGCGCGCCGGAACCACCGAGCAGATGGCCGGTCATCGACTTCGTACTGCTGACGGCCGGCGAGTTGTCCCCGAAGACGGCACGGACGGCCTTCGTCTCGGCGACGTCGCCCAGCTTGGTCGCCGTGCCGTGCGCGTTGATGTAGCCGATGTCCTGCGGGGAGAGCCCGGCCGTGGCGAGTGCCCCGCGCATGCTCATCGCGGCGCCCTCGCCGTCGGGGCGCGGTGCCGTGGGCTTGTACGCGTCGGTGGTGGCGCCCCAGCCGAGGAGGTCCGCATAGCCCGCCGCACCGCGTGCGTCCGCGTGCCCGGCGCGCTCGACGACGAGCACACCCGCTCCCTCGGCCAGCACGAAGCCGTTGCGGCGCCGGTCGAAGGGGCGGCTGGCCGCCTCCGGGTCGTCCCAGCCGTGGGACAGCGCCCGGGCATGTGCGAACGCCAGCGCGGACGTGGGGTTGAGCGGGGCCTCGGCGCCGCCGCAGACCACCACGTCGGCCTCGCCGTACCGGATCAGCCGCGCAGCCTCCGCGACCGCGTGGGCCCCGGCCGCGCACGCCGTGGCGATGGCCGAACTCCAGCCGCGGATGCCGTACTTGATGGCGATGCGGGCGGCCGCCATGTTCGGCAGCATGCCCGGGAGCAGATAAGGGCTGACGGCGGTCGGGCCGCGTTCGGCGCGTGCCTGCGCCTGCGCCTCGTAGGTCGTCAGACCCCCGGCCCCGCTGGAGACGATCACCGCGACCCGGTGCGGGTCCACGTCGCGACCGACGACCAGGCCCGCGTCGGCCATCGCGTCACCCGCCGCGGCCAGGGCCATCAGGGCGTAGCGGTCGACGAGCCGGCCCTCACTCGGCGGCAGCACCTCGGCGGCATCGAGGTCCGGCGCGATGCCGGCCACATCGACGGTTCCGTCGAGGAGGTGCCCCGCCGGCGGCCGGACCAGCCCCGACTTGCCGTGACACAGCGCGTCGAAGGTGTCCGCCGCGCCGCGGCCGAGCGAGGTGAAGGTGCCGAGCCCCGTGACGACGGCGCTCGACTCCGGAGCGCGCGCGATCATGCCACCACCTGCTGGGCGGCGGTCTCGGCACCGAGCAGCTCACCGTCGAGGAAGCGCTGACGCAGCAGGATCTTGCGCACCTTGCCGGTGGCGCCGAGCGGAATGCGGTCCGGGCTGACGACGACCACGCGCTCGACGGTCCGGGCCACGTGGGGGTCGAGGGCGGCGAGGACCTCCTCGGTCCGGTCGGCCTCCTGATCCGCCTGCGGGTCGAGCATCAGCAGGACGGAGGTGGCCACCCGGTCCTCGGTCCGCACGGCGACGACGGTGCACTCGCGCACCTCGTCGCACTGGGCGAGAACCTGCTCCTCGCAGAGCATCGTGAAGAGCTTCCTGCCCTCGCCGAGGTCCACGGCGTCCACCGCGCGGTCGACGTGGTAGTAGTACCCCTCCTGGTCCCGGAAGACGAGGTCGCCGGTGAGGAAGTAGCCGTCCCTGCGGGTGCGGTAGGTGGTCACGGAGTCGTTCCAGTAACCGGGTGACAGTGTGGGAGCGCTGATGGCGAGCTGCCCCACCTGCCCGGTGCCGAGCTTCTCCCCGTCGTCGTCGATGACCGCCACGTCGGAGAAGGCGTGCGGCTTGCCGATGCACCGTCCGTAGCGGGCGGTGTCGGGGGTGTGGGTGATGAAGAACTGGGAGTGCCCCATCTCCGTCGAGCCGAGACCGTCCACGAAGAACGAACCGGGACGGCGGACGCGGCCCTGCGAGGTGACGGACTCACGCATTCCGACGGCGATGAGCTTGCGGATGTGTGCCTCGTGCGCGCAGTCTCCGGTGTTCCACCAGGTGCGTACGGAGTCCAGGTTGCGCGTCGAGAAGTCCACGCCGGCCAGTTCCGACCAGGTGGTGGCGAAGCCGAGGACGCTGTGCGCCTGCCAGGACTCGATGGCGTCGAGCACCGGGCCGCCGGTCTGCTGCGAGAGGACGGCCAGCTGTGTGCGGTTGGTCAGGGCCAGGTTCACGGCGATGACCGTGGCCGCGTGCGCGGACGGGAGGGCGCCCAGCATCCGGTCGACACCCTGGCCCTTGGGCAGCGACAGGCGGTGGCGGATGGCGGCGAAGAGGCTGTGGTGGGTGTGGGTCACGGCCTTGGGCAGGCCCGTGGTTCCGGAGGAGTGGGTGATGACCGCGGGCTCGCTGCCGTGGTGCCGGTAGGGCTTGGGGGCCGCGGCCGGGTCTCCCTTGCCGAGGTCGGCCGGGTCCGCGAGCAGCGGGGTCTGCGAGCCGAGGGCGGACAGCGCCTCCCAGTGCGCGCCGTCGGCGATGACGCCGACCGCCCGCAGCCGCTTGATGTACTCGGCGGCGAGCTCGACGGGGACCTTGCCGTTGACGAGGGCGGGGATCGCGCCCAGCCGCGCGAGGGCCAGATAGCTGAGTACCTGATCGGCGCCGGTCGTGACGAAGACCGCGACCGGGTCCCGGGGCTTGACTCCGAGCGCGTCCAGGGCGGCCGCCCGGGCCGCCACACGGTCCCCCAGCTCGGCGAGCGACAGGGCCTGCCAGGCCGGGTGCCCGTCCACGTCCGTGTCGAAGGTCAGGGTCGGCGCGTCGAGACCGGTGCCCCGCTCAAGGAGTGTGGTCAGCACGTTGCCGACGCCCAGCCCTTGATCGGCCGCAAGTTCCGCGCGCTCGTTCTTCGGATTCATTCCTCGGTGTCTCCACTTTCTGAATCAGACTCTTTGCGTACGACGCCCTGCGGGCGAGGTGGGCGGGGCGCGTCCTCGCGCCCTCGCCTCACCGGTCCGGTGCCGCCCCCTCCCGCCCGCGCCCGGAGGCTGTCGGGCAGGGAGGGCTCGCCTTCCGGGCCGGGACCGGCCGTCGACTCACTTGGCCGCGGCAGCGGCGGACGTCCGGTCGACGATCTCCTTGACCAGGCCGGCGACCGTCAGCAGTGCGACGGTCTCCATCTCGTCCTCTTCGAACTTCACGCCGTACGTGTCTTCCACCTGAATGGCGATCTCGGCCACGGAGAGCGACTCCAGATCCAGTCCGGCCGGGCCCAGCGGGGTGTCGCCGGTCACGTCCGAAACGTCGTAGTTCATGTTCGCCAGGGCCTCGATGATGAACTTCTCGACCTCAGTGGACATTTGATTGACTCCTCTTCATGGACAGGCACCCGGGAACGGCCCCGGACACGGTGACGGTGCTGTGGTGCACCACGGATGGGGATGAACGTCGGAAGGCGCACACCCTGCTGGTGCGAACCGCAGCCGACATGCTCGATGTCCCGCCATCCGAGCTGTGGTTGGCGCATGAGGAAGGCGGCCGGCCGTTTCTCGGCGGCGCCGGCGGGGCGCTGGAGGTCAGCGTCACTCATGCGCGTGGGGCCCTGGCTGTCGCGCTGACCAGCGGGTCCCCGGTGGGGGTGGATGTGGAAGTCGTGCGTCGGCTGAGGGCCGAGGCATTGGCCCGGGCCTGGCTCGCCCCGGTCGAGGCGGACTGGGTGGCCGGTCTGCCCGAAGAGGACCGGTCAGCCGCCTTCCTGTGGTTGTGGACGCAGAAGGAGTCGGTCGGCAAGGCACTCGGCCGGGGGCTGCGCCAGGGGGGCATGAGCCGCCGGGTGCCACTGCCGGAGTCCTGGCCCCCCGGCGACGGCGCCCCGCCGGTGCTGCACCCCCTGCCCGGTCACCGGGAGACAGCGTCCGCGGCCACCGTCGTCGGGGGCGGACGCCTCGTCATCGGTGTCGCCCGGCACGACGGCCACCGGCCCGAACCGCGACTCGGGGAAGCTGATCTGAGGGTGCACCAGGTCGGCCCCGGCGCGTACGGCTGAGGCGGTCACACAGCGGCCGCCGACCGTACCGCGGCACGGAGGATCTCCGTGTTCCGCACCGGTTTTCCCGTCGCGGTACGCGGGAGTTCCGGAAGCAGGTTCAGTGAGCGGGGCCGCTTGTACGGCGCCAGGCGGGAGGCGAGACAGTCGGCGAGGCCGTCGAAGGCCGCCTGCTCGTCGACCGTGACGAACGCCTCGATACCGGTGCCGTGCACGACCACGGCATCGGTGACGCCCGGCAGCGCGGAGATGGACGCCTCGATCTCGGAGAGGTCCACCTTGAGTCCGCCGATGGACACCTGGGAGTCGAGGCGGCCGTGGACCGTCAGCAGGCCCGTTGCCTCGTCGAAGCTTCCCGCGTCCTTCGTACGCAGCCAGCCGTCCACGAAGCGGCTCGGATCGGCCAGGCCTACGTACGGCGTGGCCGGCAGGCCGATCAGGATCTCGCCCTCCTCGACCCGTACCCGCAGACCGGGCGCCGGAGTCAGGCCGGGGCGGTTGTCGCCGGTGAGGTCCGTGGCGATGACCCCGGCCTCGGTCATGCCGTACATGACGCCCAGTTCGGCACCGTATCCGTTGGTGAACCGCTCCCAGACTTCCGTCTTGACCAGCTCACCTCCGGTGATCATGCGCCGCAGCTGGGGCAGGCGTGGCGGCGCCTGAGCCGCGGCGAGCACCGCCGCCTGGGAGGGGACGCCGAGGACGGTCGTCGGCTCACCACCCGCCGCCACGGCCTTGAGGATGCCGTCCACCGTCTGCCGCCTGGGCAGTACCACCTGGGTCCCACTGGCGAGTCCGTAGAGCAACCCCCCTACCAGGCCGAGCACATGGATGATCGAGGCCAGCACCACGGTGCGTTCGCCCCTGCGCGGGAATCCGTCGAGCCGTCCGTACCGGTCGATCTCCGCGAGGAGGCTGGCGGCGGTACGGCCTATGACCTTGGAGGGGCCCGTGGAGCCCGAGCTCAGCTGCAGCAGAATGTGCTGTGTGGAAGCCGGCCGGCCGCCACGCAACGGAGTGACGCGGGTGTCGATCTCGAAGAATCCGCGCAGCGTTCCGCTGACCTCCGCAACCGGTTCGACGACCAGTTGCGGCGTGAGCCGCGCGATCGCCTTTCCGACCTCATGGGTCGTCAACCGGTAGTCGAGCAGAATTACCTGGGCGCCTGTACGCCACCCGGCGAGCATCGCGACGATACAGCCCAGCGAAGGCGGCAGCCGTACGGCGACCGTGCCTCCGGCGACCAGGCCGGCCGCTTCGAGGCCCTGCTGCTGTTCCGCCACGAGCCGCCGGAGCTCCCCCCGGCTCACCGGTTCCCCCAGATGGAGGGCGATATCCCGCCCCTCCCCCTGAAGTAATATTTCATCGACCCAGGCGCCCTCGGCGCAAACGGGCCCACTAGGCACCGTTCCCCCCACAGGAATCCCCACCTATCACAGATTGCGGAACGACCCGACTCGCCATCGGACGGCTCTGTCCATCGACATATCGGACGTGCAGTGCCACCACATTCCCCTTGGCGACACATTCATGCTTGCGGACTACCAGTGAGTAATCAAGTAAAGCCTGATGCGAATTAATACTCACGGGTAGCCGCCGCCACGGCACCGGAAATCTATTTCCGGGCACACCAAAATCCCCATTCATTTGATGAACAAAAGATGAATGGGGTCGGACTGGATCGTCATATACGTTTGCCCCGACCGGAGCGATGGAACGGGACGCGATTCGGTGAGGCCGGACCGATGGGACGGGGCGCGGTCAGGTGAGACCGGACCGATGGAACGGGACGTGATTCGGTGAGACCGGACCGATTCAGTGACGAACGATTCCCGAACGCTGGAAATCACTGACCCGAGGAGCGCCCATCAGCGCCATCACCTCGGTGAACTCGTCCAGCAGCGTCCGAAGGACGGCCGCGACTCCCTCGCTCCCGGAATGCGCCAGTCCCCAGAGTGCGGGTCGCCCGACAAAGACCGCATCCGCACCCAGGCACAGCGCCTTGGCGATATCGGCTCCATGCCGGACCGCCCCGTCCAGGATCAGCCGGCATCGGCCGCCGACGGCATCCGCGATCTCCGGCAGCGCATCGGCGGCGGCCCGGGCGAAGTCCAGCTGCCGCCCTCCGTGGTTCGAGACGACGAGCCCTTCGATTCCATGCTCGACGGCCCGCTCGGCATCTTCGCCCGAGAGCACGCCCTTCAATACCAGCGGCAGCGCGGTCTGCTCCCGGAGCCATTCGAGATCCGCCCATGTAATCGAAGGATCAAATTGCTCCTTCGAATGCCGCGCGATCGCGGACTCCCCCGCCTCCGCACTGTGCGAGGCGGACATCACGGAAGGGTCGACATTCACCGCACGAATTCCCGCCGGAACGGCGAACCCATTGCGCACATCCCGCGGCCGACGCGCCACCAGCGGAGCGTCGACCGTCAGCACCAGCGCCCCGTAGCCCGCGTCCTCCGCCCGACGGATCAGGTCGATCATCGACTCGCGCCGCTTGAGCCAGTAGAGCTGCAGCCACAGGGGGCCGGTCGCCGCCGCCGCGATGTCCTCGATGCTGCGGCTGGCGAACATACTGACCGTGAAGAGCGCACCCACGGCGCCGGCGGCACGCGCGGTGGCCACCTCGCCCTCGGGGTGCGCGAGTTGGTGGTAGGCGACGGGCGCCAGGCCCAGCGGAGCGGCCAGACTCGCCCCGAGCAGCGAGGTGGCAGGCTCGCACGCCGATACGTCGACGAGACACCGGGGACGGAGCCGGATCCTGTCGAGCGCCTCACGGCCCGCCGACAGCATCGACTCGGTGCCGCTGCCGCCCTCCAGGAAGTCCCACACAGGGCCGGACATCCGCTCCCTGGCCGAAGCCTCGTACTCACGTAACGCCAACGCCGCCACTCTGCATCCCCCCGTTACAACTAACCGCACGGCCGTACGGTAAATGTACTCTCGCACAATGACCGCACGGTCGTCCACTTAGTACAGTGGGCGGGCCCGCCGCACGGGGACGTGTACCCCCGCAGGGAAGATGAGGAGGTGTCGCGTGACTCTGGCGCGCCCCGATGGACGGATCGAACGCGGCAACCAGACCAGGCAGTTGATCCTGCAGCACGCAGTCGGCATCGCATCGGTCGAAGGCCTCGAAGGCCTGTCACTGGGCCGACTGGCCAATGAACTCAAGCTGAGCAAGAGCGGGGTGTTCGCCCTGTTCGGCTCGAAGGAGGAGCTGCAGGTCGCCACCGTGCACGCGGCCATCAAGGTCCTCATCGAGCACGTGGTGCAGCCGACCCGTGAACTGCCCGCCGGCCTCGGCCGGGTCCTGCTCCTCTGCAGCAGGTGGCTCACCTATTCCGAACAGCGCGTCTTTCCCGGAGGCTGCTTCTTCTACTCGGTCTCGGCCGAGTACGACGCCCGCGAGGGCAAGGTGCACGACACGGTCGCCGGAGCACACAGCAACTGGTTCTCCTTCGTCGAGCAGACGATCGACGACGCCCGGCAGGTGGGCGAGGTCCGGGACGACACGGACATCCCCCAGCTCGCGTTCGAGCTCGTCGCCCTCCTGGAGATGGCCAACGCCGAATCCGTGCTGCACAACAACTTCGCCTGTTACCGCAGGGCGGCCGACGGCATCCTGACGCGCCTGCGAGGCGTGACGACGGACCCCTCACTGCTGCCCGACAGACCCTGACACGGCCCGCGGTCACGCGGTCCGTGAACCATGTCCCGGAGGCACCATGCCCTTTGACCCACAGTTCCAGGCCCTGTACGACCAGCGCGCGGCGCAGGGCGTCCGGCCGCTGTACACCATGACGCTCGACGAGGCCCGGGCAGCCGACCTCGCCGCCATCCAGGCCGATGCGGGAAACCCCGAGCCGGTGCGGGAGGTGATCGACGAGTCGATTCCCGGTCCGGCCGGGCCGCTTCCCGTGCGGATCTACCGGCCCGCCGGCGAGGGCCCGCTGCCCGTTCTCGTCTACTTCTTCGGCGGCGGCTGGACGCTGGGATCCATCGAGACCAGCGACGCGATCTGCCGGAGCCTGGCCAACGCCGCCGGCTGCCTCACCATCGCGGTGGGCTACCGGCTCGCACCCGAGCACACGTTCCCCGCCGCGCCGAACGACTGCTTCGCGGGCGTGCGCTGGGCCGTGGAGAACGGCGGCCGGTTCGGCGGCGACCCCACCCGCGTAGCCGTCGGCGGCGACAGCGCGGGGGGAAACCTGGCCGCGGCGGTGACCCTCATGGCCAAGGAGGCACAGGGCCCCGACCTGCTGGCCCAGCTGCTCGTCTACCCCAACACGGACCACCTCGCAGACACGCCCTCGCGTCGCGAGAACACCGATCCGCTGCTCTTCAACGACAAGTCCGTGCAGTGGTACTGGGACAACTACCTGGCATCCCCCGAGGACGGCAGCCACCCCCTCGTATCGCCCCTGCGGGCGCCCGACCACTCCGGGCTGCCGCCCGCTCTGGTGATCACCGCCGAGTACGACCCGCTGCGCGACGAGGGCGAGCAGTACGCCGGCCGGCTGCGGGACTGCGGCGTCCCCGTCGAACTGACCCGCTACCCGGGCGTGGCCCATGGCTTCTTCGCGATGGGCGGCACCCTGGACGCGGGGCGCCGCGCCCTCGATCAGGCCGCCGGATATCTGCGCAAGGCCTTCGCCGGCGCCGTGACGAGAGGCTGAACCCATGGGCGACACCACTGCCCCCGCGACCGGGACCGCCCGGGCCCTCGACCTCACCGGACTGCACGCGTCCCTCACCGACCCGGTGCTCGACGCGATGAACTTCCTGAACGAGGTCGTCTCACGCTTCCCCGAGGCCCTGTCGTTCGCCCCCGGCAGGCCGTCCGAGGGCACGTTCGCCACGGACGACCTGGTGCGGTACCTCCGGGCCTACACCGGCCACCTGGAGCAGGAGCTCGGCTGGTCCGAGGACCGGGTGCGCACCCAGCTCTTCCAGTACGGCCGGACCAACGGCATCATCCACGACCTCATCGCCCGCACCCTGGCCAACGACGAGGGATTCCACGTCAGTCCGGAGTCGGTGGTCGTCACGACCGGCTGCCAGGAGGCGATGCTCCTCACCCTGCGAGCCCTCTTCGCACGCCCCGAGGACACCCTGCTCGTCAGTTCTCCCTGCTACGTGGGGGTCACCGGCGCAGCCCGGCTGCTCGACATCGCGCTGTGCCCCGTACAGGAGGGTGCCGACGGCCCGGACCCGGAGGCGATCCTGGCGGGCGTGCGGCGGACACGGGCGGCAGGCGGGCGGCCCCGTGCCCTGTACGTCGTGCCGGACTTCGCCAACCCCTCGGGTGCGAGCATGACCGTCGCCGCCCGCGAACGGCTCCTGGAGATCGCCGCTCAGGAGGATCTGCTGATCCTGGAGGACGACCCCTACGGCTTCTTCGTGCGGGAAGGATCCTCCAGACCCACGCTCAAGGCCCTGGACCGCGAGAAGCGGGTCCTGCACCTCGGATCGTTCGCGAAGACCGCGCTGCCCGGTGCCCGCGTCGGCTATGTCATCGCCGACCAGGAGGTCATCGGCCCGACGGGCGGGCGGACACTGCTCGCCGACCAGCTTTCCAAGATCAAGAGCATGACCACGGTCAACACGTCGGCCATCAGCCAGGCCGTCATCGGCGGGCTGCTCATCGAGTCCGGCTGCCGGCTCCGGGCGGCCAACGCCGAAGCCATCGCCTACTACCGCACCAATCTGAACACCCTCCTGGAAGAGCTGGAGCGGCACTTCCCGGACCGTTTGCGACGCGAGCTCGGGGTCGACTGGAACCGGCCGGAGGGCGGCTTCTTCCTCGTCGTCGACGTCCCCTTCCTCGCCGACACCAAGGCACTCGAACACTCGGCACGGAACTTCGGCGTGCTGTGGACCCCGATGAGCGACTTCTACCTCGACGGCGGCGGAGGCAGCCAACTGCGCCTGTCGTGCAGCGCCCTGAACCCGGCGGAGATCGCCGAGGGCGTCCGCAGACTGGCCGCGTTCATCACCGAACAGGCCGCCCGGGCAGACCAGTAGGGATCAGCGGACCCACGTGAAGGCGGGGCCGTCCCTGCGGCAGCTTCCCGGCCGGAGGGGCGGCCTCTCCTTGGCGACCCCGCCCGCGACAGCGACAGCGACAGCATCAACTGCGACAAGGAGCCGAACCGCATGAGACACCAGGAGCATTCGGTCCCCTCGGGCGCCCCCGCGCGCCCGGAGACTCCCAGGCCGGCGGAGCCGGGCACGGGCGCCGGTACGGACATCCCGCAACTCGCAGGGGTCCCCCTGCTCGGCTCCCTCTTCGACCTGAAATCGGACTCGCTCGGCACGTACTTACGCGCGATGCACGCGCACGGCGACGTCGTACGGATCACTGCGGGCCCGCCCGGCCTTCGCGCCGAGATGCACTGCGTGTTCTCCGCGGAGGGTGTCCACCAGGTGCTGGGGTCCGATGCGGCCAACTTCCGCAAGGACAACCACTTCTACCAGGAGATACGCGACTCCTTCGGCAACGGGCTGCTGACCAGCCAGGACGACGACTACCTGCGCCAACGGCGGCTGGTGCAACCACTGTTCACCAAGCGCCGGGTGGACGGGTACGCCGGCGCCGTCGTCACCGAGACCGAGGCGACCCTCGCCTCCTGGGAGCAGGCGCCGGACGGCGTCGTCGAGCTCTCCCACGAGATGATGCGCCTCGCGCTGCGCGCGGTGGCCCGGATCCTCTTCGGCGCCGACGTGGAGGCCACCATCGACGTCGTGGACCGGTGCTTCCCGGTCATCACCGAATACACGATGCGCCGCGGATACTCCCCCGCGAACCTCCCCCGCAACTGGCCCACCCCGAGCAACAAACGGGCGGCAGCCGCGGTGCACGAGCTGTACGGGGTGTGCGACCGGATCGTCGCCGAGCGGCGCAGCGGCGCAGCCCCGTCGGGAGACGATCTGCTGTCCCTGCTCGCCGCCGCCACGAACGAGGAGGACGGGGAGCTCGACGCCACCGAACTGCGCGACCAGATGCTGATCTTCCTGCTCGCCGGGCACGAGTCGACCGCCACCTCGATGGCCTTCGCCCTGCATCTGCTGGCCACCCACCCGGAGATCCAGACCCGGGCCCGCGACGAGATCGGCCGCGTCCTGGGGGACCGGACTCCCGACGCCGCCGACTTCGACCGCCTCCCCTACCTCATGCGTGTGCTCAAGGAGGCCATGCGGCTCTACCCGGCGGCTCCGGTCACCGGCCGGAACGCGGTCGCCGCGAGCGTGGTCGACGGCCACACCATCCCGGCGGGCGCCGACGTCATGCTGGTGCCGTGGGCCACCCACCGGCACCCGCGCTACTGGCCGGACCCGGAGCGCTTCGACCCCGACCGGTTCACCCCGGAGGTGGAGGCGACCCGTCCGCGCTACGCCTACTTCCCCTTCGGCGGGGGCCCGCGGGCCTGCATCGGGCAGCACTTCTCGATGCTGGAGGCGGTGATCGCCCTGGCGATGGTCCTGCGCGCCTACGAGTTCGAAGCCGTGGACACCGATCTCGCCGTGGCCGCCGGGATCAGTCTCCGCGTAGCCGGTACGGCACGCTGCCGCATCCGTCCCGTGGGCCGTCAGGGCCTGTCGTAGGGACTGGGGAGCCGGCCGGCCGGCAGCCACCGCGACCGGCCGGCTCCCGCAGCGGACGGCACGTCTTCGCCTCGGCTCCATCGATTCGAACCTCTGAATGAACCTCCGAATCACGTCGCCGCCACACTAACTAAACGTACGGTCGTGCTATTGTTTTTCTGCTCGCGCACTCCACCGCGGGGACGGCTGCGTGGGCTCCCACTCGCTGAAAGGATCCGTATGGACATCCGGAAGCTGGACCGAGCGGCTGTGCTGGAGACCGTGCGCATCCTGGAGCAGGCGGGCCCCGCTGACTGGGACCTGCCCACCCCGTGCTCCGGCTGGACACTGCGTCAACTGGTGGCCCATATGACCGGCCAGCACCACGGCTTCGCCGCGGCCGCCGCGGGTACCGAGACCGACCTCTCCGCATGGCGGCCCGGCGCCCTCGGCGACGACCCGCTGAAGACCTACCGCGCGGCGGCCGAATCGGCCCTCGCGGCATTCGCCCCGCAAGGCGTACTGACCCGGGAGTTCACCCTCCCGGAGATCAGCGACACCCGGCGCTTCCCCGCCACGGTCGCGATCGGGTTCCACTTCCTCGACCACGTGGTCCACGGCTGGGACCTGGCCCGGGCCCTGGGCGTGAGCCTGGACCTGGACGGCGAGACCGCCGAGGCAGCCCTGGTGATCGCCCTGCGCGTACCGGACGACGAGCGAAGGCTCGGCCCGGACGCGCTGTTCCGCCCCGCCCTGCCCACGGCACCCGGTGCGCGCTCACTCGACCTGGTACTGACCACGCTCGGGCGGTCCCCCGACTGGACGGCTCCGGCGGCTCTCTAGGCCCCCGCGTCCCTCCGGGGCCGGGCGACAGGCCGTGCCGCCGCCCCGCACACACACCGACATCTACAGGGAGACACGCATGCTCGCCGACCTCAGAACGCATGTCGCACGCCGGCTCGGCCTGACTCAGGAGGAGGTGTTCGCCGGCCAGCCGCTGTCCGCCGTCCTGGTCGCCTCTCCGAACGCCATCAACTCCATCGACCTGCTGGACGCCTTCGCGGGGGCGCTCGCCGACGTCGGTGTCGACGACGACGTCGAACTGCCGACGATGACCCTCGATCACACCGCCGAAGAGGTCGTGTCGGCCCTCGGCAAGCAGCTCGCCACCACCTCCTCCTGAACGGAAGGCGCGAACCGTGCTGATCATGACCGACATAGCCAAGGAGCTCCGCGCCGGGGCCACCATCACCGATGTGCTGCGCGTCCAGCAGAGCTACCACGAGCAGCGGCGCTGGGGGACGGACAGCCTCTTCGACGGCCGCCGCCTCGACCGGCCCCGCGCCGGCGACAAGGCCGCACTGTGGCACGCCTCCCGCGCCGAACTGACCACGCAGCCGGCCGGCCTCCGGCTGGCGGTCGACGGCGTCAAACTGGCCAACGAGATCCGCGAGTCCAACCCGCTCGGCTCCGACGTGCTGCACATCGCCGCGGCCTGGTCGGCGCGCTACTGGCTGGAGGAGGAGGCCCACCACGAGATCGCCTTCGGGCGTCTCATGGAGATGGCGGGCGTCGACCCCATCGACCAGGACGAAGTGGTCGAGTGCCGGGGCGAGCTCCCGATGGACAACTACGTCCGCGTCTGCATCCTGCAGGCGTGTGTGGAGATCGAAGCCTGCGTGTCGTACGGATGGCAGTCCCGCGCCACCCAGGACGGCCTGGTGCGTGACGTCTTCCACACGGTCATGAAGGACGAGGTGCAGCACCGGCAGTACTTCGCGTCCTTCGCCAAGGCCCTGGTGGACACCGGCGTCTACCCCGTCAAGGACGTCCTGTCGATGGCGTACAGCTGGGTCCGCCCCGACGGGGGCGAGACCTTCGGTGCGGCGCGTGAGGCCCAGACCGAGCGCCAGGGCCACGTCAACTGGTGGGAGCGGACCCGCTCCGGCGACGAGGAGTTCGCCCTCGCCGACGACGCACTGCACGAGGGGTCGGTGCACGCGAAGAAGCTCACCAGCGTGTTCGCCCTGGTCCGCGAGGTGACCGGCGTCCAGACCCAATCGTATGAGGACCTCAAGCGTGCCTACTTCGCCAGCCTCCGCACGAACGATGTCGACCGGATTCGATCTGCAGTCCGTAACGGAGCTGCGCGCGAAGCCGCACTTGCTCAATAGCGGCGCGCTGTTCACGGCCGGTGAACTGGCGCACTGCCACTCCCGCCCCGACCCCCACGCCTCCCTGGCCGGGCTGTTCTCGGCCAAGGAGGCCTTCGTCAAGGCCCTCAGCTCCCTGGGCGGCGCCCCGGCCCACACCTTCCCCGAGATCGAGGTGGTGCACGGCCCCGCAGGGCAGCCCCGCATCCAACTGCACGGGCAGATCGCCCGGTGGCACCGGCAGCAGCACCTCGCCATGGACCTGTCGATCAGCCACACCGGCGATCTCGCCGGTGCGGTGGTCGTCCTCCTGGCCGGGCCGACAGGGAGTGAGGGGCAGGCCCCGTGAACACCGTCACACCGCAGGAGTTCGAGCACACCTGTGAAGTCGGGCTGCGTCCCAACGACTTCGACTGGGCGGGGCACCTGAACAACAGCGTGCACGTCCAGCTCCTCGAGTCGGGCCGCTGGCAGTGGGGGCTCGCCCTGGGGGCCGACCTGCGGGACAGCTCACTGGTGGCAGTGGTCCTGCAGCTCCAGCTGGACTATCTGAAGGCGGTCGACTGGGACCCCGTGGGCCGTCTCGTCATCCGTACATCGCTGGCAGGCCAGTCCGCGTACAGCTTCACGCTGACTCAGGACATCGAGCGGACCGACGGCACCGTGGTCGCCCGGGGACGGGTCCGGCTGGGGCTCGTCGACCGTGACACCAAGCGGATTCACCGGGCCGACCTGGAGGCACTTCTGAACACGCCAGGGAGGGCGGCATGACCGCAAGCACACTGCAGGAGGCCGTCGCCGGCCAGGCCCACCGGCACGACGCGACCGTCACCTTCGGCACGTCCGCCAAGCGGGAGTGCCTGACATACCCCGCCTTCGCCGAACAGATCGCGGCCGCCGCCGGTGGTTTCACACAGCAGGGGGTCCGTCCCGGGGACCGGGTGATGCTCCGCATCGGCAGTTCCCGTGAGGGCGTGCTCGCCCTCCTGGGCCTCATGCACATGGGCGCGATCCCCGTCTCCGTGAAGCCACGCGTCCCGGGTGCGATCACCGGGCAGTACTTCGCGATGGTGACGCAGCAGCAGCACGTGCGCCACGCCTTCCGCATCTCCGGGCACGGCCTGAACGAGCTCCGGCTGGTCCTGCGGGCCGGGGCCACCCCCGAACCCGCTCCCGCGGGCCGGGACGACCTCGCCTTCATCCAGTACACGAGCGGCTCCACCGGGATGCCCCGTCCCATCCCGCTCAGCCACCGGGCCGTGCTCGGCAACATCCAGGCCATCCGCATCGTCGCGGGCATGAAGCCCGGCCACGCCGGTCTGATCGCTCTGCCGCTCCATCACGACATGGGTCTCATCGGGGTGCTGACCTCCCTCGTCCAGGGCATCGACCTGGTCGTCGAGGAGCCGGGCACCTTCCTGCGCAGGCCCATGGCCGCACTGCGGCTGATGCGCGACGCGGAGAGCGTGCACAGCGCCCTGCCCGACTTCATGCTGCGCTATCTCTCGGCCCGGATCGATGAGGCGGCGGCCGGACAGGACGCGATCGACCCGCAGCTGCTCAGCGTCTGGCGCACCGTGTTCTGCGGGGCCGAACCCATCCGCCCGCAGTCCGTACGCACCTTCCTCGACGCCGCCGAGCCCTGGGGATTCGACCCGACGGCCCTGGTGTTCTGCTACGGACTGGCCGAGGCGGCGCTGATGGCCACCTCGCACCGCTACGTGGACGCCGCCACCAGCTTCCGGGCGGACGGGCCCGCCACCTCGGCGTGCCTCGGCAGCACCATGCCCGGCCTGGACCTGCGCATCGTGGACGAGGCGGGCCTCGACTGCGCGGAGGCGGAGGTCGGCTCGGTACAGCTGCGCGGGGCCACGCTGTTCGACGGCTACGACGGGGCCACCGACCACCGCACCACCTGGTTCGACACGGGCGACCTGGGCTGCCTGCGCTCGGGCCGGCTCCACCTGAGCGGCCGCAGAGGCGACCGCATCTCCGTCAGCGGCGTGAACATCTTCGCCACGGACATCGAGCAGGTGGCGGCAACCGTTCCCGGCGTCGCCGAATGCGTGGTCCTGCCGTCCGGCGAGTCGTTCGCCGTGGTCGTCGTACCGGAGCGGGCCCAGCACATCGACACCGCCGAGGTGGCCACCCGCATCGCCGCCGACTTCGGCATGTCCCCGGAGCGCGTGATGGAGGTGCCGCACAGCGCGGTGGCCAGGACGGCGAGCGGCAAGCCCGCCCGTACCCATATGGCCGCGCAACTGGAGCAGGGGACGCTGGGATGACCGGCCCGGCGCCCGCCGGCCCCGTCCACCCAAGAGGAAACTCTCCAGGTCAGAGGCCCTGCCCCGAACCCGGACAGCGCCCAGCACCAACGGGGGCGACCGCCGCAACCCCTATCCGCTAGGCTGTCAGCGATTAAGCCCCGCCTTCGTAGCTCAGGGGATAGAGCACCGCTCTCCTAAAGCGGGTGTCGCAGGTTCGAATCCTGCCGGGGGCACAACGCGTTGCCGCTCTGACCTGGGGTTTATCCCCCAGGGAGGGGCCTGCTCGGCCTCGGACTCCTCGTCCGGGGCCGTTTGCGTGAGCGGACGGGGCGCAGACGTGCCCTCACGCAGTTCCGCAGCGTCCCGGGGTTGGTCCCCAGATTGGTTGCGACCGACCTGATCGTCGCTTCGGGCCGCGACTCGTACCGCGCGACCGCGGCCGCCTCGAACTACGGCGGGTAGTACGGAGGGTGGGGCCGCTCGCCTGGGGATCCGTCTTGTGCAGCCCTGATCACAGCTGTTCGGGCGAGGCCTGGAGATCGGACGAAAGGCCGGCCGACAGGCATGGGCGTGAACGAGATCAGCTCGCTGGGCGGTCGGCAGCCAGTACGCTCATCACCCGCCCGCGCCGCCCGCGGCCGGTTCAGCGCCGTAGGGGCGGATACTCGGCCCCACCGGTCGGGACGGCACACGCGGCGCGCCCCTGGACGCACTACCGCTCCGCATATCGCAGGAACTGCCAGCCGAGTACGGCCAGGGCCACCGTCTGCGCGAGGGACACGATCATGAGGAGGGGCTGAACGGCCGGAGAACACCAGAACGCGGTGATGCAGATCATCGGCAGGGCCAGGAACGTGAACAGGTCCACCGCGGTCTGCAGTCGCTTGCGCATACTGCGGCTCGCATCGTCACGGTGGTAGATCTCCCAGCCGAACACCGCGCCGCGGGCGCCGCTGAGCTCGGCCAGCCGTGGTCCCAGCCGGTCACGGATGTAGCAGCCGACCGCCGAGATCTTCTCGTCGTTGACCAGGTAGGTCCAGCCCAGGACCAGGCAGATCACGGGCACGGCCAGCTGCAGTTGGGCCAGCCCGCTCTGGACGGCGATCGCCGTCACCGTGGTGGACGCCGCGAGCGTGAAATAGAGCAGGTTGTCACGGAAACCGATCCGGGTCTTCTGCTCCTCCTTGATGCGGTCATACTCGGTAAGCAGCAGTCTGCTCTCGGTGACGTCTTCTGTAGCGGCCATGGCCCTTCCTCAGTTCGTTTCCCGGCCGGGCTGACGAGTGGGCGGGCAGGGTTGCGGCGCTCCGGCACCCTGCCCACCCCGAAACCCGGAGGACTCAGGTGGCGGCGCGGAAGGACGGCAGGTTGTTGGGGTTGTTTCGCTCGATCCAACCCTTTCCGTCGGCCGCGATTCCTTCCAGGAGGCGGAATGTGTGAATGAAGCCAGCCGCGTTGAGGTCGATTTCGGCGATCTCCTGGGCGTTCTCACCCGGCGCCAGTTGATGGCTGTCGGCGTCCTTGACACGGATGTTCCTGGCCGGCCCGTTGGTCAGGACGAGTTCCAGGTCATAGCCGACATGGGTGCGTTCCGTGACTTGCACGGAGGACAGGGCATCGAAACGGTAGTTGCTCCGCTGCTCGTCCCCGCGTTTGGCGTCGGCGAAATCGAACTCCGTGCTGATTTCACGCACGCCATCCTGTGTGACCAGGAACAGACGGAAGCTGTAGCGCGAGTATCGCCAGGGCCCGGCCTTCACGCGTCCGCGCTTGTAGGGGCGTGCGGGTGTGACCAGGATGGTGTGGGTGATCAGGTCTCGCCACGTGAGCTGGTAGTGGCGGAGTGCTTCGTCGACGAAGAGCGTTTTGTCGCAGGTGAGCCAGGTCTCCATCTCCAGCTCGGTGGGTCGCGTGGTGTCCAGGAAGGACTTCCAGTTCTGGTACGCGGCCTGCCGCGCGGCCAGCCGCTCATGGTGGTCCCGGGTTTCCTCGGCCAGACGGCGTTCTTCGCTTCGCGCCTCCAGCCACAGGGCCGAAGACGCGCGGCCGGACCAGACCGCACCGGCCGCGGCCAGGACGGCCGCCGGCATCCGCGACGCGTCGTCACCTGAGGCCACCGTTCCGAGGAGGGCCATAGCGGCCATGCCGAGAACGATGAGGGCAACCACGCAGAGCGCCTGCGCCCCTACGGACGCCCGGCTCCGGTGGCGTTGATCGAACAGTGTGCCCTCGTTGTGGCGGTCTCGGGCTTCCTCGGCGAGAAAACGGATCAGCCAGTTGACCCGGTCCACGCTGATCCGGCTCTCACGGTAGAGAAATGCGATCTCGGCTACGAGGCCGTCCCGGATGTAAGCGGTATGGCCCATCCACTCGTGCGCACCGAGTCCGTGGGGCACGCGGGTAATGAAGTAGTGGTCGAACGAGTGGCGGACGCGACGGGTGAACCCGTCCCCGTCCGGGGCTGGATCTCCTGCGTACGGAAAGGGGGAGGCGGGGTTCCCGGCCTTGAGCTGATGTCGCTGGTACCACCATCGGCGGCCGAAGTGTGCCGCGGCGAGGCCCGCACCGAGCCCCACCAGCAGTTCGAGGACCGCCATCACCGGATCCGTGACCAGCGCCAGGATCCAGAGGAATACGGTGACGACGACGAACAGGCCGGCTCGGACGAAGAAGGCTCCGGTGCGAACGGAAGCGGTGCTCGGACGGGGCAGCAGGGCCCGCGGTCCGATGGGGTCGGGTTCGAAGTAGGCCCAGACCCGTTGGACCCGGTCATTGCCGTAGCGAGCCGCCTCGGCCTGCTCGCGGTTCTCGGCCCAGAGGCTGTCCTTCAGCGCTCCGGTGATGACGAGATCGAGGTGGCGGAGGATCGCGTTGCGCCGACGAGGCGGCAGCGCCCGCAACTTTTCCAGCACGGGTTGCTTCTCGCCATCCGTGGTGCTGAGCATCTCCAGCAGTTCGAAGGCGACGCGCAGAGCATCCTTCCATTCTCCCTCGGCGTAGCTCGGCACGAGCCCGAAGGCACGGTGCAGCCGCTGTACCTCTTCGGTGCTGAGGTCGTGATAGGCGCGCCCGCTGAGCATGGCGAGGACCCAGTGGAAGCGGACCTCCGCGTTGTCGTGCCCGTGGGCCATCGCGTCGCTGATCATGTCGCGAGCACGGCTGGCGATGCCGTCCTCCAGGGACCGCACACCGACCTTGTATTTCTCCTGCGGCGACGCATCCGGCTGGACGATGTAGACACTGGAGTTGTGTACGGTCTCTGCCTGGATTCCGACAGTCGAGTCGAATGCGGCCGAACTGTACGAGCCGCTGCTGCCCTCGTCCCTCACAATTCACCCGCCGCGACGACGAGGGGGGCCAGTCCGGCCACCAGTTCGGGGACCTCGGCGATCAGGCCACGTAACCTCTTGAGCGCCATGGTGGCCCTCTTGGACGATTCGGGGGTCGCCTCCTGGGCCGCCCCGTGGGCAGAGCCCAGATCGGCCAGCGCCTCCTGGTAGGTGTCGTCGTCCAGGGCGCCCGCGACGTGGTGACGCTTCAGTTGCTCACGGAAGCCGTCCAGTTCCGCGACCAGGTCTGCCGGGCCCATCACCTTGGCGTCCGCGTACACGTGGACGCTGCTCTCCTTGACCGAGCCGGCCATGATGCCAACGGTGCTGTTGTGGGCGGTGTTGCTGACGTACTTCTTGAACCCGTCGGCCGTAGGGACCCCGTCTATATGGGACATGGCGATCTGCTCCTGTTCTGCCACAAGTTCCGCGGCCAGCCGTGCGGCGAATGCCGCCGCGTTCGCCGCGGCCCGTGGTTGCCCGTCACGGTCCTTCGCGCTGGTCTTCGTGCCGTCCGCCCGGTCGCTGATTCCGCGGATGATGGCCACCGGAGCCCCGTTGAGATGACCGGCCTGTGCCACACCGGCGGCCTCCATCTCGATCGCGAGCGCGTCGTTGTAGTGCTGCCTGATCCACTGCGCCTCAGCCGAGATCCTTGAGTTCTGCACGACCTCGCCGGCGGCGATCGCACCGAAGCGAACCTGCGGCGCGCGCCCCCGAGCGGGCAGGTCGTCGGCCCAGTCGTTCACACGGGCGAGGTGCGAGCCCAGCTGGCTGATGCCGTGTTCCGCCTCCCACACCCGCGGGCGGGCCTTTAGTCCGTCGTCCTCGCTGGTCCCCCCGTGATAGGCGTACACGTGCGTCGCCATCACTACGTCGCCCAGCCGGGCGGTGTCCCACAGGGCGCCTGCGACACCGACGAACAGCACGGCCACCGGCGAGAACTCCTGTATCGCGCGCTCGGCGATCACCGCGGCGGAGTGGTTGCCCTTGTTCGTCAGACCGAGTGCGACGCGGCATGAAGTGCCCTGCACGGTTCCCACCTCGAACCGCGTCCCGCGCTCATGGCGGTGCACCTGCGGTCCGGCCAGTCTCCGGCGTACGGCTTGGTACTCGAGATTGAGGGCGGTGAGAATCACCACCAGGTCCCTCGACATCTATTCCCCTTCCCCTCTCGTGTCCTCGTCCGTCCTGGCCTGCACAGGTCGGATCAGTGGTGTGAGCAGAACCGTCTTCGGCCCCGCCCGGTAGAGCCGCGCGGGCCGGCCTCCGGTACTCCTGCGTTCCGAGTCGGTGGGAATGATGAACCCCTTGACGGCCTGTACCTTCCGGTAAAAGTTGCGGGTGTCGAGTTCGACGCCCCAGACCGCCTCGTACACCTGCTGCAACTCGACGATGGTGAAGAGTTCTCCGCAGAACGCCGTGGCCAGCGCCGAAAATTCGATCTTGGTACGGGCACGTTCGATCCCGTCGGTCACGATCCGGCGGTGATCGAAGGCCAGCTCCACCTCGCCGGACAGAACCGCTTCCGCCGGAACCCAAGCAGCAGCCACGGCGTCCGTTCCCGCGACCGGTTCGGGAAGTCCCGGCGCGATCGCCAAGTGGGCCACGGACACGACTCGCCCCCGTGGATCACGGCCCGCTTCGCCGTAGGTGGCCAACTGTTCGAGATGCACCCACCCGGCGACCAGAGCGGTTTCCTCTCTCAACTCACGGTGGGCGGCGTCCAGGATCTCCTCACCGGCGTGATTGAGGAACCCACCGGGCAGGGCCGCCATGCCCTTGAACGGATCTTCGCCTCGCTCGACGAGCAGGACGCACAGCCGCCCCTCCAGCAGCGTCAGGATGACGAGATCGACTGTCAGCAACACGGCAGTCGGTGACCATTCCTCAACTTCCATGACACTGACCATACTTGGGTTTCTGTCACTTTAACAAGAACCAGGCCGCGGAGATCGCTGCCGCTGCGCGCCGGAGACAGTCACGGCTGCCAACTCGCCCTTATGGAGGGCAGACCGGGTGGCAGCGCATTCACTTCCCGACCAACTGACGTCTGCGGCCCACCCGATGCCCGCCTCGGCAACACGCTTCACGGCACGCCGCTCGCCGGTCACCGCCGGACCCCACCGGACCCTGCCGTGTGCCGCGCGGGGCGGGGTCGGACACGACGATCAAGGAGGGCGACTCGCCACCGCCATCGCCATCGCCATAGCCATAGCCATCAAGGGAGCGGCGCACATAGTCCTCCAGTTCCCGTCCGACCCACAGCCGGCTGTCGGCCCGGTGGTCCCACAGGAAGATGCCCGGACGCTAGGGCGTGACCACGAAGGCGAACTGGTCGCCCCCATCGCTGTCACCGCAGCACAGCAGCGGGTCGAAGGGGATGTACATATTTCGCTGTCGCCCCGCCGGACCGGCTCGCACTCGAAGGCAGCGACGATCGGACTCGGTGTGCGGGAAATCGCCAGCAATCGCCACCCCGAACTACCCGTCACGCCATTACGGGGCGGTATACCTTGCAGAGAGTTTGATGTCTCTCTCCCCCGCACGCCCGCCTGACCACGGCGGGTCCCAACCCCGTTGGGGACATTGAGAGATGGGAGATCAGACGAGATGGAGCGATCGACAGCCCGGGGGCGCTGCCGCAGAAGAAGCCCCGTGTCCGAGTGGGTGCAACTGGCGGCACTGGTTCTCTCGGCGGTCACTGCCATCGCAGGGTGCGTCGAGCACTTTGTGTAAGGGGGCGAAGGTGGTCCGGACGGCTGGTTGGGTGGCGAGCGAGCCCGGCCGCAATCTACTCGGCCGGACTCGCCCATAGCCCCGCATGCGGGCCTGGCTTCGGGGTGCATCCCGGGGCCAGGCCTTATGCATGGCCGGGAACCTCTCGGTTCCAGGACGAGGAAAGCGCAAATCAACCGGTGCTTCAAGGTTCACGCCCGACACCAAGATCAAGAACTTGGCGAAAACCCGTGGCTGACCGTGGCGCTGAGGGGTGGCGCGATGCAGGTCACCGTAGATCAAAAACGAAGGCCCTGGTCAGCGCGTTGCAAGGGGTGGCGAATCCTGGCGAATGGCGACCTGGCCCCTCAACGGCCCCGAACCGTGCCTCCCGCCGGGCGGCTTGGCGGCCGCCGCAACGGCGCTCCTGGCCTCACCGCCCGGTCAACGCCCCTTGTTCCTAGGATGGTTCAATTGCCGGATCCTTCGGGGAGCAGGCTGGTGCACGTGTCCGACGTGGTGGTGATCGAGGAGTGACCGAGCACCTGCCTGGTGTCGTAGGTGATCGCATGGGCGCCTGCGGCGGCTTCACCGCCCCAGGCGCTCCTGCAAGCGGGCATGGCGAAACTCGTACACCGGGCCGACCGCGCGCAGGAGGTTGCGGCGGTGAGCGTCCTCCAGGAAGGCCATCAGGCGTACGGGCGAGCCTTCCGTGAACGAGAGTTGTACGGCGGCCAGGGCCGTGGCGATGGCCAGGTTGCGGAGGAGACAGGGGACAAAGATGATCCAGGAGCCGGCGGCGAGGCCGACCACAGCGCCGTATCCCCACCCGTAAGTGCGGGCTGTGATCGGGATGTACCACAGCATGAACCCGGCTCCCGCCGTCAGGCCGAGGACCAAGCGCAGTCCGATGTGATGTCGCCACACCTCACGCGGGCCGATCGACCGGGTGTCCGCCACACGAGGCCGGTCACTCTTCCTGAGTGGGGCGAACGACGGGCCCGATCCGAGGCCAAGGAACGTGCCCTGGACAATCCCGAACCCGCTGCCACTCACCATCGTCGCAGCGAAGCCCCAGACGAAGGCCAGTATGCCGCAGAGCCAGAAGGGGATCGGGTCTTCTTGGAGCCGGTAGCCATACCAGAGCCCGCAGGCCGAGACAGCCCAGATCAGAAGGCCCACCCCGAGGGAGAACCGTGTGAAGACGTCACGCCATCCCGCGCTCGGCAGTGGCTGACGCTCGCTGAACTGCACGTGCAGTCGACCGGCCACGTACGCGCCACCGATCGCTGCGAAAAGTCCGAGCAGGGTGGCGCGTACGGGCCCCCAGCCATACGACCCCGCCAGGCCGGAGAGCGCACCAAACGTCGGGCCGACGAGGGCTGCCAGGAATACCGCACGGGGTCGCGGTGCCACCCAGGTGGGGATGTGCCACCACCGCAGCTCACGGGTGCCCTCCTCGTTGAGCCGGGCAGCCAGGTGGCGAAGTGTGCGCTCGGCCGTCTCGGGCGAGTGGCGCGGGCGGCGGTGGGGATACGCGGCCCGCGGGGTGTAAGCCGCGGTCACCACGTGGTCGAGCAGGTGATTCTCGATGTCGAGCGGGCGGGGGAAGCGGGCTGTGTCGAGCAGTTCGTCGACCGGGTCGTCGTCCCCGTAGACGTCGTGAACCAGCGAGATCCACAGCGGCCTGCGCAGCGCCTGGGCGACGACACTGCCCGGCTCGTCCAAGAGCCGACGGGTGAGCGCCTGCCAAGCGGGCGGGGGCTGTGCGGGGACTGCACGGAGCAGGTAGGCGGCTGCCTCCCGCGGGGCCACCTCTGGCAGCTCCACGGCGAGAGCGCCGGAGAGCCGGGCCTTCTTGGAGGTCAGCTGGGCTTCTCCTTTCCGGGACAACAGCACCAGTCGACAGGGCAGGGACTCCAGGGCGCTGACCATGGCGGCCCGAAGCCGACCGGTCACCTCGTCGAGCCCGTCCAGGAAAAGCGCTATCCGGCCGGCCTCCAGCAGTTCGCAGGCGAGTTCACGCCCCTTGCGGCCATGGAACAACGTGTATGCGTGAGAGATTCGGCCGGCTGCCCACTCCACCGCGCGCTCCCTGGGGTCCCAGCCGTCAAGCGACAGCAGCAGCGGTACGGGGATGTGCTCCCGGACGTCCAGGTGGCTCGCGCGGTACTTCAGTGCCTCAAGGAGCAGCAGTACTGCGGCGGCCGTCTTGCCGGCCGCGGGAGCGCCGATGAGTAGCAGACGGCCCGAGGCCAGTCCGCCGTACACCTCGTGCAGCCGGTTCAGGTCGCCGCCGTCCCGCAGGCTCTGGCGCGTGATCGGCTTCAGGCCGGGCAATGGCGCGAACCGGGCGCGTGTCCCTTCAGCGGTCGCGCCGGCCACCGGGCCCGCCACGTTGCGCCCGGCCACCTGCCAGCGCACCGGCAACGGAGCCGGCGACAGCAGCCGCCGGTACCCGGCCTCATCATTCCAATAGCCGTGAACGACCCGCGCCAGTTCGTCTGCCGCCGCGTCGAACCGTGACAGGGGCCTGGTGTGGTGATGGATGCTGAGAGGGCTGTGATCGCCCGTGGTGAAGGCGGTCAGCCCGTTGAAAACGTTGCCGAACAACCCCCCGGGGCGCTCGGGTCCCGGGCCACTCATCCCTCGCGCCCGAAGCGGACTTCCTGGGGGCTGTGGTCACCGGTGGTGAAGGCGGTAGGTCCGTTGAAGGTGTTGCCGGACAGCACACCGCCGGAGGAGCCGCGCGAGTCGCCGAAGTCCCGCGCCAGTGACTGCAGTCCGGCCATGAGGCGCTCGCTCTGCTCCGGCTGCTGCCGCATGCTCTCCAGCAGCAGGGCGAACTGCTCCTCCCACAGGCGCGCGTGATCGTCTCGGACGCGCTCCCGCTCTCCGTCGTCAGCGTCCCGCAAGTCAGCGGCCGTCCGGTCCAACTGGTCGAGGGCGTCGCTCTCCCGACGGGGATCGCCCCTCCCGATCAGCCGCGCACACCGAGTCCGGAACCCCGCCCACAGATCCGATCCCGCCGCTTGCACCACGGCCCCGCCTCCGGCCGCCGCTACTGCCATCGCCGCTTCCGTTAACACGGTCACTCGCCTCCCGTCGTCAGGTGACCCCGCACGCGAACCGCACGGTCTTACCCCCGGACAGCCAGGAACCACCCCGTTAGCGGTCCGCAGCGCCCGATCGAGTGAGTCCAGAGTATGTTCCATGGGCAGTAACTTCCATGGTATGGAGGTCAATTGGGCCTTTCAGTGCGGCGCCCCCTTGCCTCGGATCCACCGCAGCCTGCCGCAGGACAACACCGTGCAGAGACAGTTCGGGACGTGCCGTACAACATCTGCGGCGAGCGCCGCCCGGCACACCACCTCCGCCCGAAGCCGCCTCCCGGCAAGCCCCCACCCCCCTCCTCCGGTGTACAGCCATGTTCTCCACCCCGCGACGAGAACCTACGGACGGAGACGTGTTCACCGGCGCCCTCAAGGTGGCGGCCCCTTCCCGGTGGAGACCGCCCTCAGCCAGATCTGACCCACGCGCCGCTCGACAGGCGGCAGCGCGTGAGCGATGCGTGAGCGATCGGTCCGTCGCGGGCGGCTTGAGCCGGATCACGGGGCTCGCCGCGCGATCCCTACCAGGACACCGGCACCGCAGGTCACGCCGGCGACAGGCTTGACCAGGCATTGCCCCTGAAGCGCGGGCTCCCGCCGGAGACACCCCACCAAGGGCCATTTCGGAGGCTTGCCCCTCTCCGGCCGGCCCTTTCGCATCGGCGTTCTCCGACGCACGCCCGAGCGCCGATCCGCAGCGGCCCGGGACCATGAGCCGCACCCGCACCCCGCACCCCTTATTGACGTGTCACAGCCAATCGTGGGTTGATGGTGGCGCGCAGCGTGGGAGCGCTCCCACGCTGCGTATGAATCCGCACTCCCGCTTCCGGCCCCTTTCGGGAAGGACACCCCGTGCGCAGCAGACGTCACCCCCTCCACGCCGCATTCCTGGCCGCCCTGTTCGTTCTAGCCGCCGGCCTGGGCCTGGTCGGAGCACCGCCCACCGCCGCCGCGGCCACGGCCGCGGCCCCGGTACGGATCATGCCGCTCGGTGACTCCATCACCGGGTCTCCGGGCTGCTGGCGCTCCATGCTCTGGGACCAACTGCAGAAGGCCGGTTACGCCGACATCGACTTCGTCGGCACACTGAACGCCCAGAGTTGCGCCCTCACGCACGACGCCGACAACGAGGGCCATGGGGGCTTCCTGGCCACCACCACCGCCGACCAGAACCTGCTGCCCGGATGGCTGGCGACGACCGCGCCGGACATCGTGGTGATGCACTTCGGAACGAACGATGTGTGGAGCAGCATCGCGCCCGACACCATTCTTGCCGCGTACACCAAGCTGGTCGGCCAGATGCGGGCCGCCAACCCTGCGATGAAGGTGCTGGTCGCCCAGCTCATACCGATCAATCCGAGCAGCTGCGCCGAGTGCGCCGCTCGTACGGTCGCCTTCAACGCGCGCATTCCGGCCTGGGCCGCGGGCATCACCACCGCGCAGTCGCCGGTCACCGTCGTCGACCAGTGGACGGGCTTCGACACGGCCACCGACACCTACGACGGCGTCCACCCCAACGCTGCCGGTGACGCCAAGATGGCGGCCCGCTGGTTCCCGGCACTGTCGGCCCTGCTCACCCCGGGAGTCCCCGAGGAGCCCGGTGAGCCCGGGAACGGAGGGTGTTCGGCGGTCTTCCGGGCGGTGTCCGCGTGGCAGGGCGGGTACCAGGGCGAGGTGACGGTCACCAACACCTCTGCGACGGCGGCTACTTCGGCCTGGGCAGTCACCCTCCAGCTCCCGGCGGGCAACCGGCTCACCCAGGTCTGGAACGGCGCGCTGACCGGGGCGACCGTGCGCGACGCCGGGTGGAACGGCACGCTGGCGGCGGGGGCGAGCACCACGTTCGGCTTTCTCGCGAGCACGTCGGACGCGGCGGGCGCGCCCTCGCCGACGGCCTCGTGCACGGCCTCCTGACCTCCTGAAGGATGTGGTCGGCTGCGGCCGCACGTCAGGTGCTCCTGCCGCCCGATCGGGCGGCAGGAGCGCCCCCGGGTGTGCAGGACGTGCACGGCGCCAGGAGGTACGGAGGGGCAAGCCCTTCCGGGCCCGGGGCGCCTCCCGACCGGCGGACAGCCCGGCCCTCCCTCGGCACGCGGCCCGCCGCCTCAACCGCGGAGTGGCTGCTATCTGCGGCAAGAGCATGGGCGCAACGAGGGTTGCGCACTAAAGTCGCCTCATCACTGATGGTTACGGGGCCAGTTCCCGGCGGGCGAATGCCGGGACGCTGGTGGGGAGGGCCTGTAGAGCATGAGCCGTCGCTCCAATGGGTTGGTCGGTGTCTGGGCGGAAGCGCAGCGCCAACAGCAGCGTCAGCATGAGGCGCAAGCCAGATACGTAAAGGATCAGGAAAGGCAACAACGCGCCTACCAGCGTGAGCTCGCACGCAGCCATCGCGAGCAGAAGGCGGCCTACCGGGAGCAGCGTGAGGCCGAGGCCCGGCGGCGTACGGCGGATCTGGACGCGCAAGTGGCGGCGCTGCAGAGGTTGTTGACGGCAGGGTGTCGTGCACCCGCGTTCAGGGCCTCGGCCCTGACCCGCGTGGAGCAGGTCGAACCCTTCTCACCGGGGCAACTCGCGCAACCCGTGCGGATGCCGGATCAGAACGATCCCCGGTACCAGCCGCAGGGCGGTGGCTGGACCGCCGCCAGGCGGGCTCAGGCGCAGGCGGAGGCCCGGGCCGGGTTCGAGCGTGACTGGCAGGCCGCGGAGGTGCAGCGGCAGCGCCAGTTGGCCACGTACCGGCTCCAGTACCAGCAGTGGGCCGACAACCAGCTGGGCGAGATCCGCCGGCACAACGCAGGCATCGCGGAGATGGCCGCCGGGCTGCGCAACGGCGACCCCGAGACCGCCGTGGAGTACTTCTCCGCCGCCCTCTACGCCTCGACGAGTTGGCCGGAGGGCCTGCCCCGCCAGGTGTCAGCGGCCTACGACTCCGGTGCCCGCCAGTTGGTACTGAACTGGGAACTGCCCCGGTACGACGTCGTCCCCGAGGCGAAGTCGGTGCGCTACATGATCAATGCCGATCAGGAGAAGGAGTCGCCCCGGCCGGTGACACAGCGCCGCGCCCTGTACCGGGACGTGCTCGCTCAGTGCCTTCTGCTGGTTCTCCGTGATCTCTTCGCGGCGGATGAATTCGGGGCGCTGGAATCGGTCGCGCTGAACGGGTTCGTGGACGATCACGACCCGGTGACCGGCAGACGTGCGCCCATGTTCCTCGGCACGGTCATGGCCCCGCGTTCGGCTTTCGCCGCGCTCCACCTGGAGCAGGTGAACGCCGTCGACTGCCTGGTGGAGGGGCTCCGGGGGCAGCTCTCGTCGCGACCCGATCAGTACGCGGCCGTGCGGCCCGCGCGGGTGCCCGAAGACGTCGGCAACGGTGTCGTCACCCACGGCGGCGACGAGGACCCGGATCTGTACGAGATGGATCCCCTCGCCTTCGAAGCCCTGGTCGCCGAACTGTTCCGGGCCATGGGCATGCAGGCCGTGACCACGCAGCGCTCGAACGACGGGGGCGTGGACGTCGACGCACTGGACCCGGCCCCGATTCGCGGCGGCAAGATCGTCGTACAGGTGAAGCGGTACCGCAACACCGTGCCTCCGACGGCTGTACGCGATCTGTACGGCACCGTCCAGGACGCCGGAGCCAACAAGGGTGTACTCGTCACGACGTCCGGGTTCGGACCCGGCTCGCACACCTTCGCCAACGGCAAGCCCCTGGAGCTGGTGGCAGGATCCGAACTGGTCGATCTGCTGCACCGCCACGGACTGCGCGGGCGCCTGGGCACCGGCGAACGTCCGGTGCCCGCCCAGCGGACAGCGCCGGACGAGGAGACCGGTACGGGTGCGGACGACCACAACGTGCTGGGCATGTACTGGTCGGGCAGTACCGCCCTGGATGTGTGCGCGCTGGTGTGCCAGGGCAGCCGGGTGCTGGACGACGACCACTTCGTCTTCTTCAACAACCCCCGGACGCCCGACGGCGTGGTCCGGTCGCTCACGCCTGTCGCGCCGGACAGGGCCGCCATCCAGGTCTCCTTCGACGCCCTGCCGGCGCGCGCCGACCGCCTCGTCGTCATTGCGGCTGTCGACCCCGTCACCCATCCCACGGCCGACCTGTCCGGCTTCACCGACGCCGGCATCCGGCTGCTGGACTCCGAGTGGACTCCGCTCGACCAGTTGGAGGTCTCCGACGGCCGTCCCGGCGAAACCGCGCTCGTGCTGGGGTCCTTCCGGCGCCGCGCGAACGGCGACTGGGAGTTCGTCACCGGAGGCAAGGGATACCGGGGCGGTCTGGAGGAACTGATCCGGGAGTACGGCATCGACGTCGTGGAGTAGCGCCACGGCCCGCCCGGCCGGGAGGGTGAGGGTGCCGCCGTCGGATGGGCGGCGGTCCCTGGACAGCTCCGGCCCGGTCAACGCCCCTTGTTCCTCGGATGGTTGCGAGCCATCCGCTCGTTGCCGAACTTGTACGCGCCCGTCCAGCGGGCCATCACGGCCTGCGCGTCGCCGGACTCCGCCTCGGCCACGAACTTGGCCGCCCGGTCGCCGCGCAGCGTCGTGGCCTTGCGGTCCCGGTGGGTGATGACGACGGTGCCGTCGGCGTGGGACTCGTAGCTGAAACCGGAGGGTGCCGGCATGGTCGGGCCTGCCTTCTTTCGTTGCTGTGCGTGCTGTTCCGGGCGGATCGGCCCGGCTCCGCGGACGGGCCGCCTCACCGGCACGACGCCTTCAGCTGCGCCGAAGCGTGGTGCGCGCCCACCAGTTGCGTGCTGCCCCAGTCCCGGCCCCGGTCGATCAGCTGGACGGCGAAGGTGTCGCCCTTGACCGGGTAGCTGTTCACGTCGACCGCGCTGCCCCGGTGCACGGTCTGGCGTACGGCGAATCCCGTGTACGCCGAGTCCGCGTCCTCTGGGTCGGAGAGCACCCGGTACACGGTGGGGTCCCCGGCGACGTCCCGGTCCCGGTCCGAGCGGGGGACGAAGACGGTCAGCGCGCACTCCTGGAACCCCGGCCCCAGGTGCCAGGACCAGGTGGCGGTGCTGTCCCCGTCCTCGTCCGGGCTGCCGGACATCGGGACGGCGCTGAACCGGCCGTCGCACGAGCTGCCGTGGAAGCCGCCGGAGGCGACGGTGTACCAGCCGGCGTCGCCGTTCTCGAAGCGCCCGTCCTCGCGGTACTCCCCCGTCGAGCAGCCGGGGCCGGCCCACGCCGTGTAGCGGTAACCGGGCGGACCGGACGGGGCGGGAGGCGTGGCCGGCGAGGAGGACGCGGCGGAAGGGGAGGCGCCGGTATCCGGGCCGGGGGCCGAGGGGCTGATCCGGGTGGGGGCGCCGCCGGCCCGGTCTCCGGCCCCGGTGCCCGCGCGGCCGACCGCCCCGGTGCGGGTCTCGCCGCCCGCCGACGCGAGGAACGACACCGCCGTCACCAGGGCGCCGGTCAGCACCACCACTCCCGCCGCCAGCCAGGCCTTACGGCTCCCCGGCAGGGTGGATATCCGGCCCGCGAGCGTCTCCCTCGCGATCCACGCGCCGTCACCGCCGCCCGCACGCGTCACGGAGTCGCAGTCGGGACAGCTCATACCGGGCAGCGCCCCACGTCGCTCGCCACCGCACTGTTGGCACCTCATGGCTGCACACCATGCCAGTGCCGCGTCCCCGCAGGGAGGGAACGTACGGAATTGGTCCGGCCGGTCCCCGCACCGCCGCGCGGGGTCCGGCGGCGGGCGTCAGCGCAGTTCGTCGGGGCACGGAGTCCCCGGCGGCAGTTGGTAGGGGGCACCCAGCCGGTAGACGCCGGGGCGCGGGGCGAGCAGTTCCGTCCACTCGTCGCCGTACTCGTCCTCGTCCATCCTGATCAGGCAGCCCTTCGTGTTGACGAAGGACTTCGGGGTGTCCTTGTCCGCACGCTGCTTGGACGCCTCGGTCTCCTGCGGCCGCTCCAGGCTCTTGCCGTTCTCGTCGACGACGGCGAGCCAGGGCGAGTACGGGATACGGATCAGTACCCGGCCCGCCTCCTTCACATGGATGGTCAGCTCCTCGGCGCCGGCCTTGTCCACCGTCGCCGGCGGATCCGCCATCGGCACAGGGCTGTCGACCGCGAAGAGCCGCCAGTTCTCGTCGGACCAGATCGCCTTGAGGTACGGCAGCCCCTTGTCGACCAGCTCCGTCTCCTGGGCGGCCCCGCTGGAGTCCGGCTCGCCCTTCGGCAGCACCACGTAGTGGACAGCCCAGCGGTCGAGCCACTGGCGGTAGTTCACGGGGTTCAGGGTGTCGTCGTAGAAGAGCGGGTTGCGCTCCATGTCGGCCTGCCGGTTCCAGCCGCGGGCCAGGTTGACGTGCTGCAGCATCGCCGCCGCCTCCCGGTGGCTGCTCGGGGGGACCACCTCGACCCGGCCCCGGTCCGCACCGACCTGCTGGAGCTGATCGACCAGCGGCGCCAGCGCCCGTGCCCAGGACGCGGTGGGCGCGGTCCGGACGATGTCGTCGACGCCCTTGAAACCGATCCAGAAGTTCAGTCCGGCGAACGCGATGACCAGTGCGTACCACTTGCGGGAGCGGGGCACGGTGTACGGCAGCGCGGCGAGGAGCACCACCCCGCCGAACAGCATCGCCATCCGTGAGACGTTCGAGCCGATCTGCGAGTCGATCACGTACGTCAGCAGCGTCCCGATGCCGTACACGGCGGCCGCGGTGCGCACCGTCCTCCAGTCGCCCGGCACCAGGAAGAAGACGAGGCCTGCGAAGAGGAACGGCAACGACAGTGTCGCGACGGACATCGGCTGCGTGCCGGAGAACGGGAACAGCCACGCGGACAGTGCCACCACCACGACCGGCGCCAGCCCCAGGGCGTACGCGCCGGGGCGCCGCTTGTTCAGGAACAGGGCGGCCGCGATCACGCCGAGGAAGAGCCCGGCCACGGGGCTGCCCGCCGTCGCGAGCGCGGCGAGGGGTGCCGCGACGCCTGCCTTCGCCCAGCGCTTGTACCGCCAGCGGTACGGCCAGCAGAACACCGCCGCCGTCGCGCCGATCGCGAACATCATGCCGAGCCCGAACGTCACCCGGCCCGACAGCGCGTTGCACAGATACGCGAAGACACCGGCCATCGAGCAGGCCAGCGGATTGCGCACCGCCTTCACCCGGTACAGGATCAGCGCGGTCAGCCCGGACGAGACGGTCCCGACGATCATCATCGTCGTGCGGACTCCGAGCAGGGACATCAGATACGGCGAGACGACGCTGTACGAGACGGGGTGCATGCCCCCGTACCAGGCCAGGTTGTACGCCGTCCCGGGATGCCGGCCGACGAACTCGGCCCAGGCGTCCTGGGCCGCGATGTCGCCGCCGCTGTTGGCGAAGAAGAGGAACCAGAGCATGTGGGCGACCGCTGCGACCGCGGTCGTCAGCAGGACCGGATGCCTCAGGCAGCGCTCCTTGAAACCGTCGAACCGACCGGTGAACCGACGGGTCCCGTCCGGTCCGTCCGCCCCGCCCGTGCTCCCTGCGGAGCTTGCGGAAGCCGTGCTGCTCGCCCGTGTCGGCTCGGCAGTGGTCACTGCGACTCTCCCCGTCCCTCCCCGGACGCGTTGGAACCGCCGGCTTGCCTGCTCGGGTCTCATGGGCGGAAAGACGCGTTCCAGGGTCCACGCGTTGCCCCCGGGACGCTAACACGCACATTCTCGTCGCCGCCCGGATAAAGGCCCGTGAAGGCCCGTGAGGTGCCTCGCACTCCGGGGCCGGGATGCGGACGCCCCGCGGGAACCGGATCCCGCGGGGCGTCGTCGGCGCCGGGCCGGCGCGAGGGCGGAGTCAGCTGATCCGGGTCAGCTTCTGACCGAAGCCGGGATCCTTCAGGTCCTCCTGGAGGGCGACCGGCGTGCTGACCTTGCCGGGGCCCGTCCCCACGGTCACGACGCCGACCTTCGTGCCGGCCGTCATGCTGCGCGAGATCTCCTTGCCGTTGCCCTTCACGGAGAGCTCGATCCTGAGCCCCGCCCAGCCCTTCGCCTTGAGGTCACCGGTCGCGACCAGCGGGGTGCGGCCGCCGAACCCGTCGTCGACGTACCCGACGACGTCGCCCTTCTTGACGACCGTGGCGGACGTCACGGCCTTCTGCGCGTCCCTGATCAGCTTGAGGCTGTTGTTCAGCGACATCACCAGGCTGTCGTACGGCTGGCCCGTGCCCGCCTGCTGCCCCATGACCGCGCCGTAGATCCAGAGCTTCTTGCCGTCCACGACCGTGTTGGCGGACCAGACCAGGTTGCCGCCGGCCGGCGTGGAGGAGCCGGTCTTGATGCCGCTGACACCCGGCTCCAGCAGGATCGTGTTGTTGTTGTAGATCGTCGTGTCGATGCCGTCGATCTTGATCTGCGGAGTGTCGACGATCTCCCGGAAGATCTCGTTCTGCATCACTGCCTTGGCCAGCTTCAGCTGGTCGGCGGCGGTGGAGACCGTCGTCTTCTTCAGACCGCTCGGGTCCGTGTACGTGGTGCCGTCCATGCCGAGGTCCTTGGCCGCGGCGTTCATCTTCGCGATGAACTCGGCCTCGGAGGAGTCCCAGCGGGCGAAGAGGCGTGCGGCGTTGTTCCCCGACGGGATCATCAGGAGCTGCAGCAGCTGCTTCTCGGTGAACTGCTGCCCCTTGCTGATCGGGGCGGTGGACTCGTCACCCAGCTTGGACTCGTCCTCCGCCTGCTGGTCGACGGTGATCTTCTCGCCCTGCTGCTTGCCGGTGAGCGGGTGTTCCTTGAGCACCACGTACGCCGTCATGATCTTGGCGACGCTGGCGATGGGCGCCGGCTTCTGCGCCCCTGCCGAACCGAGCGAGCCGACGCCGTCCACGGTGACCGCCGACTGCCCCTGCTCCGGCCAGGTGAGCTTCAGGTCGCCGCCCTTGAACGTGTACGCGGACTCCGCCGTCATCGTCAGCGCGGGCGCGGGCAGCGGGCGAACCATCTGCACGACTGCAAAGACGATCAGCAGCAGGAGGACCAGCGGGGTCCAGATCTTGACCCGGCGCACGGCGGTGCGGACCGGGGTCTCCGGCGGCGGCGGGGTGTTCGTGAGCTCCGCCAGGAGGTCGAGCGGCGGCCGGGGCGGCATGGGCTGCTGCCGGGTCCGCTCGGCGCCGCTGAGCGAGGCGGCGGGCGGCTGCTGACCGGCACCGGAGGGCGCAGGTGCGGGGGCGGGCGCCTCCGGGGTGCGCGGTGCCGGGGCGGGCCGTACGTCGTCCGCGCGCAGCGGTACGAACTTGCTGGTCCGCTCGGCAGGGGTCTCCGGCCGGGACCCGGTCTCCGGCTTCCGCACAGCCGGGGGCGGGGTGATCTTCAGCGCGGTCGTCGGCTGGTCGACGCGGGGCAGTTTCGGCGCCTTGAAGACGGCCGTCGCCTGATCGATTCCGCGCACGTCCCCAGCGGGCTGCGCCTCGTCGCCGGACTCCTCACGGGTCCTGGGGACGCGCGCCTCGGAAGCGCTGTCCGGGACGTCGCGGTCGGAGGCGGCGTCGGAGGCGGCGTCGGAGGCGGCGGCGGCGTCATCGGGGGCCTCGTCGCCGTCGGGCGCCACGTCGCCGTCGGAAGCGCTCGGCGTCCCGTCGTCGGGCGCCGCGCCTTCATCGGTCGATGCCACAGGCCCCTCGGGGCCGGCGGGCTCCGAAGCGGCAGCGTCGTCGGCGTCCGAAGCGGCCTCGACATCGGCGGCGGGCGCGTCACTCTTCGCGTCGTCCCCCTTCGCGTCGTCGCCCTTGGACACCCAGGCGGCGACGGCGGCACGCAGTCGCGCGTCGCCCTCCTCGGGACCGGCGGCCTCCGTCGGCTCCTCGACCGGCTCGCCCTTCACAGGCTCCGCGGACTCCTCGGGCACCGCGGACTCCGTGGACTCCTCGGACTCAACGGACCCAACGGACTCCTCGGACTCAACGGACTCAACGGCATCCGAAGGCTCGGCGGCATCCGAGGGCTCCGCGGACTTCACGGCCTCGACCGTCTCCGCAGCCTTCTCGGGCCCGTCGGGCCCCTCCACGGCGTCCGTACCGGCCTCGGGGGCCTCTGCCGGGCTCTCAGCGCCTTCTGCGGCCTCCGTGGCCCCTTCGGCGCCCACAGCGGCCCCGGGCTCCCGCGCGGTCGTCCCGTCCGGTTCCACGGCGGCGTCCGCATCGGGCTCGTCGGCCCCGGCGCCGGCTTCCACGTCAGCGACGCCGGCATCGGCGTCGGTGCCCGTCGCCGCCTCGTCCGCGGCCCCGCCCTCGGCGTCCTCCGCCTCCGGGGCGGACCGCCGGGTGCTGAAAACGGCCGTCGCCGTGTCCGTACCGCTTCCGGACTTCTCCGGAGAGGCGGGTTCGCGGAACACGGCAAGGCGCGGATCGGCCTCGCTCCGAGTCGTTCCCGACGACTTCTGCTGCTCCGACTTGTCGGGGGACTCGCCCGCCACCGATGCCTCCTCCATGCGGCGCGGGGACATCCCCGCGCTGTCCGAACCATCTACCAGTGTCCCGTGTGAACCCTTGGCCGGGCTGCTAGACGAGAACGACATACCTACTGGTTCCCGTATAAAGCACCCAGGCGCTCTCGACAGACAGATGTGAGAGGGGTCACCCTGTCACTCATCCACGCGGGGAGGCATGGATGGGCAGGAGCCGCAGAACAATTCCGGAGGAGCTTTTGCTGCTCGCTCTGGACCCGACCACGGGTACCACAGCGCAGCCGCAGTCGCTCGACCTCGGCCTGGCCGGGGCACAGCTAGTGGAGCTGGCTCTGGCAGGACGGATAGCCCCTGATGGGGATCGTATCGCCGTGGTGATGCCACGGCCGACAGGAGATCCGACTCTGGACTCCGCACTGGAACTGCTGCGCAGACGCGGCAGCCCGGTCCGGGCCGTCCACTGGATCGGCGGACCCCGGCTGGGGCTCCGCCAGATTTACCTCGCTCATCTGGAGCGGTGCGGCATGGTGCATGCCGTGGCGGGCCAGATGTGCGGAGTGCTGCCGACGACTCGCTACCAGGCGACGGACACGGCAATCAGCCGGGACATCAGAGCCAGGCTGGACAGTGCGATCCGCACCGGCGTACCGCCGGACCCGCGGACCGCGGCGCTCGCCGCACTGGCCCACGCGGTCGGACTCGGCAAGCACCTGTACCCCGGGAACGAGGGGCGCTCATCGCGCTCCCGGCTCCGGGACCTGATCAGACACGACCCGATGGGCGGCCTCGTGGCGCACGCCGTGATGGACGTCCAGAACGGGGCGGTCGCACAACCGCGCCGCAACCCGGCGGCCGGAGTTCCGTTGCAACAGCAAGTGCAGTCGCAGTCACGTCGCGACAGCATGGCGCACACCGCGGTCCATTAGGGCGCACGGGCGTCGACGCAGCACCCGCACCACCGCACGTCCAGCACCACATGCACCGCAGGGCACCACCGCAACAACCGAATACCGCCGCGCCGTCGTCCCCAAGACCCGGTTCGGGAGCCGCACCAAGCGCGGGGCATCCGGTACCACCGGATGCCCCGCGCCGCTGCGTGTGGCCGTTTTCCAGCGCGGCCGGGGGAACGGGTGGCAATCTGCTGAGCAGTAGATACGCACAGCTACATAGCCGGAGGTGCCGTTTCCGTGCCGTCCAACGTCAATCCCACCGTCAGGCGACGCCGGTTGGGTCAGGAATTGCGCCGACTGCGCGAGATCAAGGGCATGACGGCCGAGGAGGTCGCGGAGCGCCTGCTGGTCTCGCAGTCCAAGATCAGCCGCCTCGAGAACGGCCGCCGCTCCATCAGCCAGCGCGACGTGCGCGATCTCTGCGGGGTGTACGAGGTCGAGGACCACCGGGTCGTCGACTCGCTCATGCAGATGGCCAAGGACTCCCGCCAGCAGGGCTGGTGGCACGCCTTCGGCGACATCCCGTACAGCGTCTACATCGGCCTGGAGACCGACGCCGAGTCGCTGCGGGTGTACGAACCCCAGGTGGTCCCCGGCCTGTTGCAGACGCGGCAGTACGCCGAGGCGCTGATCAACGGCGCCCTGCCGGAAGCTCCGCCGACGGACATCGACAAGCGCGTCAGCGTCCGTTCGCGCCGCCAGGACCGGATCACCGACCCCGAGCACCCGCTGCGGCTGTGGGCGGTCATCGACGAGTCCGCGCTGCGCCGACTGGTCGGCGGCAAGCAGGTGATGATCGAGCAGCTGGAGCGCCTGGTGGAGCTGTCGCACCTGCCGCACGTGACCGTCCAGGTGCTGCCGTTCGACATGGGGGCGCACCCCGGCATCAACGGGCAGTACGCCATCCTCGAATTCCCGGACGCCGCGGATTCCAGCGTGGTCTACATCGAGGGCGTCACGAGCGACCTCTACCTGGAGAAGGCGAATGACGTGCAGCGGTACAGCGTCATGTACGAACACCTGAGGGCACAGGCCCTGAATGTGGAGCAGACCCGGCATTTCATCGACGGGATCGCCAAGGAGTACACCCGCCTGAACACGGCGTGAACCCCGGCCGGATGGCGCGTAAACCAGCCAGCCCACAAAGTCCGGTATGAGAGAAATAAAGCGATGTTACGTGTGGGGCGACGGCACGGTACACCGTCGCCACCTCGTAATGGAAGACCTGCATGGTATATACCATCCGGTCGAGTGAACGGCCCCTTCACTCGGGGAGCTTGGCGAGTAGCGTCGATCACGCCACCGGGCAAACCGCTGGCGCTCACACAACTCTCTGAACCGGAGTGAACATGGCCATTCGTCAGGGTGCTACGGAAAACTGGACGAAGTCGTCGTATTCCGGGGGCAACGGCGCCTGCGTCGAAGTCAAGTCCCCTCTTGTGCAGGCGATCGCCGTACGTGACTCGAAGGCCCCCGAAGGCCCTTCGCTCACCTTCGTCCCCGGCGCCTGGAACACGTTCGTGCGCGATGTCGCCAAGGGCTCCATCGACGCCTGACCGGTGTTTCCCGTACGCCGTACCGCCGCACCGATTCAGGTGCAGCCGGTAGCCCTCTCGTCCGGTTCGCCGTCCTGGCCGAGGGGGCTCCCCGATCGATTCCGGGGAGCGGAGACACCGCACGGCACCACCCGCCGCCCGATTCAGCGCAGCTGATCGACGTACCGGTCCGTTCCCGGCACGGTCGGAATGAACGGCGCCACCAGCTCCACCCGCCCCAGACCCGACTCCGCCACCGTCGCGTCGAGCCCGGCGAAATGCTGCGCCCAGCACTCTCGCGGATCCTCCTGGAGGAACCAGAGCAGGGTCAGCCGGGTGTCGACGCCCTCGACCTGCTTCACATAGGTCATCCGGTCACCCGGCAGCGGCGTGGGCCGGAACACGGTCACCATCGCCGCGGGCGACCCGCTCAGCCTCTTCGGCAGATGCCGGGAGCGCAGCCACTCCAGCAATTCGGCCCGTTCTGCGGGCCCTTCGGCGTCGATCACCTCCAGGACCAGCCCGCGGTAGGGGTGGTCGAGAGCGTGGAAGTCCCGGGGCCCCGCGGCCCCGTCCCGGTAGACCGTCGCCTCGTGGTCCTGGAACGCCGTGAAGACGTGCGTACGGTCCTGGTAGACCCGGCCGTCGCGGTTCAGCCGCTTGTTGATGCCGACGGTCCACTTCATGTGGTCGTCGTAGCGCCCGTCCGTCACCCAGTAAGTGGACAGATAGCACCCGGCGCCGACCGGCTGCGCGATCGCGGACCTGTCCGGGTAGCGCAGCTCCTGGAGCTCCCGCGTGGCCACCCAGCGCCGGCCGGAGAACATCCAGGGCATCGCCATCGCGCCCGCGTAGTAGTGGTCGTCCTCGTACCACCGGTTGTAGGCGAACTCATGGCCCGGATGCGGTTCCACCATGGTGATCAGCGCGTGGCCGGGGTGAACCCCGTACGGCCCCAGCGCGGCCAGCTCCGCGTACGTGCCACTCCGTGTCCCGCCGCCCTCCGTCCCCTCGTCCGCCGCTCCCTCGCTCCTCGCCCGCCCGCCCATGCCGTTCCCCTTCCGTACTCCGCCGGAGGCACCTACTCTGACGCCCCGTCAGGAGAACTGCCAGAGCCGGGAGGCGCCGATGTTGCTCACGGGGAAGACCGTCATCGTGTCCGGAGTGGGCGCCGGGCTCGGGCACCGGATCGCCGCCACGGTCGTACGGGACGGCGGCAACGCCGTCCTCGGGGCACGCACCGCGGCCAATCTCGCGAAGTCCGCCGCCGAGATCGATCCCGAGGGACGCCGCACCGCTCACCTCGCCACCGACATCACCGACGAGGCGCAGTGCGAGGCGCTCGCGGCGCTGGCCGTCGAGCGGTTCGGGGGGATCGACGCGGTGGTCCATGTCGCCGCCTGGGACAGCTACTTCGGCGGGGTGGAGGACGCCGACCTGGACACCTGGAAGGGGGTCGTCGACGTCAATCTGCTGGGCACCCTGAGGATGACGCGCGCCTGCCTGCCCGCCCTCAAGGAGCGGGGCGGCTCGGTGGTCGTCATCGGCACGCAGTCCGCGGTGGCGGCGCCGTCCCAGGTGCGGCAGGCGGCGTACGCGGCCTCCAAGGGCGCGCTCACCTCGGCGATGTACTCCATGGCGTGGGAGTTCGGACCGCACCGCATCCGGGTGAACACCGTGCTGCCGGGCTGGATGTGGGGGCCACCGGTGCAGGCCTACGTGCAGTTCACCGCACACACGGAGAAGGTGCCCGAGGCCGAGGTACTGGGGAGGCTCTCCGGGCGCATGGCGCTGCCGGAGCTGGCGACGGACGGCGATGTGGCGGAGGCCGCTGTCTTCCTGGCCTCCGACCGGGCACGGGCGATCACCGGGCAGTCCCTGCTCGTCAACGCCGGCGAGCTGATGCGCTGACGCGCGGACGCGCCCCGCAGGGAGTTCGGCAGGGTCAGTTCTCCTCCTTCTCGGCCGCACGGGACCCGCATCCCGTGCGGTCTTTCGGCGTTCCTGGACGTTCCCTTGTTCTCTGCACAGCCTGACGAAGTGCCCGCTCATCGTGTGGCCGCCGTCACGTGCACGACAACGCTTTCGTGGGTCAAGAACAAGTAAAATCGTTCGACTTACTGATCCGCGTTCACATTTCTGACCGCTGGAGACCTTGACCGAGGAGCCGAACAGACGGTTCAATCCCCGAAGTCCCCGCTCCCGCACGGGGGCCCCGCTGAGCGGCCGTACTGACGAAGTGCGTTCCCGTTCACAAGGCGGACCCCAGGAGGGGGCACATGAACAGTCTCGACTGGGTCGTGCTCATCGGCTACTTCGGCGTGATGATCGCGATCGGACTCTGGTCCCACAAGCGTGTCGACAACGTCAGCGACTTCTTCACGGCCGGCGGCAAGATGCCGTGGTGGCTTTCCGGCATCTCGCACCACATGTCCGGCTACAGCGCCGTGATGTTCACCGGCTACGCCGGCATCGCGTACCAGTACGGCGTCACGTCCTTCGTGACGTGGTCGCTCCCCATCGCCATCGGCATCGGGATCGGCGCCAAGCTCTTCGCTCCCCGGCTCAACCGGCTGCGCTCGCGGCTGCACGTCGCCTCGCCGCTCGAATACCTGAAGAACCGCTACAACATCCAGACCCAGCAGGCGCTCGCCTGGTCCGGTCTGCTGCTGAAGATCGTGGACGTCGGCGCCAAGTGGGCGGCCATCGCCACTCTGCTCTCCGTCTTCACGGGCATCACCCTGACGCAGGGCATCTTCATCACCGGCATCATCACGGCGGTCTACTGCACGGTCGGCGGTCTGTGGGCCGACGCGCTCACCGAGCTGGGGCAGTTCGTCATCCAGCTGTTCGCCGGTATCGCGATGCTCGTCACCGCGATGAGCAAGCTCGACGGCTTCAGCACCCTGTGGACCGTCTGGGACAAGCTGCCCGAGGGCCACACGGACCCGACGGCCGGCCCGTACACCGTGACCTTCCTGCTCGCGTACCTGTTCATCAAGACCTTCGAGTACAACGGCGGCATGTGGAACCAGGCCCAGCGCTACATGGCCACGGACTCCGCAGCCTCCGCGACCCGCTCGGCCCGGCTGTCCGCCATCCTGTGGCTGGTCTGGCCGACGGTCCTGTTCTTCCCGATGTGGTGCGCCCCGCTGCTCGTGGACGCGCAGAAGCCGGACGCCTCGGACAGCTACGCGCTGATGACCGAGCAGCTGCTGCCGCACGGTCTGCTCGGCCTGGTAGTCGTCGGCTTCTTCTCGCACACGATGGCCATGTGCTCCTCGGACGCCAACGCCATCGCGGCGGTCTTCACCCGCGACATCGCCCCGGTCTTCTCCAAGGCTGCCCGCAACTGGAGCGACCGGGCCGGCCTGATGGCCGCACGGCTGTCCACGCTCGGCTTCCTGGGCCTGTCCATGGCCCTGGCGACCCAGATCAACTCGCCGACGTTCAAGGACATCATCTCGGTCGTCATCAAGTGGGTCGCCGGTCTGATGGGTCCGATCGCGATCCCGTTCATGCTCGGTCTGCTGCGCAGGTTCCGTAAGTCGGGACCGACGGCGGCGCTCACCAGCTGGGCGGCGGGTCTGCTGGCGTTCTACTTCACCAACTACAACTTCGACGGTTCGGTGAAGACGGATGTCGCCCTGCAGTACCAGGTGGCACTCCCGCTGGCGATCTCGCTGGTGCTCTACATCGTCATCGGCTTCATCAAGCCGGAGGACACCCCGGAGCGCGACGCGATCATCGAGCGGATCAACACGGACGGCGACGGCCCGGCGACCGGTGCGACCGTGCCGGCCCAGGCCGGTCCCGAGGACGTGGCAGCCGCGGAGGGCGTCAAGGGTGTGAAGGACTGACGCCTGCGGCTGTACGGGGGTGAGGGGCGGGTTCACGCACGGTCGCGGCGGCTTCCGTACGTGGCCCGCCCCTCTTCTCCGTTCCCCGCCGGCTCAGCCGCGCGGGTAGCGGGCCAGCCAGCCCGGTGCGGCGGCGGCCGGACCGTGCAGGGCGGGCCCCTGCGTCATCTCCATGGCGAAGTCGTCGGCGAGCTCCAGGAGGGTGGCGCGCCCTTCCAGCTCGGCCAGCCAGGCCGGGGGCAGGGCGGTCTCGCCGTGCAGCGCGCCGAGCAGCGCCCCGCACAGGGCCCCGGTGGCCGCGGACGGACCGCCGTGGTTCACGGCCAGCCGCAGCCCCTGCCGGATGTCCTCGCCGACCAGGGCGCAGTACACGGCCACGGAGAGGACCTCCTCGGCGGAGTCCGTGTCGCCCAGCGACTCGATGAGGGCGGGACCCGGGATCCCCTGGCGCACGGTGCCGAGGGCCCGCTGGAGCGCCTCGGTGACGGGTTCGTGGCCCGGGCGTTCGGCGAGCAGGGCCAGCGCGTGCTGCACGGAGCCGTCCAGCGTCTCGCCTCGCGCCAGCCCGTGCACGATCACGGCGAGGGCGCCGGCGGAGAGCAGGGCGGTGGGGTGGCCGTGGGTCTGGGCTGCGCACTCGACGGCCAGCTGGAACACGAGCTGCGGCTCCCAGCCGACGAGCAGCCCGAAGGGGGCGGAGCGGGTGAGCGCGCCGGAGTCGTGCGCACCGGGGTTCTTGGGCCGGTCGAGAGTGCCCATGACGGTGTCGCCGAAGCCGCCCAGGCACTCGCGGGTGGGGGCACGGCGGCTGTAGAGCCACTCCTGCGCGGCGAGCCAGCCGTTGTCCTTGCGCCGTTCGTCGGGCCCCCAGTCGTGCTGGGTGGCGGCCCAGCGCAGATGGGCCTGGTGCACGTCGGTGGGCGGGTGCCAGGCACCGGTGTCGCGGCGGACCTGGGCACGGATCAGCCCGTCGACGGTGAACAGGGTGAGCTGGGTGACGGCGGTGACGCAGCCGCGTCCGCCGTGGGCGGGGACGAAGTCGGTGACGGCGTCGGCCCCGTGGGCCTCCCGGATCTCCTCCAGCGTGAGCCCGCTGACGCCCGCGCCGAGCGCGTCACCGATGGCGCCGCCGAGCAGTGCGCCGCGTACCCGGCTGCGGAAGTCCTGCTGCTCGGCACGGCCCCAGACAGCTGTGGTCGCTGAGCTCACCGTGCCCCTTCCCGTCGGTCCTTCGGTTTCGTTCCCGTGTGCGACTGTGCGGTAACTGCGCAGCACTGTAATCGAACGGGTACGGGGCCGACGGGGCCGGAACGGTATGTACGGAGTAGCTGGTTCGGTTCAGTTTTGCGCGGCATTCTCCGGAGATTGCCACTGCATCCGCTGCCCCCGGCTGTGCGCGATCCGCAGCAGATCACCCAGCGATTCCGTGGCCCGCGTGAGCGCGAACCGCACCGCCCGCTCCCCCGCCGCCCGGTCCGCCAGCACGGCCCGCGCCCCGGCCCACACCTGCTCACCGCACTCGATCTGCTCGTCCTCCAGGTCGTCGGCCAGCCGTGACATCAGGCTCCCGGGATCGTCGGTGCTGAGCCAGCACGGTTTGCCCTCCGGGGAGGCCCAGGGAAGGAGACGGGGAGGAAGGTCGGCCATGACTGCTCCTGACGGCCGGCGGGCGCTGCGTCCCACCGACGGGTGACGGTGACGGATCGTGCCCCGATGATTACGTGCCCGCCGTACGCTCGGACAGAGAGACGCGATTGCCCGCGCGCAGGACAACGGAGGGCCGCCGATGACCGAACTCACGCCCACGGACGAGGAGTCGGGCCGCGCCGCGCTCGGCCGTGCCCTTCGGTACTTACGCGAGAAGGCGGGCCTCTCGCTGGGGCAGCTCGCCGAGGAGACCCGCTACGACAAGAGCTACCTCTACCGCCTCGAGGTGAGCCAACGCCTCTCCAAGCTCGCGGTGATGGAGGACCTGGACCGGTTCTACGATTCCGGGGGCCTGCTGGTGCAGCTCTGGAAGGTGGCCCGGAAGGAGGTCTTCAAGGACCGGTACAAGGAGTTCATGCGGCTGGAGCCGACGGCTCGCATCATGCACCTGTTCACGCTCGGCATCCCCGGCCTGCTCCAGACGGAGGAGGTGGCGCGGAAGCTGCTGTCCGGCGCTCAGGAATCCGACGCCGAGGCCGAATTGGTGGAGGAGCAGGTCATAGCCCGCATGGGCCGCCAGCAACTGCTGCGCCGCAAACCGGCTCCGTCCGTACGGATCATCATGGACGAGTACGCGCTCCGCAGGCCGGTCACGGATCCCAAGGCGTGGGACGAACAGCTGACGCATCTGATCGACATGGGCGAGACGTCCTCCGTCGTTCTCCAGGTCCTGCCGTTCGCCGCTGGGGCGCACCATCTGATGGACGGTTCGCTGACGTTGCTGTGGCAGGACGACGCGAGCGCCGTTGCCTATACGGAAGGCAACGGGTGCGCGGAGCTGATCGAGGATCCGGCCGCCGTGACGCGATACCGGCTGTCCTACGATCGGCTCCGGGATCTGGCGCTGCCCCCGCCGGAGTCCACCGCGTTCATCAGGGGTGTCCTGGAGGAGCACAGATCATGAGCCGAACCCCCGACCTCTCCACCGCGACCTGGCGCAAGTCCAGCTACAGCGACGGCGGCGCCAACAACTGCGTCGAGGTCTCGGACACCTTCCCCGCCCTCGTCCCGGTACGCGACAGCAAGATCCCCACCGGGCCCGCGCTGGTCTTCGGGCCTGGTGCATGGTCCGCGTTCGTGGAGTACGCGGCCGGTCGCTGACACCGGGCAGCCGGCCGGACGGCTGAGCAGTGGCTTCCCTGCCGCCCGCGATCACCGTCGCGCGGGCGCCGGCAGATGTCACCGTCCCGGCAGGTTGACGCGGTACTCGCCACCCGAGTCCCCGCGCAAGGAGCCGGCCAGTTCGGCCACGTGTTGCGCCTGGGCCGCCGACAGGGCCCTGGCTGCCCACAGCAGAGCCGCCGCGTCCACGGCCTCCTGGGCCGGAGGCCGTGACGGCTCGGGCAGAACGGCTCCGGCGAGCACGGCCAGTTGGCGGGCTTCGAATCCCAGGAGAGCGGCGAAGTCCGTCACCAGGCCGGGTGTCAGCTCCTTGCGGCTCGCCCCGATCATTCCGTACGTGGATGCGGACAGGTACGTGGGCGTCATGACCGCCAGGGTGTGCGCCAGGCCCGTCCGGCTCAGGTTCCGGTACTGGCACATGCGGATCAGCCGGCCGCCTGGGCCGTCGGCGACGGGTCCGAGCCGCTCCGGGGCGAAGGGCGAACTGCGCCTCTCCCGCGGGAGCGAGTGGACGTACTCCAGGAGTTGACGGCGTTCCGCCGCGGGGCAGTGAACGGCGTCCATCACGATGTACGGAACCCACTGGGCAGCCCCGGCATCCAAGGGCGCCAGGTCGTCCGGGACCGCCAGTCCCGCGAGGATGAACAGGTCGGCGGCGTGGAGTCCCAACTCGGGCGCAAGCCGTCGGAGCGACTCCTCGCCGGGGCTCTCCCCCGCGAGCAACGCCCGGACCTCTTCGGCGCTCAGCCGGCGTGGCATGCGGCTCGGGCCGGCGGTGGCGGACATGGCTCCAGTCTGGCAGTCGCGCTCGCCGCCCGGGGGCCCCGGCCCGTCGGTCCCGGTCGTCGGTCACACTTCTCTGTCGCGATCCGTCAGGCGTGTGAAAGCAACGCGATGACCCGGAGGAGACGGCGATGGAGACACGTTCGATCACGGCAGAGATCCCGAGGGTGCCGCGGATGCCCGAGGACCCGGCGGAGCTGGTCCCCGAGCTGGCGGAGGTCTCGGCGGCCCTGTTCAAGGTCACCGGCAATGGTTCCGTACCGCGTTCCACGATCGGTCTCGTGCATCTGCGTGCGGGGCAAATCGTCGGCAGCACCTATCTGACCGTTCTGCACACGGGCTTCCTGCGCAAGGGCGGGCAGTCGGAGGAGCGGATCACGTCGGTGGCGTCCTGGCAGGACTCGCCGTACTTCACTGCTGCCGAGCGCACCGCACTGGCGCTGGTGGAAGCCGCGCTTCAGCCGTCCGCGGACGGCGAGCGGGTCTCCGACGAGTTGTATGCGCGGGCGGCCGGGCACTACGAGCCCAAGGCGCTCGCCACGCTCATGTTCGCGATCGGCCAGGTCGGATTCTTCAGCCCGGTGGCGCTCATCGCCAAGCCGGTGCCGGGCCGGTCGTTCAGCGACCCGTGGAAGTGAGGCCGCCGGGCGACGGATAAATCTCGTTGTGCCGCGCGGCCGTCCGGAGCGATGATCGTCCGATGTCGTCCCCCCACTCCGACGGTCGCGCCGGAATCGACGCCGCGCTCGTGAGGCGCCTGATCGACGCCCAGTTCCCTCGGTGGAGCGGGCTGCCCGTGACTCCGGTGGAGGTCGACGGCTGGGACAACCGGACCTACCGCCTCGGCGACGCCATGACGGCCCGGTTGCCCACCGCCGCCGGGTACGTCCCCGCGGTGGAGAAGGAGCACCACTGGCTGCCGCGCCTCGCCTCGGCGCTGCCGGTCGCCGTTCCTCCCGTGCTCGCCCTGGGTGCTCCGGGCGAGGGCTATCCGTATCCGTGGTCGGTCCGGCGCTGGCTGCGGGGCGAGACCGCGGCTCGGGGCCGTATCGACGATCTTTCACCGTTCGCGGTCCAGGTCGCCTCGTTCCTCCTCGCTCTCCAGCGCTGCGATGCGACGGGCGGCCCGCTCGCCGGGGAGCACAGCTGGTACCGGGGCGCGTCGCCCGGCCACTACGACGAGGAGACCCGGCGCTGCCTGGCCGCGCTGGAGGGCCACGTCGACACCGGCCGGGCGCGTGCCGTCTGGGACGCCGCCCTGGCTGCCGAATGGCACGGCGAACCCGTGTGGTTCCACGGCGACATCGCCTCCGGCAACCTGCTGGTCGAGGACGGCGAGCTGTCGGCCGTCATCGACTTCGGTACGTCGGGCGTCGGTGACCCGGCCTGCGACCTGGTGATCGCGTGGGGATTCTTCGACGGCGACAGCCGGGAGGCGTTCCGGCGTACGGTCGGCCAGGACGCCGGCACCTGGGCGCGGGCCCGCGGCTGGGCCCTGTGGAAGGCGCTGCTGAACCTGACGGGGTACGTCGGCACGGATCCGGAACGGGCGGCGGGCGAGTTGCGTGTCATCGACGCCGTGCTGGCCGATCACGACCGGTTCGGCTGACGCGACTCCCCTGTTGGACGCGCCTTCGTCCCCCGTTCACCCGGGGTTGTGCCGCTCCACGTGCGGGCCTTCGAGCATGCACGCATGACGCAGATGACTCGTGTCAGGGCTTCCTCCTACGCCCTGGCCGCCGCCCTCCTGGCCGGCCTCGCAGTACCGGCGACCGCAGCCGCCGCCCCGCACGCTCCTGCAGGGCACAACAACGCCTCCTCCCACGGACGCGTCCCGTTCACCGCGGCCACGGTGACCGCGCACGACGACGGTTCGTACACCGTGGAGTGGAAGGCCCCCGGCACACGGCACGTCGCCGTCCGGGCCAACGGCCGTACCGTCGCCTCCGGTGGCTCCGCCGGCCAGGTCACCGTGCGCGGGCTGCCCGCCGCCGACCGCCAGTGGTTCGATCTGGTCCCCGAGCGCGGCGGCTCGCTGCACCTCGCCGACCGGCTGATCCGGCTCCAGGGCGCCGTCAACTTCCGTGACGCGGGCGGCTACCGCACCGCGGACGGCCACTGGGTGAAGATGGGCGAGATCTACCGCTCGGACGCCCTCGACAAGCTGACGTCCGCCGATCTGGCGAAGCTGCGACGCCTGTCCGTCACCACGGTGTTCGATCTGCGCATGGAGTCGGAGCGCGCGGCCGCCCCGGACCGGGTACCGGCCGGTGCGACGCACGTCGTCGCGGATGTGCTGGCTGGGTCACCGACGTTCACCGCGATGCCGGCCACCGCGGCCGAGGCCGAGGCGATGATGGTCGACGGCGAGAAGTTCATGGTCAGCGGAGCCACCGCCAAGAAGGCCTACCGCACGGTGTTCTCCGGCATCGGCGACGACAGCGCCCGCGGTGTCGTCTTCCACTGCACGGCGGGCAAGGACCGCACGGGCTGGGCGAACGCCGCCCTGCTGACGGCCCTCGGCGTTCCGCGCTCCACCGTGATGGCCGACTACCTGGCCTCCAACGACTACCGTGCCGAGGCGAACGCGGCAGCGCTCGCCTCGATGCCGGCGGCGCAGGCCGCCGTCTACAAGCCGCTGCTCGATGTCCGGCCCGCGTACCTGAACTCCGGATTCCAGGAGATCTCCGAGACGTTCGGCTCGTTCGGCGCGTACGAGAAGCAGGCACTCGGCCTGGACTCCAAGGACGTGCGCGCGCTGAAGCGGGACCTGCTGGTCGGCTGACGCCGCGGAGTTGCCCGCGCCGCGTGAAGAAACGCGAAGAAATAGGACACGCGTTGTCGGGTTTCGCAACGAGCATGGGGCCACCGGTCCTCATCGACGAGCTGCACGGACCGGGGCACAAGAGGCAGCACGAACCTCTGGAGGACCCATGTCCGACACGACGAAACCCGCACTCCACGGGAAGATCGCCCTGGTCGCGGGTGCCACCCGCGGCGCCGGGCGCGGCATCGCCGTCCAGCTCGGCGCGGCGGGCGCGACCGTCTACGTCACCGGTCGCACGACCCGGGAGCGGCGCTCCGAGTACGACCGGCCGGAGACGATCGAGGACACCGCGGAGCTCGTCACCGCCGCCGGAGGAACCGGCATCGCGGTGCCGACCGACCACCTCGTGCCCGACCAGGTCCGCGCGCTGGCCGAGCGCGTCGACGCCGAACAGGGCCGGCTGGACGTGCTCGTCAACGACATCTGGGGCGGCGAGCGGCTGTTCGCGTTCGACAAACCGGTGTGGGAGCACGACCTCGACGACGGGCTGCGGCTGCTCCGGCTGGGTGTGGAGACCCACGCGATCACCAGCCACTTCCTGCTGCCGCTGCTGGTGCGCCGCCCGGGTGGACTCGTAGTCGAGATGACCGACGGGACGGCCGCGTACAACAGCGCGAACTACCGCAACTCGTACTTCTACGACCTGGTCAAGAACAGCGTGCTGCGCATGGCGTTCGTGCAGGCACACGAGCTGAAACCGCACGGCGGCACGGCGGTGGCACTCACCCCGGGCTGGCTGCGCTCGGAAATGATGCTCGACGCCTTCGGTGTGGCCGAGGAGAACTGGCGCGACGCGCTGACCACGGTGCCGCACTTCTGCATCTCGGAGAGCCCGTCGTACGTCGGGCGGGCGGTCGCCGCCCTGGCCGCGGACGGCGACCTCGCGCGCTGGAACGGCCAGTCGCTGTCCAGCGGACAGCTCGCCCAGGAGTACGGCTTCACCGACCTCGACGGCTCCCGTCCCGACTGCTGGCGCTACCTGGTCGAGGTGGATGCCGCCGGGAAGCCTGCGGACGCGGCGGGATACCGGTAATCGTAGGGCCGATGGGCCTTCTACTCCCCGGCGAAGACGTCCTCGACGGACTGGGCGGTGGGTGCCCGCAGGAGCCAGCGGTTGAGGGTGTCGAGATCGCCGCAGGTGGTGATCCGTTCGCGCGCCTCGTCCGGTACGTCGACGCCCGCCCGGGCGAGGAAGAGCAGGATGCCCTGCGCGATGCCCTCGGCACGGCCTTCCGACCGGCCTTCCGACCGGCCTTCCGACCGGCCTTCGTCCCGGATCTCTTCGGAGATGGCGGACTTGTAGAAAGAAAGGTCCACGGCCACCAGGTTCCTCCACTGTTGCGCGGCCGGGCGGCTGCCCAGACCCTGTGCGGTGAGTTCGACTAGGGGATCGGCGATGATTTGGGTAGTAGGCCCAGCTCGCGGGCTTGTCCTCGTCCCTCTTGCCCTGGGCCTCGACGGCCAGGAGAAACGACTCGTCGCCCTCGACGTCAAGGCGCAGCAGCGTGTCCACGCGCCGTTCGACGGGGCGGTTCTCGGTGAGGTCGGTCGGCATCACCGAGACGGAGGTGGGGGCTGTGATGGGGACACCGAGTAACTCCGAGACGCGGGAGAACAGCCCCGGGTACTCCTGAAAGATGCGATGCATCGCCTCGTGCGGCGAGCTGACCATGCGGAGTCCCTCCGGGCAGTGCAGCGGTGCGAGCCCCGTGCAGATCCACGCACACCCGGGGCCACTTCTTGCCGGGAGCATATGCAGACCAGGAAGTTCGGGTAACGCGGTACGGGAGACCCCTCACCCGTCCGAGTGGCGCGACGCGAACGCGCACGCGAACGGACCGCTTCCGGAGCCCCGATGTCCGCTCCGGAAGCCGTCCGCGTCCGCCCCCTACTGCGGCAACACCGGCAGCAGCTCCGGCAGATGCCCGTCCGAGGCCGCCGCTGCCGTCACCCGCTCCTGCGGCACCTCCCCGTACAGCGTCGTACGCGGCTTCGCCGGGCGGCCTGCGGCATCGGCCACCGCGACCAGGTCCTGCACGGACTTGTACGAGCCGTAACTCGACCCGGCCATCCGGGAGATGGTCTCCTCCATCAGCGTGCCGCCCAGGTCGTTCGCACCCGAGCGGAGCATCTCGGCCGCGCCCTCCGTGCCCAGCTTCACCCAGCTGGTCTGGATGTTGGTGATGTGCGGGTGGAGCAGCAGGCGGGCCATCGCGGTGACGGCCCGGTTGTCGCGGTCGGTGGGGCCGGGGCGGGCGATGCCGGCCAGGTAGACGGGGGCGTTGGTGTGGATGAAGGGCAGTGTCACGAACTCCGTGAAGCCGCCCGTCTCCTGCTGGAGGCGGGCCAGCGTGCGCAGGTGGCCCAGCCAGTGACGGGGCTGGTCGACGTGGCCGTACATCATCGTGGAGGAGGAGCGCAGGCCCACCTCGTGCGCGGTCCTGATGACCTCCAGCCAGGTCGCCGTCGGCAGCTTGCCCTTGGTGAGGACCCAGCGGACCTCGTCGTCCAGGATCTCAGCCGCCGTGCCGGGGATGGAATCGAGCCCGGCCTCCTTCGCGGCGAGCAGCCAGTCCCGGATGGACATGCCGGTGCGGGTGGCGCCGTTCACGACCTCCATCGGTGAGAAGGCGTGGACGTGCATGCCGGGGACCCGCTCCTTCACCGCCCGCGCGATGTCGAAGTACGCGGTGCCGGGCAGGTCCGGGTGGATGCCGCCCTGCATGCAGACCTCGACGGCGCCGACGTCCCAGGCCTGCGCGGCCCGGTCGGCCACCTGGTCCAGGGAGAGGGTGTACGCGTCGGCGTCGGTGCGCCGCTGGGCGAAGGCGCAGAAGCGGCAGCCGGTGTAGCAGACGTTGGTGAAGTTGATGTTGCGAGTGACGATGTAGGTGACGTCGTCACCGACCACGTCGCGGCGCAGGGTGTCCGCGATCCGGCAGAGTTCGTCGAGCGCGGGCCCGTCGGCGTGGAGCAGGGCGAGTGCCTGGTCGTCGGTGAGCTTCGTCGGGTCGGCGGCGGCCTGGCTCAGGGCGCCCTTCATGTCGGCGTCGACGCGCGACGGGACCATGCCGGGCGCCGCCGCCTCGCGCAGCGCCTCCCAGTCCCCGTACACCGCGTCGAAGTCGTCGCGGCGGTCGCCGGTGCGGCCCTCGGTGTCGATGGTGCGGTGCAGGTCGGTGCGGCCGGAGGCGTTGAAGCCGTCGTCGGGCTCCTGCCAGGGCACGCCGACGGGGATCGCGCCGTCCTTCGCGAGCCCGGTCTCCGGGTCGGCGAGAGCGCGGACGTGGGGGAGGAGGCGGGGGTCGAGCCAGGGTTCGCCGCGCTGGATGAACTCCGGGTAGATGGTGAGGCGTTCACGCAGCGCGAAGCCGGCCTCGGCGGTCCTCGCGGCGAGGTCGTCGATGTGCGGCCAGGGGCGCTCGGGGTTCACGTGGTCCGGGGTGAGGGGGGAGACGCCGCCCCAGTCGTCGATGCCCGCTCCGACGATCAGCCCGTACTCCGCGTCGACGAGGTTCGGCGGGGCCTGGATGCGGGCGGACGGGCCGAGGATGTGGCGGGCGACGGCGATGGCGGCGGCCAGCTCCTCCAGCTCCGCGTCCGGCATGGCGCGCATCGCCGTGTCGGGCTTGGCGCGGAAGTTCTGGACGATGACCTCCTGGATGCCGTGGTAGGCGCGGGCGGTCCGGCGCAGCGCGAAGAGGGAGTCGGCGCGCTCCTCGTACGACTCGCCGATCCCGATGAGGATGCCGGTGGTGAACGGGACGTTGGACCGCCCCGCGTCCTCCAGCACCCGCAGCCGCACGGCCGGTTCCTTGTCCGGGGAGCCGTGGTGCGGGCCGCCCGGCTCGGACCACAGCCGGGTCGCGGTCGTCTCCAGCATCATGCCCATGGACGGGGCGACGGGCTTGAGGCGCTGGAGGTCGGTCCAGCTCAGCACGCCCGGGTTGAGGTGCGGGAGGAGGCCGGTCTCCTCGAGGACGCGGATCGCCATGGCCCGTACGTACGCGAGGGTGTCGTCGTACCCCTCGGCCTCCAGCCACTCCCGCGCCTCGGGCCAGCGGTCCTCCGGCCGGTCGCCCAGCGTGAACAGCGCTTCCTTGCAGCCCATCGCCGCACCCTCGCGGGCGATGGCGAGGACCTCGTCCGGGGAGAGGAACATGCCATGGCCCTCGCGCCGGAGCTTTCCGGGGACGGCGACGAAGGTGCAGTAGTGGCACTTGTCGCGGCAGAGCCGGGTCAGCGGGATGAAGACCTTGCGGGAGTACGTGATGACACCGGGCCGGCCCGCCGCCGCCAGGCCCGCGTCCCGCACCCGGGCGGCGGACGCGGCGAGATCCGTCAGATCGTCGCCGCGCGCCTGGAGCAGGACGGCGGCCTCGGCCGCGTCGAGGGCGACACCGTCTCTGGCACGCTTGAGGGCACGTCGCATGGAGTTGCTGGTGGGGCGTCCGCGCTGAGGATCGGTCATGAACCGAGCATACGAGCGAGCAGCCGGGCGATGACGGGCCGGATCTCCCGCAGGTCACCCACGTCCCTGGCGCCTCGGCCGCACAGCGGGCCCCGACCCGTAGGCTCGGCCCGGTGATGGAAACGATCGTCTTCGACATCGGCGAGACACTCATCCGCGACGACCGCTACTGGGCTTCCTGGGCCAACTGGCTCGGCGTCCCGCCGCACACGCTGAGTGCGCTGGTCGGGGCCGCGGTCGTCCAGGGGCGGGACAGCGCCGACGCGCTGACCATGCTGCGTCCCGACATAGACGTCACCGAGGCCTCACTGGCCCGCACCGCCGCCGGACGCGGCGAGCACCTGGACGAGTCGGACCTCTACCCGGACGTCCGGCCGGCGCTGGCGGAACTGCGGAAGCTGGGCGTACGGGTGGTGGTCGCCGGCAACGGGACGGCGAGGGCCGGGGAGCTCTTGCGGGCGCTGGACCTGCCCGCGGATCTGGTGGTCACCTCGGACGAGTGGGGCGTCGCGAAGCCGGACCCGGCGTTCTTCGCCCGCGTCCTGGAGGTGGCCGGCTCGGACCCGCAGTCGACGCTGTACGTGGGCGACCACCCGGCGGGCGACCTGTTCCCGGCCAAGTCCTCGGGGCTGCGGGCGGCGCACATCCGGCGGGGTGCGTGCGGGTACTGGTGGGCGGATCACCCGGATGTGGTGGAGACCGCGGACTTCCGCATCAACGCGCTGACGGACCTGCCGGCCCTGCTGAGCAAGGTGCCGGACGCGCCGGAGCCGCCTCGCCCGAGGGCGCTGCGCGCGCTCTAGCCGCGCCCCGGCCGTCCGGGGCGCGGAGCCGCCGCTGCCGGGCCGGGCACCGCCACGAACGGGGCACCCGGCCATCGGCGCGGCCCCTCAGAGATACGGCCGCTGACCGGACTTGGCCGTCACGTAGGCCGCACGGGCGGCCCTGGTCTCCGGGGCGTCGGAGACCTCCGCGACCGGCACGTCCCACCAGGCTCCGGAGGACGGCGCGGGCACCAGCGGGTCCGTCTCGATGTGGATCACCGTGCAACGGTCGGAGGCCCGGGCCTCGGCGAGGGCCTTGCGGAGTCCGGCGATGCCGTCGACGCGCAGGACGTCCGCGCCCAGGCTCGCCGCGTTGGCCGCCAGGTCGACGGGCAGCCGGTCCCCCTCCAGCGCCCCGCTGTCCGCGTCGCGGTAGCGGTACCAGGTGCCGAAGCGTGGCGCGCCGACCGTCTCGGAGAGCGCCCCGATCGATGCGAAGCCGTGGTTCTGGACCAGCACCACGATGAGCTTGACCCCTTCGGAGACGGCCGTCAGCAGTTCCTGCGCCATCATCAGGTACGAGCCGTCGCCCACCATGACGAAGACCTCGCGCTCGGGGGCGGCGAGCTTCACGCCGAGCCCGCCGGCGATCTCGTATCCCATGCAGGAGTACCCGTATTCGACGTGGTACTGCTTCGGGTCCGCCGCCCGCCAGAGTCTGTGCAGGTCGCCCGGGAGGGATCCGGCCGCGCAGACCACGACGCCGTCCTCGCCGGCCGCCTCGTTGACCGCTCCGACCACCTCGGACTGGGCGGGCTGCGGGGTGTGCCCCAGGTGGTGGGCGGCGTCCACCACGGCGTCCCAGTCGCGGGCCAGGGCCGCGGTCCGCGCGCGGTGCTCCGGCGGCACCTGCCAGTCGGCCAGCTCGGCCGTCAGCGCCTCCAGGGCGGTCCGGGCGTCGGCGACCATGGCGAGTCCCGCGTGCTTGACGGCGTCCAGCCGCGCGACGTTGATGTTGAGGAACCGGACACCGGGGTCGGCGAACTGGGTGTGCGAGGCGGTCGTGAAGTCGCTGTAGCGGGTGCCGATGCCGATCACCAGGTCGGCCTCCCGGGCCAGCGCGTCGGCCGCCGTCGTGCCGGTGTGCCCGATGGCGCCGGCCGAGGACGGGTGGCCGTGCCGGAGCGACCCCTTGCCGGCCTGGGTCTCCGCGACCGGGATGCCGGTGGCGCCGGCGAAGGCGTCCAGCGCCTCGGTGGCGCCCGCGTAGACGACGCCTCCCCCGGCGACGACGAGGGGGCGGCGGGCGGCCCGGATCATCCGCACGGCGTCGGCCAGCACCTGGGCCTGCGGGGCCGGCCGGTCGATGCGCCAGACCCGGGGTGCCAGGAACTCCTCCGGCCAGTCATGGGCCTCGGCCTGCACGTCCTGCGGAAGGGCGAGCGTCACCGCGCCGGTGTCCACCGGGTCGGTGAGCGTGCGTACGGCCGCCAGGGCGGCGCCGATCAGCTGCTCGGGGCGGCCGATCCGGTCGAAGTACCGGGAGACGGGCCGGAAGGCGTCGTTGACGGTCACGTCGCCCGCCCACGGCGTCTCCAGCTGCTGGAGCACCGGTTCGGCGACGCGGGTGGCGAAGGTGTCCCCGGGCAGGAGGAGCACCGGGAGCCGGTTGATCGTGGCCCCCGCCGCCGCGGTGATCATGTTGGTCGCCCCGGGGCCGACCGAGGCGGTGCAGGCGAACGTCGAGAGGCGGTCGGACATCCGGGCGTAGGCGGCGGCGGTGTGCACCATCGCCTGCTCGTTGCGGGCCTGGTAGTACGTCAGGTCGCGGTTCTCCCACAGCGCCTGGCCCAGGCCCGCCACGTTGCCGTGCCCGAAGATCCCGAAGCAGCCTGCGAACAGGCGCCGGCTCTCCCCGTCCCGTTCGGTGCGCTGGGCGACGAGGAATCGCACCAGTGCCTGGGCGACGGTCAGCCGGATCATGCTGTCCCTCCCGTGGACGGTGTGGCCGGAGCGGCGCTCCAGGTTTCGCGGATCCAGGCGTGTGCCGGGTCGTCGGTGATCCGCCAGGCGCGCTCGTCGTGCGGGCCGGCCATGACGTTCAGGTAGTACATCGGGTAGCCGGGCAGGGCGGCGGAGGGGCCGTGCCAGCCGTCCGGGACCAGCACGACGTCACCGGTGCGGACTTCGGCCGTCTCGCCGGCGGGGCCCGGCGGGCTGCCGCCGAGCCGGTGGTGGCCGAAGCCGCCGCGGCCGATCTCGAAGTAGTACACCTCCTCCAGCTCCGACTCGGTTTCGGTGTGCTCGTCGTGCTTGTGCGGCGGATAGCTGGACCAGTTCCCGTCCGGGGTGAGGACCTCCACCACGATCAGCCGGTCGCAGGCGAAGCCGTCGGCGGCGGCCAGGTTGTTGACCTGCCGGCGGCAGGAGCCCGCCCCGCGCGTCTCGACCGGCACCCCCTCGGCCGGTCCCCGGCGGAACGGCAGGTCCCGCCGGGCGGTGCCGCTCGCCAGCGCGAAGCGGCCGCCCCCGGAGCTGCTGATGACGGCGTCGCTCCGCCGGGGGACGTACGCGAAGTCGCTCACGCCCTCGAAGACGCCGGGGCGGCCGGCCAGTTCGAACTGCTGCGCACCGCAGCGTACGGAGCAGGAGCCGGACAGCGGCAGCACGATCACCTCGCGCTCCTGCGTACCGAAGGACTGCGAGCCGCCGGGTTCGAGTTCCAGCACCCTGAGCCCGGTGTGCCGCATGCCGGTGTCCACGGTCCAGGGTCCGTGTGCGGTGCTGCCCGCGGGCTGATGGCCGTCCATGGCGTCTCCTCTCACAGCAGGCCGACGGCGGTGTCCACCGCGGCGGCCACGTCGTCGTCGGGCGGGTAGAGCAGTGACCGGCCTGCGACCAGGCCGCGCACGGTGGGGAGCCGGAGCGCCTTCTCCCAGGAGGCGTACGTCTCGTCGGGGGTGCCCGGCGGGTCCCCGCCCAGCAGCAGGGCGGGAAGCGTCGACGCCTCCATCACCGCCTCCATGTTGTCCACCACCGGCACCTTCAGCCAGGTGTAGGCGGAGGTGCGGCCCAGCCCCTGGGCGATGGCCAGCGCCCGGACCATGGCCTCGGGCCGAAGGTCGTTGACCGCTCGTCCGTCCTGCCCGCGCCTGACCCAGAAGGGTTCGACCAGGGCCGTCAGCCTGCGGTCCGCGAGGGCGGAGACGGCGCCGGCACAGCCCGCCAGGGTGGAGGCGGTGGCGGCGTCGGACGGATCGATACGCAGGAGCATCTTCCCCGCGTTGAAACCCATCTCCTCGATCGAGGCGGCGTCGTAGGCGGTGAAGCGGTCGTCCATCTCGAAGACGGTCTCGGGTACGCCACCGCGGTTCATCGAGCCGATGACGACCTTGTCCTCCAGGGCGCCCAGCAGCAGCAGGTCCTCCAGTACGTCGGGGGTGCCGAGCACGCCGTCCACCCCCGGGCGTTCCAGCGCGGTCAGCAGGCGGTCGAGCAGCCCGGCGCGGTTCGCCATGGCGTCGGGGCGGCCGCGGACGCCGAGGGCGCCGCGGGCCGGATGGTCGGCGGCCACCAGCATGAGCCGGCCGGACGGCTGGATCATCGGACGCCGGCTGCGCCGCTGGGCCGCCTCCAGGATCGCCTCGGGCCGCCGGGCCCGGGTCTCCATCAGGGTCTGCAGCACTCCGTCACGCATGCGGTGCCGCTTCGGGGGTGTGGGCGTGTTCCATCATGTCCTCCACCTGTGGGGTAGTCGGCATGTCGGGGGCGCAGAAGAGCCGTCCCGCGACGAAGGCGCCCGCGGCGTTGGCGAAGCGGAGGGTCCGCTCGAGTGGCCAGCCCGCGAGGAGGCCGTGGCACAGGGCGCCGCCGAAGGCGTCGCCCGCTCCGAGGCCGTTGACGACCCGGACGGGGTGGGGGGCGACCACCACCCGCTGCTTCGCGGTGCGTGCCAGCACCCCCGCGGGCCCTTGTTTGACCACGGCCAGCTCGATGCCGGTGGCCAGCAGGGCGTCGGCCGCGGCGTCCGGGTCCCGTTCGCCGACGGCCGCCTCGCACTCGTCGAGGTTGCCGACGGCCACGGTGGCCCCTGCGAGGGCGGCCCGCAGCGCGGGGCCCGCTGCCTGGGGGGAGGGCCAGAGCCCCGGCCGGTAGTCGAGGTCGAGCACGGTGATCCCCGACCGGTCCCGGGCGGTCAGGGCGGCGAGATGGGCGGCCGCGCTGGGCTCGGCGGAGAGCCCGGTGCCGGTGATCCACAGCAGTCCGGCCGCGCGCACCTCGTCCAGGTCCAGTTCGTCGGGGTGGATCCGCAGGTCCGGGGTGCCGGGCGGGCGGTAGAACCAGATGGGGAAGTCGTCGGGTGGGAAGACCTCGCAGAAGGTGACCGGGGTCGGGGGCCCTGCGACGGGACGGACCCGGGCCGCGTCGACTCCGTACCGGCCCAGTTCGGCCCTGAGGTAGTCGCCGAAGGGGTCCTGTCCGGTGCGGCTGATCAGGGCGGTGCGGCGGCCGTGCCGGGCGGCGGCGACCGAGACGTTGGCGGCGCTGCCGCCCAGGTGCTTGCCGAAGGTTTCGACGTCGGCCAGGCCCACCCCCTGCTGGAGGGGGTAGAGGTCCACGCCGAGCCGCCCCATGACGAGCACGTCGGGAGCACCGGACGTGGCCCTCGCCGGGCCCTGCGCGGCGGGGCGCGGGGCCGTCACGACGTCACCTCGCGCAGATGGGCCAGGGATGCCACGACGTCGGCCAGCGGGCCTTCGCCGTCGCCGGGTTCGGCGTCGAGGACGGTGTCCTGTTCGAGTACGTACCACCCGGTGTAGCCGGCCGCGTCCAGGGCCGTCGTGATCGCGGAGATGTCCACGTCACCGCGCCCGAGGGGCTGGTAGAGCCCTTTCCGGACGGCTTCCGTGTACGTGACCTCCCCGGCGCGGACGCGGGCGGCGAGCGCCGCGTCGACGTCCTTGAGGTGGACGTGGGCGATGCGCCCGGCGGCCCGGCGGGCCAGGGCCACCGGGTCGTTGCCGCCGGCCAGCAGGTGTCCGGTGTCCAGGCAGAGGGGGACGGAGCTGCCGGTGAGGACGCGTTCGACCTCGTCCGGGCCCTCGACCATCGTGCCGATGTGCGGGTGCAGGGTGGCGGTGACGCCCTCGGCGAGGGCGTGTGCGGCGATCCGGTCCAGGTTGGCCAGCAGGGCGTCCCATTCCCGTTCGGAGAGTTCGGGGCGGGCGTCGTATCCGTCGGACCCGGTGGCCGCGGCCAGGACCAGGGTCCGGGCGGTCCCGAACCCGGCCAGGGCGCGCCGGACCTCGGGCAGCGGGTCGCGGCCGGGGTCGTGGAGGACGACGGGGACGAATCCGCCGACGGCGGCCAGGCCGTGCCCGGCGAGCAGGGCGGACCGGGCCTCGGGGTCCTGCGGCAGGAAGCCGTCGGGCCCGAACTCCGTGGCGGCGAGACCGGCGGCCGCCATCTCGTCGAGCACCCGCCCGGGAGCCATCTGGTGTCCCCAGCCGGGCACTTCGCACACACCCCAGGAGATGGGGGCTCCGGCGACGCGGATCATCGGCCCGCCTCCTCTACTCGTACGGGTCGGCCGGTGCGGCACGAACGGTCGGCGGCCTCGGCGACCAGCAGGGCAGCCAGCGCGTCGTCCCCGGTGCAGGGGCTGGGGCGGGTGCCTGCGGCCACTTCGGTGAAGGCGGTCAGCTCGGCGACGTACGCGTCGCGGAAGCGGCTGAGGAATCCGTCGTGGGAGACGGTCCCGGGCTGCGGTCCGCCGGCGGTGAAGCGGACCGGGGCGTGCGGGTCGAGGCCGGTGGCCAGGGTGCCGGTGGAGCCGGCCACCTCCATCCGCACGTCGTAGCCGGCGCCGTTGTAGCGGGTGGCGGTGCACGACACGAGGGTGCCGTCGTCGAGGGTGAGGACGGTGACGGCGGTGTCGACGTCTCCGGCGGCGGTGAAGCAGGGATCGCCCCGGTTGGCGCCGGTGGCGCTGACCTCGACGGCCTCGCGGCCGGTGACCCAGCGCACGATGTCGAAGTCGTGCACGGCGCAGTCGCGGAAGATGCCGCCCGACGCGGGCAGGTATCCGGCCGGTGGCGGCGCCGGGTCGGCGGTGCAGGCCCGGACGGTGTGGAGCCAGCCCAGTTCACCGGCGGCGACGGCGTCGCGCAGCGCGGTGTAGCCGGCGTCGAAACGGCGCTGGAAGCCGACTTGGAGCGGGACGCCGGTGCCGTCGAGTTCGGCCAGCAGGGTGCGGGTCCCGTCGAGGGTGCCTGCGATCGGCTTCTCGCAGAAGACCGGCACTCCGGCGCCGGCCGCGGCCCGCACGAGGTCCGCATGGACGGCGGTGGGGGCCGCGATCACGACGCCGTCCAGGCCGGAGCCCAGCAGGCCGTCGAGGTCGGGGGCGTGCTCGGCGCCGAGTTTGACGGCCAGTTCGTGTGCCTGGCTCTCGTGGGCGTCGTGCAGGACCACCCGCGTCACGGCGGGCAGTCCGATCAGGGTCTCGGCGTGGAACGTGCCGATCCGGCCGGTACCGATGAGTCCGATGCGCATGCGCAAATGCCTCCGGTTCGAGGAGGAGTGGATGCTGTCCTGATTCGTCTCCCCGATTTGTATCCCGGCACTCACAACGCGTCAAGCATTTGTTCTGACATATATACGTACAGAGCTTGAGTCGAAGTGTGCGGCATACTGAACGCCTGGTACTACGTTTCGAGGAGTCCCCGTGGAATCGATCACCAGGCTGATAAGCATCGACCGCAGCAGTCCGGTACCGCTGTACTTCCAGGTCGCGCAGCAACTCCAACAGCTCATCGAATCCGGCACGTTGGCGCCCGGGACGCGGCTGGAGAACGAGATCGCCCTGGCGGACAAGTTCGGGCTCTCCCGCCCGACGATGCGTCAGGCCATGCAGCACCTCGTCGACAAGGGCCTCCTCGCACGCAAGCGCGGGGTGGGCACACAGGTCGTCAACAACCGGGTGCGCAGGCAGGTCGAGCTGACCAGCCTCTTCGAGGACCTCAAGCGGGACGACCGCCGCCCCCGCACCGAGGTGCTGTCCATGCAGACCGTGCCGGCCGCGGGCACCGTCGCGGCCGCGCTCGAACTCGAGCCGGGGACGCCCACCGTGGCCCTGCGCAGGCTGCGTTACGCGAACGACGAGCCCATAGCCGTGATGCAGAACCACCTGCCGGCGGACCTGCTGACCCTGACCGAGGACGAACTCACCCAGTACGGTCTCTACGAACTGCTCCGGCGGGCCGGCGTCTCCCTGCGCACCGCCCGTCAGAACATCGGGGCGCGCAGGGCCACGGCGGCGGAGGCCCGCCTGCTGGGCGAGGGCCGCAGCGGCACCCTGCTGACCATGGAGCGTACGGTCCAGGGCGACGCGGGCCGCCCGGTCGAGTTCGGGTCCCACCTCTACCGGGCGTCCCGGTACTCCTTCGAGATGACGCTGACCGCGCACTGAACGGACGGCGGGCAGCAGCGGGCGGACGCGCGCCGGACCGCCCGCTCAGTGGCTGCGCTTCAGCATGGCGTCCGACAGGGCCGCCACGGACTCCCCCAGCCGCAGCCCCACGACATCCAGCCGGCGCAGCAGTTCGCGCCGGGTGAGGGTGTCTGTTCCGACCTCCTGCCGCAGCAGCTGGGCCATCGCCAACTGGTAGTGCCTGCGCACCTGTCCGGCGGACTTGCGGGCCGCCTCGGTGGCCGCGTCGACCTCCCCGGGCCGGTCCGCCAGCCCCTGGACCGCGCCGCGCAGCATCGCCAGCCCCTCCGCCACTCCGGCCAGCGCGGGCAGGTCGGCCGGCTCGCCCACGGCGCCGTAGAGATCGGTCTCCCGCACCAGGTCGCGGAGGTTGTCCAGGACGTCGTCGACGCTCCGGGAGAAGCGGTAGAGGTCCTCGCGGTCGATCGGCGTGGTCAGGGCGACGGCGAGTTCGGCGACCAGTCCGGCGCGTCCGGTGTCGCCCCGGTGCTCGACGTCGACCATGGCCTCGCGTGCCTCGGCAGGGGTGAGCGTCCCCTCGGCCATCGCGGAGGCCAGCCCCACCCCTTCGATGGCCGCGTCGAGTTGGGTGGCCAGCAGATCGGTCAGCTGATGGTGCGAACGGCCGGTGAGGTCGTCGACGATTCTGCGGAAGGTCATGCGGTCACTCCTCTGGCGAGAAGACCGGCCAGCAGGCCGGCCGCGTAGGCGGCGGGCAGGGTCACACCCCAGGCGGTGACGAGGGGGACGGCGAACTGCCAGCGCACCCGGCGGCCGCCCTCACTGGCCCCCGCGCCCACCAGTCCGCCGATCACCGTCTGGGTCATGCTCACCGGTGCGCCCAGGGCGGCGCTGGAGAGCACGGTGGCGGAGGAGGCCATCTCGGCCGAGGCGACCTGCCAGGGGCGGGCGGCCAGCAGCCGGACCGCCGCTCCGCCGGACACCCTCCGCAGACTGAGGACGGCCCCCGCCGCGAAGACGAGGGCCACCGCGACGACCGGCGCGAGCCCGGGTGGTGTGTCCAGGCTGCCGCCGACGTGGCCGGCCGATGCCACGGCAGCGACGGCGAACATCTTCTGGCCGTCGTTGGCCGCGTAGGCAAGGCACTGGCAGCCGAAGGCGGCCATGTGCGCCCCGTGCACCAGGCGCGGCATCCCCGCAGACGTCGGCATCCGGCGGGCGCCGCGGCCCAGGGCGAACCCGGCGGCGGCTCCGATCAGCGGGGCCGCCGCCGCGATCCCCAGCACCAGGCCGAGCCTGGCCCATTGCGGCCGCTCCCCCAGTCCGGAACCGGCGCCTGCCAGTCCGCCGAGGACGGCCAGGGTGATCGAGGTCGGGATGCCCCGCCAGGTGAGCAGCAGCACGAGCACGAGGGCGGCCGCGGCTCCGCACAGGAAGATGAGCGCGGGATGCACGGCGTCCCCGGGTATCAGCCCGTCGGTGAAGGTACGGGCCACCCGCAGACCGAACAGGGCGGGCCCGGCCGCCACGGCGGCGGTCAGCATCAGCAGTACGGGAACGGCCGAACCGCTGCTGTGGCGTAAGGCCATGGCCAGCAGCGAGGCACCGTCGTTGGCACCGCAGACGAGGACGAAGGCCAGGGCGGTGATGAAGAGCGCGATCGTGGTGGTCAAGGAAGGTACTACCTCACGTGGTGGGGGCGGCGCACACCCGGAGAGCCGGGGTGCGCGCCGCCCCTCGGGCCGTCAGTCGTCCAGCGCGTCGTCCACGTCGTCCCAGTCGACGAACTTGAAGTTCGTGTCGGTGCGGACCTCTCCGTCCTCCCCCGTCACGTCCGGGGCGTTGAAGCCGTCGTGGACCACGAGCAGGCCGTGGGGGTACGCGTCGCCCAGCGGGGCGTTGAGCACCGCCGCACCGTCGCACTCCTCGGAGCCGTCGATCGCGCCGGCGCCGGCCGCCGGGGCGACGCGGAAGTTGCCGACGTAGTCGTTGTCGCCCTCGCGCTCGTAGGCGACGAAGGTGTTGTCACCCTGGCTGGAGGCGAGCAGGTACCCCTCGCCGTCGTCCTCGCGGTAGATCGTCAGCCCCTCGACGTCGGCGGTGATGCGCTCGCCGCCGACTCCCGGATCCGCGCCGGCGGTGCACTCGTCGGCCACCGGGTCGTACGTCCCGGGGATGCCGAACTCGCGGACCTTGTCGACCATGTGGGGCGATCCGGTGAGGTCCGCCCGCATCCGCCAGATGCCGACGTCCTCCTGGGCCGCGTAGAGGACCCCCCGCTCGGCGTCCACGACCATGCCCTCGACCTGGGGGGTGCGGCCGGGCTCGTCGCACGGGGTCCAGCTGGTGCCGTTGCCGATGTCGAACGACGAGGGCAGGGCCAGGGTACGGATCCGGTGGTACGTGACCGTTCCGGTGGCGGTCGCGGTCAGCTCCATCAACGCCAGGCCCGTCGTGTGGCGCTGGCTGGCGAGCGCGTAGTAGCGCCCGTTCGCGGCGTTGCGCCAGGTGGCGAGGCCGTAGGCGGTCTGCTGGTCGTCCACGTCGGCCTCGGTGGCGCTGAAGACCCGGGGGGCGGCGGGGTCGGTGAGGTCGGTGAGCGGCGCGTCGGGGTGGTGGCGGTTGATCCCGTAGATCCGCAGCCGGTCGCGTCCGCGGTCGGAGACGACGGCGATGTCGGTGCGGTTGCCCTTGATCTTCAGGCCCGAGAGCAGATCGACGTTGTTGTACCGGCCGGGTTCGTTGTCCGGACCGGGGGCGGCGGGCGCCTGGATCGACTGGATCTCGTTGCCGCCGAGGTCGTGGACGCGCAGTCCGCCCTGCTTGGCCGTGGCGATCACGAGGCTGGCGTCGGGGTCGGCGGCGTTGAACCAGATCGCCGGGTCGTCCGCGTTGGCGTCGCCGCCGGCGGTGTCGTCGAACAGGGCGGGCGTCTCGCTGACGGCGTATACGGAGGGGGTGTTCGCGGCAGCCGCGGGGTTTGCCGGTGTCGCCATCAGTGCGGCGGTCGCCGCCGCCAGACAGGCCGTGGTCAAACGTCTGGACAGGTGCATCGTGCCTCCCGGAGTGGGTTGGGCGGTGCGGGATGGCCAGGACAGTACATAAGTATGTGCTGACATAAAAGGCTGCGGACGTAAGCACCTCACGGAAGCGTCAACCTCCGTGCTTTTCCACAGAGTTACATCAGCATGTCTTGACATAGTGAAGAAAGCGGGCGGAAGCTGCTCCCCAAGTCGCCCCGCCCGCCTTGCGGATGGGACCGGTCCCGGTGTGCCGGGCGGTCCGAGGCCGACCCACTCAGGAGCAGCCCGGCTCCGCCGGGCCCACGCAGGAGGTCAGGCATTGTCCAGCAGCACTCGCGGCACCGGTGGCGCACAGCGGCCGGTCCCAAGAATCGCCCTCGCAGCCCTGGTCGCCGTGCTCGCCGGCGCAGCGGCCTGCGCACCGTCCAGCCGAACGGGCGACGACGCCGCCGCCCCCGGCGGTGCGGCCCCGACCGCCGTCATCGACGACCCCGCCGATTTCGACCTGGACGCCCTGGTGGCGGCCGCGAAGAAGGAGGGATCGATCACCGTCTACGACAGCTCGGGCGACATCACCAAGGTCGCCGAGGCGTTCACCGCCAAGTACGGCATCAAGGCGACCGGCGTGAAGAACAAGGTCGGCGACACCCTGGAGAAGATGACCAGGGAGGCGCAGGCCGACAACGTCACCATCGACATGACGCTGTACGAGGACGGCCCCAGCCTCGTCGGCGAGCTGCTGCCGCAGAAGGTCGTCCGGACCTGGATACCCGCCGACCTGGTGGAGCGGATCCCGGTGGCGAACCGCAGTCCGCTGCTCGTCCTGCAGAAGGCGAACGTCTGGGTGTACAACCCGAAGCTCTTCCCCAAGGGCTGTCCGGTCGACAACATCTGGGACCTGGTCGGTCCCGAGTGGAAGGGCAAGGTCGCCCTCCAGGACCCGCTGGGCAAGCCGAACATCGTCGAGTGGTTCAACCAGCTGTCCAACGGAGCCGATGAGGCCCTGCGCGACGCGCACAGCGCGGCGAACCCCGGCGAGGAGCTGAAGACCTCGCAGAAGTCGGCCGGCGAGGAGTGGGTCGTCAGGCTGGCGAAGAACTCCCCCGTGCTCACCTCCGCCGACGACGACGTGGCGGCCGCGGTGGCCTCGCCCAAGCAGACCCAGCCGCGCATCGGGCTCGTGTCCAACGCCAAGTTCCGCGACATCGAGGAGAAGAACTACTCGATGCGCGTCTGCGACACCCTCCAGCCGTGGAGCGGATACCTCTACCCGAAGTACTCGGCGATCGCCACGAAGAGCAAGCACCCCAACGCCGCGAAGCTCTTCACCCACTTCATCCTCACCGAGGAAGGCATCACCCACGAGATGGGCGCCGGCGGCATCCCCGGCAGCACGGCGGTCAAGCAGGGCTCCTTCACCCCGGACGGGCTGAGGGACTGGAACAAGGAACTGTTCGCCTTCGACCCCAAGTACCTGGCGAAGGACTTCGCCGACACCGAGGCCATGCAGGACCTGTGGCGCATCAGCCACAGCTGACCTCCCCGGCTCCTCTCCCGTAACCCCTCCCCGGCCGGCCCGGCCTCCCCCGACGGGCCGGCCGGACCACGCAACCTCTCCTGGAGAACGCCCATGGCCGTGGCCGACCCCGACACCGCCCCCGCACCCGACCCGCCCCGCCCCGAACCCGCCCCCGCCGGGGGAGGCGGCCCCGCCGGCAAGCGCGGCTCCGGACGGCTCAACCGGCTCCGCTACCGCCTGAACGTGCTGCGCCACGAACCGACCTACGTGGTCGGGGGCGTACTCGTCCTCCTGCTCGCCTACCTCGTGGTGGCACCGCTCGTCGCGGTGCTCTCCGACGCCGCCCGGGTCCAGGTCGGCGACGACGGCAAATCCGGGCAGTCCGTCGGCGCGCTCACCGGCTACTACCTGTGGCGCGTCTTCCGCTCGCCGGTCTCCGACTTCCTCTTCTGGGAGCCGCTGCGGCACACCGTCGTCGTCGCCCTCGGCGTCACCCTGCTCGCGGTGGTCCTCGGCGGCACCGCCGCCTGGCTGCTCACCCGTACCGACATACCCGGCCGCAAGTGGCTGTCGACCGCGCTGGTCGTCCCCTACATGCTGCCGTCCTGGACGTTCGCGCTGGCCTGGCTCGCGCTCTTCAAGAACGACAGCTCGGGCGGACAGATCGGCCTGCTGGAGGCCTGGGGCGTCCACACCCCCGACTGGCTCGCCTACGGGGCCGTACCGATCATCATCTGCCTCGGCCTGCACTACTACCCCTTCGTCCTCCTGCTGCTGGGCAACGCGCTGCGGCGCATCGACAGCCAACTGGAGGACTCCGCGCGCATCCTGGGGGCCAGGCGCCGCACCGTGGTGGGGCGGATCACCCTGCCGTTGATGCTGCCCGCCATGTCCTCGTCGGTCCTGCTGGTCTTCGGCCGCATCCTCGGCACGTTCGGCACGCCGTACATCCTCGGGCTGCCGGTCAACTACGAGTTGCTGTCCACCTCGCTGTTCCGCGCGGTCCACGACCACCAGCAGGGCGTCACCGCCGTTCTCGCCGGCGTCATCGTGGCGATCGGCATCGTCGTGATCATCATCGACACCCGGCTGGTGCGGGAGCAGCGCAAGTTCGTGACGGTCGGCGGCAAGGGCGCGATGGACCGCGTCAGCCCCCTCGGCCGCTGGCGCCCCGCCGCGCTGGGCGTCGCGCTCAGCATCTTCGCCATCGGCGTGATCGTCCCCGTCGCCACCCTGGCGCTGTCCACCGTCAGCAAGACCCCCGGCGTGTTCAGCCTCGACAACTTCACGCTCAAGTTCTGGATCGGCGAGCACATCTCCGGCGCCCCCGGCTTCCCGCACGGTGTGCTGCGCGGAACCCAGCTGTGGGACGCGGCGTGGAACAGCCTGCGCATCGTCGGCCTGGCCTCACTGATCTGCGGGGCCGTCGGACTGCTGATCGGCTACGTCGTGGTCCGCTCGAACGGCAGCAGACTGGGCGTCGCCCTGCGTCAGATCAGCTTCCTCCCGTACATGGTGCCCGGCATCGCCTTCGCCGCCGCGTTCCTGACGCTCTTCGCCGTGCAGCGAGGGCCCGTCCCGGCCCTGTACGGCTCGATCACCCTGCTCGTCATCGTGCTCGCCGTGACCCATCTTCCGTACTCCTCGCGGTCGGGCATCAGCGCCATGATGCAGCTCGGACCGGAACCGGAGGAAGCCGCTCAGGTGACGGGTGCCGGCTGGTTCACCCGCATGCGCAAGGTGGTCGTCCCCATCCAGCGCGGCGCCCTGGTGACCGGCGTGGTGCTGCCCTTCATCTCCGGTCTCAAGGAACTCAGCATCGTGATCATGCTGACGACCACCGGCACCCAGCTGCTCACCACGCTCTCCATCAATCTCGTGGACTACGCCTACGACCAGATGGCGAACGCGGTGGTCCTCGTCATCTCGCTGATCTCCTTCCTGGCCACGTACCTGACCCAACGCCTGACCAAGACGAACCTGTCCTCGGGACTCGGAGGCTGACGCCATGCCCACCATTGCGCTCACCGCGGTGCGGAAGAGCTACGGCTCCAATCCCCCCGCCATCGACAATCTCGACCTGGAGATCCCCGACGGGTCCTTCACCTGCCTGCTCGGCCCGTCCGGCTGCGGAAAGACCACCACGCTCCGCATGATCGCGGGCCTGGAACACCTCGACTCGGGCTCCATCGAGGTCGGCGGGCGGGTCCGGGACAGTGTGGAGCAGGGCGTGTTCGTGCCACCCGAGGAACGCGGCATGGGGCTGGTCTTCCAGAACTACGCCCTGTGGCCGCACCTGACGGTGGCCCGGAACGTCGAGTTCGGCCTGCGGGTCCGCAAGGTCCGCGCCGCCGAGCGGGCCGAGCGCACCATGAAGGCCCTGAAGATGATGCAGATCGACTGGGCCGCCGACCGCTATCCCGCGCAGCTCTCCGGCGGCCAGCAGCAGCGCGTCTCCCTGGCGCGCATGCTCGTCATCAATCCCGAGGTGCTGCTCCTGGACGAGCCCTTGTCCAACCTCGACGCGCAACTGCGCCTGGAGATGCGGGCCGAGCTCAAGCGGCTGCACGACGAGACCGGCCACACCATCGTCTTCGTCACCCACGACCAGCTGGAGGCCATGACGATGGCCACCCACGTGGTCGTGATGAACAAGGGGGAGGTACAGCAGCTCGCACCTCCGCTGGAGGTCTACCACCGCCCGGCCAACACCTTCGTCGCCCAGTTCGTCGGCAGCCCCCCGATGAACCTCTTCGACGCCGGAACCGACGACGACGGCCCGTTCCGCGGCGCCGTCCACGACCGGATCGTCGCCGAACGCCCGGAGCTGAACGGCAGGTTGCGCACGGTCGGTGTCCGCCCGGAGGCGATACGGCTCTCCACCCGACCCCTGACCGGCGGCCCGGCACCGGACGGCGTCCTGCAGTTCGACGCCACCGTCACCACCGTACTGCCGACGGGCTCCAGCACCACGGTGTCGCTGGACGCGGCGGACACCGAGCTGTACCTGGTGTCCTTCCAGGCGGTGACCGCCCGGCCCGGCGAGACGGTCCACTGCTCCGTCGACCTCAGCGACCTGCACCTGTTCGACGGCGCCCAGGCCAGGCTCCCGGAGCCTTCGGCCGCCCCCGCGGCCCCCTCCGTTCCCGCGCCCTCCTCCACCCCCCGGCCTTCCGGCACCCGGCCCAGCAAGGAGAACACCGCACCGTGGACCAGCTGATCCGCCCCGCAGCACTGCTGCTCGACTTCGGTGGAGTCGTCGTCGCCACCACCAACCGCCCCTCCTGGCCGGAGGAACTGGCGACCGAACTGCACCACGACCTCGACGCCGCGGGCTGCCACGAGCTGAGCCACGACGACATCGTCAGCGACCTCAGGGCGGCGGCGGTCGCCGACTCGCACTGGAAGAACGCCATGTCCCGGCCGGCCGCGCCCGTCGAGATGACGGCCCACCGCTACTGGACGGAATTCGTCGCCGCCGACTGGCCGCCGGCCGCTCGCGCCTTCGTCACCGCCCACGCCCTGGTGCTGTGCCACCGGCAGGGCGAACTGCGCCAGGACCGCGAGACCCGCCCCGGCATGGGCGAACTCCTCGACGCCGCCGACCGGTTCGGCCTCCCGGTCGCCGTCGTCTCCAACGCGCTGAGCGGCTCCGTGCACCGTGACTACCTGCGGAACACCGGCCTGGACAAGCGTTTCGCCCTTCAGGTCTACAGCGACGAGGCGGGCGTCCGTAAGCCCAACCCCGAGATGATCCACCTCGCGGCACGGGCCCTGGACGTCCCCGCCGCCCGGACCTGGTACGTCGGTGACAACTTCGACCGCGACGTGCTGTGCGGGCGCCGGGCCGGGGTCGGGGCGAGCGTCCTGATGGAGGCCCGCGGTACGTACGAGCGCCCGTACGTCGTCCGGGTCGAGCCGGACGCCGTGGTCGCCGACCCGTACGGCCTCCGCGACCTGCTGATCGCCACGTTCGCGCAGCCGGGCCGGGGGGCGGACGATGCCGCGTGACCCCTGGGCGCGGACCGGCCGGCCCGGCGCCCCGCACCCTCCCCGTGCCCTGCTGCTGGACCACGGCGGTGTCCTGGCCCGGTCGGTGAAACACCCCGAGCGTCTTCCCGCGTTCGCCGACCACGTGCTCACCCTGGCCGGCGGCCTGACCGGCCTCGACCGCGGCCGCGTCCTCCACGACATCCGCGCCGGCCGGGCCGCGTACGGGAACTGGAAGAACGGCACCGCCCGCTCCACCGCCCCCCGCGAGGTCACCCACCGCGAGCTGTGGGCGGAGTTCATCGCGGCCGACTGGCCCGAACCGGCCCGCGCGGCCGTGAGCGCCGAGGCGACCGGGCTGTGCCGCGCCCTGGTCCTCGCCGAGAGCGACAGGGCTCACGACCCCGCCATGGTCCACGTCCTCCGCCTCTGCAAGGAGCACGGGATCCGCACGGGCGTGGTCAGCAACACCCTGTCCGGCGCGCTCAACCGCGAGATGGCGGTGGCCGGAGGCCTCGCGCCCTACCTCGGCGTGCAGGTCTACTCGGACGAGACCGGACACCGCAAGCCCGGCCCCCAGCTGATGCTGCTGGCCGCCCGGGCGCTGGGCACGGACCCTGCGGACTGCTGGTACGTGGGCGACAACTACGACCGCGACGTGGTGTGCGGGATACGGGCAGGCATCGGGCGCACGGTCCTGATGCGCCCCGAGGACCGCCTCGACCCCACCGCACACCCGCAGCCCGACGCGATCGTCCATGACGGCGAAGGACTCCTGGCCCTCCTCCGCTCCGCGCTGACCGGGCCCGACACGGCCGACCGAGGAGCACACGCGTGACCCACACCGCCGACCGAGGAGCACACGCATGAAACGCATGGACGAGACCGAGGAACTCTCCGCCCACCTGCGCACCGTGGCGGTGGAGGCCGCGCTCGCGGTCGCACCCGACCTGCGGGCAGCCTTCCGCGGCCGGATGGACGTGGAGTTCAAGCGCGACGAACACGACCCGGTGACCGAACACGACCGGCGGGCCGAGGAGCGCATCCGCCACGCCCTGCTCGGCAAGGTCCCCGACAGCACGGTCATCGGCGAGGAGGGCGGCCGCCGGGACGGCAGCGGCAGGATCTCCTGGTACGTCGACCCGATCGACGGCACCGCGAACTTCGCCCACGGCCTCGCGTTCTTCTGCACCGCGATCGGCGCCGTCATCGACGGCCGGCCGGTGGCCGCCGCCGTGGTCGACCCGATCGCGGGCCACGTCTTCTCCGCCGACCTCTCCGGCGCCCGCCTCGGCGACGACCCACTGATATCGGCCGGCACGACGGACGAGGCCCGCGCCCTCCTCATCACCGGCTTCCCCAACAGCAGGGAGCTCGCGTCCGGCGACCCCGAGTCCCCGGTACGGTTCGCCGGCCTCGTCTCCCGCTACGGCACCGTCCGCCGCACGGGCAGCGCCGCGCTCACCCTCGCCCATGTGGCCGCGGGCTGGTGCGACGCGGCCCTGGGCACGACCGTCAACGCGTGGGACATCTGCGCCGCCCACCTGATCGTCGAGCGGGCGGGCGGCACGTACCTGCCCTTCGGCGGCGACCCCGGCTGGGACCAGCCGTGCTACGTGGCGCACACGCGTGACCTGGAGCCCACCGCGCTACGGGAGTTCACGTCCTGGTACACCTCCCGGCTCGCCGGGACGGACCGATGACCGCGCACACCGGGCTCAGCCACGCCTGGATCGTCACCGACCTCGACGGCACCCTCGTCGACCGGGACCTCCGCCTCGTCCCCCGCAGCGTCGAGGCGCTGCGCCGCTACCGGGACCGCGGCGGCACGGTGTTCATCGCAACCGGCCGCAACGAGGAGTCCGCCACGCCGTACCACCGCGAACTCGGCCTGGACACCCCGATGATCCTCTACAACGGCGCCCGCATCACGGACCCCGGGACCGGCGCCCACCTCCTGGACCTGGACCTGGGCCCGGTCTGGCCCCACCTCCGGGACCTGGTCGTCCCCGCCCTCCCCGAGGGCGTGGGCGCGGTCGCCTTCAGCGGCGGCGACGCCCACATCCTGCGCCTCGCCCCCGCCTTGACGGACTACGCCCGCCGCGACCGCATCGCCCTGCTCCCCGCTCCTCCGGACCGCCCGCCCACCAAGGTGATGCTGATCTCCGACGGCCGGAACCCGGCCTCCCTCGCCGACCTGGTGACCCACCACTGCCCGCAAGCCCTGCTCGTCCAGTCGGAGGACACGTATCTGGAGGTGCTGCCGCCCGGCGCCGGCAAGGAGGCCGCACTACGGGAGCTGGCCGCCCACTACAGCATGGACACGACCCGGATCGCCGCCATCGGGGACAACCCCAACGACACCGGCATGATCGGCCTCGCGGGCCTGGGCGCGGCGGTCGGCGACGGCCACCCGCAGGTCCTGAAGGCCGCGGACATCGTGGTCGCGGCCTGCTCCGCGGGCGCGGTGGCCGACTTGGTGGGCCGCATCCTCGACGGGCCCCTGCCATGACGGGCTGAGCCCCGGTCGCCGGGGCGGCCGGGGCACGTCACTCGGGGCCCGCCGCCCCGCGGAGACGACCACCGCGTATCGCGGGCGTATCAGAATCCGCATACGCCCGCGCAACGGCAGCCCGTCTCCCATGGGTACATGAACCACAACGCCGCCCCACCCGTACCGCCCCGCCGCGTGCGCCGGTTCGTGCTCGTCGGACTGGCGGTGCTCGGCCTGGCGGGAGCCGGGTTCCTCATCCGGGGGCCGCTCATGATGGCCGCGCCGCGGTGCGCGGCGGGGCGGTGGCACGGCTGTTACGACACGTTCAACGGCATCGTGCTCATGACGCTGGTCGCGCTGCCGTTGTCCTTCCTCGTGGTGTGGGTGCTGGCACGGAGCCGGCGTACCGCCGACGGCACATCGCCGTGGCGGATGTCGCTGGCCGAGGTGGCCATGGTCCACGGGACGACGCCGTTCCTGTGGATGACCCTGATGCCGGGCGCGGCGCCCGGCGTGGCTCCCGCCCGGGTGAGCCTGGTGCCGCTGCGGGACCTGGTCACGATGGGGCCGCTGGGGATCACCGGCAATCTGCTGGTCTTCGCGTCGCTGGGCTTCTTCGCCCCGATGCGGTTCGCGGCCCTGGCATCCGTGCCGCGGGTCCTGGCGCTCGGGGCGGGCTGCTCGGCCCTGGTCGAGAGCGCGCAGTACGTCCTCCAGCTGGACCGGGTGTCCTCCGTGGACGACGTCCTGGTCAACGCCACCGGCGCCGTGCTGGCCGGGCTGGCGTCGCGCCGCTGGTGGCGTACGGAGGCGCAGGCGCCCACGGACCGGCCGCGCCCCGCAATGGCCGGCCGGTCGTAGGCTTCGCCCATGCGCGTACTGATCGTGGAGGACGAGCCCTATCTGGCCGAGGCCGTCCGTGACGGTCTGCGGCTGGAGGCGATAGCCGCCGACATCGCGGGCGACGGCGACTCCGCCCTGGCGCTGCTCGGCGTCAACTCCTACGACCTCGCGGTCCTCGACCGCGACATCCCCGGCCCCTCCGGCGACGAGGTCGCCCGGCACATCGTCGCCTCCGGCAGCAACATCCCGATCCTGATGCTGACCGCGGCCGACCGGATCGACGACAAGGCCTCCGGGTTCGGACTCGGCGCCGACGACTACCTCACCAAGCCGTTCGAGCTGCGCGAGCTGGTCCTGCGGCTGAGGGCGCTCGACCGCAGACGCGTGTACGCCCGCCCCCCGGTCCGCGAGATCGCGGGCCTGCGGCTCGACCCGTTCCGCCGGGAGGTCTTCCGCGACGGCCGGTACGTCGCGCTGACCCGTAAGCAGTTCGCCGTACTGGAGGTCCTCGTCGCCGCCGAGGGCGGCATCGTCAGCGCGGAGGAACTGCTGGAACGGGCCTGGGACGAGAACGCGGACCCCTTCACCAATGCCGTTCGCATCACCGTCTCCGCCCTGCGCAAACGGCTCGGCGAACCGTGGCTCATCGCCACGGTGCCCGGCGTCGGCTACCGGATCGACGCCGGCACGGCCACCGCCGCCCCCGGCAGCCCGCATGCGTAGAAGACCGGGGCTCAGCGTCCGGCTGAAGCTCGCCCTCAGCTACGCCGGATTCCTCGCCGTCGCCGGCGCTCTCCTGCTGGCCCTGGTCTGGGTCTACCTGCTGCGCTACGTGCCGGACAATGCCCAGGGCCTTCTCGGGGTCTCGCCCAACCGCTACCTCCTCATCCACATGTTCGCGCCGCCCGCGGCCATCGCGATGGCCGCCCTGCTCGTGTTCGGCCTCCTGGGCGGATGGCTCCTGGCCGGCCGGATGCTCGCCCCGCTCACGCTGATCACGGATGCGGCACGGCGGGCCGGGACCGGGTCGCTGTCACACCGGATCCGTATGGAGGGCCGTCAGGACGAGTTCCGTGAGCTGTCGGACACGTTCGACTCCATGCTCGGACAGCTCGAGTCCCACGTCGCCGAGCAACAACGGTTCGCCGCGAACGCCTCCCACGAACTGCGCACCCCGCTGGCGATCTCGCGCACCCTCCTCGACGTCGCCCGCAAGGACCCCACACGGGACCGGGACGCACTCATCGGCCGCCTGCACGAGGTGAACACCCGGGCGATCGACCTCACCGAGGCACTCCTGCTCCTCAGCCGCGGCGAAGGCTCCACCTTCACCAGGGAGAACGTCGACCTCTCCCTCCTCGCCGAGGAAGCCGCCGAGACACTGCTCCCCCTCGCCGAAGGCCGCCGGATCACCCTCGACGTCACCGGCTCCGCGGCCCGGACCGACGGCTCCGCGGAGCTCCTGCTCCGGATGGTGACGAACCTCGTCCAGAACGCCATCGTCCACAACGTCCCCAGCGGAGGCACGGTGACGGTCCGCACCGAGGCGCACGGCGACATGAGCGTGCTGCGGGTCGAGAACACGGGCCGCCCGCTCCCCCCTGAGCTCGTACCGACCCTGACCGAACCCTTCCGACGCGGAACCGAACGCGTACGCACCGACGAACACGCGGGCGTCGGCCTCGGCCTGGCCATCGTGAACAGCGTCGTCCGCGCCCACGCCGGAACGCTCGACCTCGCGCCCCGCCCCGCGGGCGGTCTCCTCGTCACGGTCCGGCTCCCCGGCGCCCGGCCCCGGACAGCTCGGAGCACACATGCGTAGCCGCCGCAGAGTCGGATGGTCCGGTACGGCACTCGCACCGGCCACGGCCCTTCTGACGGCCGCGCTGCTGGGAAGAGCGTGGAACGCCTGCGACGCCGGTGTGAACAGCTCGGCCAACAGCACGTTTCTCCTCGTGCTCTTCGTCCCCGTGCTCACGATCGTCCTGCTGGCCGTCTGGCTGAGTGCCGTGGCCCTCCTGGGCCGGCGCCCTCTGGTGGCCGCCGCTGCCGGCGCAGCGCTCGTACTCACCGCGTCCTGGGGCGCCGTCTCGCTCTTCCTGGGGGACGCCACCTACTACTGCCCCGACGGCGTGCCGCCGTGGTGGCCCGACGCCCTCCCCGCTCCTGGCTGGTAGGCCGCCATCGAGCCGATCCCGGGACGGCGACCGGACTGCACCGGACGGCACCTGATACCGGCTTCCCACCCGGCCGCGTCGGCCGAGGGGAAGGGCTGACCGGGTGGGCCGGAGGAAGCGGGCGTACGACGTCAGCCCTGTTCTCCGGTGTGCGACGCGGGCGGCAGGGTCGGGTAGTCGGGGATCGGATACACCCCGACGGCGAAGCCGTGGACCGTGTCACCGGTACGCGGCAGCTTGTCGAACTCGTGGATCATCTGCTCGATGCGCTCCCAGAACTCAGCCGCCTGTTCTTCGGAGATCCGGGCCCGCCGGATGAACTGACGCAGCCGCCCGAGCTCGTACGCCGCGGCTGACTCCCTCGCGGCCACCTCGAAGTCGTTGAAGTCGGGCGGCAGCGCTCCGCCGGACGCCTGCCGGCCGAGGCCGACGAAGAACATCCGCGCGGTACGGCCGTAGAAGCGCTCCTCGATCGCCCGGACCTTGCGGGTCCGCACCACGCGCAGCAGACCGGCCTTGGTCAGGACCGCGACATGATGCGCGACGGTGCTCTTCGGCCGCTTGACCGCGGCGGCGAGCTCGGTCACCGTCGCGGCGCGCTCGTGCAGCAGGCCGAGGATGGTGGTGCGCAGGGGGTCGCCGATGGCCCGCACCTGCTCGGCCGTGGTGAGCTCGATCGTTTCGTCGAGGTCGTAGTCGGGAGTATTGCTCGACATAATTCGATTAGACTAGCATCGCCGATTGTTCCAAACATTTGGATCGTTCAGCGAGATGAAGGCGGGCAGGCCATGGCCGAAGTTGTGCTGTTCCATCACGCTCAGGGGCTGACCCCCGGAGTCGAGGCTTTCGCGGCCGAACTCCGCCGGGCGGGCCACACCGTCCACGTCCCTGACCTCTACGAGGGGCACACCTTCGAGACCCTGGAGCAGGGCATCGGCTACGCGAGCAGGACGGGATTCGGCAACGTCATGGAGCGCGGGATCGCCGCTGCTCAGAAGCTCGGTGGCGACGTGGTCTACGCGGGCTTCTCCCTCGGGGTCATGCCGGCCCAGCGCCTGGCCCAGACCCGCGCCGGCGCCAGGGGCGCGCTGCTCATCGACGCCTGCCTGCCCGTGTCCGAATTCGGCGAGGCATGGCCGGCCGGCGTCCCGGTGCAGGTGCACGGGATGGACGGTGACCCGTTCTTCGCCGACGAGGGGGACCTCGACGCCGCCAGGGAGCTGACCGCCGCCACCGACCAGGCCGAGCTCTTCCTCTACTCGGGCAAGCATCACCTGTTCGCGGACTCCTCGCTGCCGGCCTACGACCGGGCCGCGGCGGAGCTGCTGACCGGGCGGGTCATCGAATTCCTGAACGGCCTGCGGTAGCCGGGCAGTCGCCGGCCCAGCCGGGCCCGCTGCGCAAGAGATCCGTCTGTCGGTCCTGCCTGGGATGCTCCGCGTATGGAGATGACCGTGCAGCTGACGATCGACTGTTCCGATCCGCAGAGAATGGTGAGTTTCTGGGCCGAGGCCCTGGGCTACGTCCCTGAGCCCCCGCCCGCAGGGCACGCCACGTGGCGTGCCTACTGGGCGGCGGCGGGAGTGCCCGAGGCGGAGTTGCCGGCCGGTGCCGGCGACGTCCCGGAGTCGATCATCGATCCCGCGGGACGTGGGCCGAGGGTGTGGTTCCAGCAGGTGCCGGAGCCGAAGGCCGCCAAGAACCGGTGGCACTTCGACCTGAAGGCCGGCGGGGGCCGCGACGTCCCGCTGGACGTTCGCGCACAGCGGGTCAACGCTACGGTGGAGCGGCTGGTCGAGGCCGGTGCCACCGTGCTGCGGATCAAGGACGAGCCGGAGACGGGGCTCTACGCGGCCGCCATGCAGGACCCCGAGGGCAACGAATTCGACGTCGTCTGAGGGAGGTTGCGCCGGTTCGGGGCAGGGCCCCCTGACAACCGTCTGCCTACTGCCCCGCCCGGCGGTCCGCGTCGGCGGCTGCCCCGGCGAAGGCACGAATGAGTGGCGTCTCGCTCGCGGTGCGCCACACGAAGGCCCACCGGCAGGGCGGCGCGTCCCGGATCGGAACGAAGGCCAGGCTCGGCCAGGTGTAGAACTCGGCCACCTCGCCCGTGACCCCGGCCGTCGCCTGGCCCGACGAGACGACGCTGAGGGTCTCCTGCCAGGTGGAGACCTTCGGGCCGCGACGGACCGGACGCCCGGAGGGCGTGTGCCAGGGATTGAAGATCTCCTCCATGGAGGACGGGATGGTCTGGCCTCCGACCACGGCGCAGTCGCCGAGATCCTCCAGGCAGATGGACTGCCGTGCCGCGTAGGGGTGTTCGGCGGACATCATCAGCAGCACCTCGGAGGCGCACGAGGTCGGGCTGACCGTCAGACCGGGTTCGTCGACCGGCAGCCACAGGTACGCCACGTCCACGTCGCCTGACCGCAGCAGGTCCAGCGGCGAGGCGGGCTGGATCTCGCGGTGCTGGAGAAGGGCGTTCGGGCAGCGGTCCCGGAACAGGTCGAGCGTGTCCTTGATCTGCACGGAGTACGGGCCGAGCGTGCCGAGGGTCAGCGTGCCGGACGCTCCCTCGGCTGCGGCCCGGGCCGTCGCGATCCCCTGCATGATCTGCCGGTGCCCGTCCTTGAGGGCCTTGTACAGGTCCTCACCGAGAGGAGAGAGACGCACGGCGCGGGTGGTCCGGTGGAACAGGGGGCCGCCGATGCGCCGCTCCTGCTTCTTGATCGACTGGCTGATGCGGGCCGGGCTGATGCCCAGCAGCTCGGCCGTACGACTGAAGTGCAGCTCTTCCGCCAACGTCAGGAAGATCTCGATCTCTCGCATCTCCATGCGCGCGCCCCGGATTCTTTATCTCAGAGTTAAAAGACGTTATCAGGACCGTCGTTGATGGAGCGCCCGCCCGGCGGGAAGACTGGGCGCACACACCTGAGCGCGTGAGACCCGATCGGCGCAATGCTCACCTGAGTTGACGGGGAACATCAATGGCCTTGCCGATGGGATACATGGCGTCGACGGCGCTCGTCGCCTGGTGCACGTTCTTCGCCGTCGTCGCACCGCGCCGGCCCCGGCCGCTGGCCCACATGAGCTTCCTGTTCGGCATGGTCCTCAACGAGGTGCCGTTCCTGGGCATCATCGTCCTGACCGCCTCCACGGCCCTGGCCGCCGCCCAGGGCGATCTGGGCTCGACGGGCGCCAGGGCGACGGTCGCGGTGGCAGCGGTCGCCGCCGCCGACCTGGCCGTATCCGCGTGGCGGGGACTGCACGCGGATGCGGCCGTGACGCGCGCACTCGACGAGGGGCTGGGGGCCGGCTGGCGGAACCGGGTGCGCGTACCGCTGCGCCGCCACCGGCCCTGGGTCCGCATCGTGCTGCTGCCCGGCTTCATGCGGCGGCGCGGCGTGAGGCGGATCCCCAACATCAGCTACGGGGAAGCCGGACGCCGGAATCTCCTCGACATCTACCGCCACCGCGACGCACCGCAGGACGCGCCGGTCCTCATCTACTTCCACGGTGGCCAGTACCGGAGCGGAGCGAAGAACCGCGAGGCCCGCCCGCTGCTGTACCACCTCGCCGCCCAGGGCTGGCTGTGCATCAGCGCCAACTACCGGCTGCGGCCCCAGACCACGTTCCCCGGCCACCAGATCGACGCCAAGAAGGTCATCGCCTGGGTCCGCGAGCACGGCTCCGAGTACGGCGCCGATCCGTCGAAGCTGTTCGTGGCGGGCAGCTCCGCCGGCGCCAACATGGCCTCCCTCTGCGCGCTCACCCCGAACGACCCGGCGTTCCAGCCCGGTTTCGAGTCGGCCGACACCTCGGTCACCGCCGCGATCTCCCTCTACGGGTACTACGGCCACTTCTTCGGCACCCCGCCGGACGAACCGCCGCCCCCGCCCCAGCCCCAGGGATACCTCCGCCCCGGCGGGGCGCCGCCGATCTTCGTCGCTCATGGCACCAAGGACGCGCTGGGGACCGTGGAGGGCGCCCGGAACTACGTCACCCAACTGCGCCGGGCCTCGGACAGTGCGGTGGTCTACGCCGAACTCCGCGGCGGGCAACACGCGTTCGACATCTTCCACTCCGCTCGCTTCGACGCGGTCGTGGACGGGGTCGAGGCATTCGCCGCGTGGGTCCTGGGAGCACGGCAGCACACGCAGGACCCTTCCCGCCAGGACCCCTCGGACCACTGATTCCACGCCGCATCACGGCGCTCCGGCCCCTGCGGCCCGTTGGCCGCGCCGCGCCCAGTTGACGCCGCAGGTGATCAAATCGTTGCCGCCCCACGTGCAATCGTCCAGCTCTCCGGCAGCTCGCCGAATGCCGCGACGGGCAGGCGGACATCCTGATCGCCTGCGATCCCGCGCACATGCGGTACGTGGCCGCGGCTCTCCGCGCTACCTGAAGTACTCCAGGATCAGCGGCAGGTCCTCCAGCCACTCCCGCAGCCGGGCCCGTTTCCGGGCGGCGATCACGCACGGGTAGGCGGCGCCGTTGCGCAGCCGGACCGTCACCCCGAGGTGTTTCGGGCTCGTGGCCGCGTACTCGACCGTGCTGATGTCCGCCCAGGCGAACCGCACTTCACCGAGCGGCGTTCCGAGCTGGACTCCCACGGCGTCGACCAGGACGAAGCTGTCCGCGCTGACCGCCATGAAGTCCAGGTCGGCCCGGGGGTCGGGCCCCACGTAGTTCGGCGGCCCGAAACCGACCGGCGCCTGCTGGAACGGGACGGCTGCGGCGGACGGCGCGTAGGAGGGCGGAGGCGGCGGTACCGCCACCGTCGGGGAGTACGTCGCTCCACCCGGCGCGAACAGGTCCAGCAACCGTTCCGGTGTGGGCCGTTCTCCGGGCTCCTTGGCCAGACAGGACGCCACGATCGGCCGCAGGCCGTCCGGCACCACGGCCAGGTCCGGCGCCTCGTGGACCGACCGGTACATCAGCCCCATCGGCGTACCCGCCCCGAACGCGGCTCCGCCCGCCGCCGCGACGAGCACGGCCCCGAGCGCGAACACATCCGCGGCGCCCCTGACCTCCAGCCCTTGCGCCTGCTCCGGCGCCAGGAACCCGGGCGTCCCGAAGGCCACCCCGGTGGCCGTCAGACGGGTCGATTCCAGCGCCCGCGCGATGCCGAAGTCCAGGACTCTCGGCCCGTCCGAGGCCATGATGATGTTCCCGGGCTTCAGGTCGCGGTGGACCAGCCCGCAACCGTGGATCGCCGCCAGCGCCTCCGCGAGCGCCGCGCCCAGCTGCCGCAGCCGTTCCTCGTCCATCGGCCCCTCGGCCTCGATCAGCGCACCGAGCGTCGGCCCCGGGATGTACGCCGTGGCCAGCCAGGGCGCCGCCGCTGCCGGGTCCGCGTCCACGACCGGCGCCGTGTGGAAGCCGCCCACGCTGCGGGCGGCCTCGACCTCGGCGCGGAACCGCTCCCGGAAGTGCGGGTCGGTCGCGAGCTCCGAGCGCGCCACCTTCACCGCCACCGCACGCCCGCCGCGCGAGCGCGCCAGGTAGACGACGCCCATCCCGCCGGCGCCCAACTCCCGTTCCACGGCGTACCCGCCGATATTCGCCGGCAAGCCCGCGCCGCCCGCCCCGTACTCCATGCGCTGCACGCCCCCCTGTGTTCCGGCGGCTCAGTATGACGCAGACATGGTGAAGGGATCAGCCGGTCGCGGTGTCGTCGACCTCGAAGTCCATGCTGACCTTGCCGTTGACGAGGGACTTCGCGGTGACCGTCACGCCGTACTGCTTGCCCTCCGATGCCAACTGGCAGCGGATGGTGGCACCCACCTCGGCCGGAAGGTTCTCGGGGCAGGAGAAGGCATCGGGCGCCTTGCCGACCTGGGCCGTCAGCGCGGCCTTGCCCTGACGGGCGACCTCTGCCTTGTCGACCGACCGGCCGCCGGTGCCGGCGCTCGCCGCGTCGGTCGGCTCCGCCGAGTTGCCCGCACCCGCGGCCTCGTCGACCTTGAAGTCCATGTCGACCTTGTCGCCGTCGACCGACTTCGCGGTGACCGTCATGCCCTGCTTCTCACCGCCGTCGGTGAGCTCACACCGTATGGTCGCGCCCACCTCGGCCTTGAGGTCGTCCTCGCAGGTGATGTCGTCGGGCTCCCGTCCGACCTGCTTGCCCAGGGCCGCCGAGGCCTGCTTCGCGACCTCGTCCTTCTTCACTTTCTTCGTGCCCACGCTCGCCGAGCAACCCGCCGCGACCGCCACCGTCAGCAAGGCCCCTGCCGCTCGCACGACGATCCGGCTTCCGGTGGACAGCTGCATGGGGTCTCCTAGGTCAAGAACGGTTCATGCCAAGCTACGCGACGCGCAAATTCACCGACCCGGTTCCCGGCTCCGGCCGACCTCCGCCCGCACCGCCTTCCCGACCACGCCCCACTTCGCCGCCGGTGCCTCGACCAGGCAGCTCCTACGAGTGGGCCGCCTGTGAACCGTCGAGATCCAGGTGATGCGGACCGACCGCGAAGAACACCCGGCCGTCGACGGCACGTTCACCCTGTTCACGCCCAGAGGACGGTCGCCGGCTGCTCGCACAGAGCTGTACGGCAATCCGAGGCCGGTCACAGAAGCGGCGTCGACGAGGCCCTGGCCGCCTGGTCCGCCTTCGCCGCCCACGCCTCCCGGGGCTGACCCGGATCGCACACCACCGGGTCGCGGGAATCCGCGATCCGGTCCGCCGCGTCGCGGGGGCCCACGACGTAAAGGCTTTCAAAGGCTCTTGGAGAGAACTGAATACCCACCCGACCCCACCGGCGTCCCCGTCACCCGCACGGGTGAGGTTCGCCAACTGGGCTGGATTTCGACCGGGTTGCCTGGCATATGCTCGCCGCACCAAATCAAGACTTCTGACGGCCCCCGCCGGGACACCAATCCCGAGGCGGGGGCCTGACCAACGAGGAAGAAGCACCTTCCTGATGGATGCCTCGCAGGTTATCGCGGCCCCCTACACCCCGCCACGCGGTGTACAGCATGTCAACATTCGTCACGCCGACCGCTTCACCGTCGTCGGCAACCACCTCAGCCAGCACCGCGAACTCTCGCTCGCCGCCCGAGGCCTGGCCGTGCACATCCAGTCGCTGCCGCCGGGCGCCAGGATCGGCATCAAGGCCCTAGCAGCCCGTCTGCCCTCCGACAGTGAGCACCGCATCGCGGGTGCCCTGCGGGAGCTGGAGCAGCACGGCTACCTCGAGCGGACGCGGGAGCGTTCGCCGGACGGGCGGATCTACACCCGCACCGTGTCGTACAACCACCCGGACCCCGCCGCACGCGGCAAGGCCCAATCGGTCACGCCACGCAAGCCCCGCCCGGCCCCGGCACCGCCCCCCACCCCGACCCCGGCGCCTCCCCCGGCGCCTCCCGCCGACCCCGCTCCCCTCCCCCGCGTCCCCGCGCCCACCGCCAGGAAGCCGCCGCGTCCGCCGCTTCCGCAGCCGCTGAATCCCCTGCCGCAGCTCCTCCGGGCCGCCGCGCTCCTCCTCGCCGGGCTGAAGCATCAGGATGCCGAACTCCGCCTGACCGACGCCCAGATCGCTTACCTCGCGCCCGGCGTCGCCGCCTGGTTCGAGCGGGACGCGTCGCCCGCCGACGTACGCAAGGCCCTGACGGAGGAACTGCCCCGGCCCGTGCGGTTCCCCGCGCAGTTGGTGCGGTACCGGCTCACCGATTCCCTGCCGTCCGGGCAGACCCTTCCCGCCGCCTACCGGCCCGTGCCGATGCAGAACTGCGACGGCTGCGACCGAGGGTTCAGGGCGCCCGAACCCGGCAGGTGCGACGACTGCGAGAGCGGCGCGCAGCACGGCGGTCAGCTCAGACGGGCCTCGGCGTAGGCCACCATCGCGTCACGCTGGTACGCGGCCAGGCCGTCGGCGATCCGGTCGAAATTGGCCCGCATGCGGGGATCGTCGACGTAGGTCCGGCCCAGGCCCACGTAGGCCTCCGCGTTCGGCGTCCAGAACCGGCAGATGCCCTGGTAGTGCGCATCCGTCTCCGCCTGCACCGCCGGGTCGTCGGGCGGTGTGCCCGCCACCATGAACTCCGCGAAGCGGATCATCTGCGCGGTCGCCTCGCGCTGCCACGCCTCCTGGTCCGCCTCCGTCATCGTCTCCCTGGACCGGCGGGCCTCCTCCCACGCCTGCGGCCAGCGCTCGCGCACTTCGGCGTCTTCCTCGGCGGTGTGCTCAAGGCCTTCGAACAGGTTCTCCGGCCTGCTGATCTTCGCCATGTCGTTGTCGCCCTTCCCTTCCTCCAGTTCGGCGATGGTCCGCTCGACGGTGCTGACGAGCGTGTCCAGCCGGTCACGCTCCTCGCACAGCCGCCTGTGGTGCTCACGCAGTGCGCTCACCGGGTCGGTGCGCTCGTCCAGCACGCGCCGGATCTCACGCAGCCCCAGGCCCAGCTCCCTCATCAGCAGAATCCGCTGCAGACGCAGCAGGTCGGCCTCTTCGTAGGAGCGGTGCCCATTGCTGCCGAATCCCGCAGGCGGCAGCAGGCCGATCTCGTCGTAGTGCCGCAGCGTCCGGGACGTCACCCCGGACATCCGCGCCACCTCCGCGATCGACCAGGCCATGGCCGCGCCTCCCTTCACCGGGCCGGTTCCTCCGGCCACACTCGACGGTAGGAGTTGACGCAACGGAAAGCGCAACCCGGACACGGCGACGGGCCGCTCCTGCGTGGAAGCGCGTGGGAGCATTCCGCCGTGACTCCTGAAGAGATATGGGAAGCCGCCGGGCCGGCCGAGCGCCTGTTGGCCGGTGTGGCGCGCAATCCGGCCGCGCCCGTCGACGTACTGCTGCGGATCCTCGCGGACGGGCCGGTAGCCGCGCGGATGGTGCTGGCCCGTGACCGGGTGCTGCCCGGTCCCGTGGTGGACGCGGTCGTGGCCCACCCCGACCCGCGCACACGCAGCTTCTTCGCCCGGAACCCGTACGCCGATCCGGAGCAGCGGGCACGGCTGGTGGACGATCCGGACCATCTCGTACGGGGGCATCTGTCCCGCGAGCCGCAGGCCGACGACGTGTGCATGCCGCGGCCGTTGCCGGACCGGACCATCGTGCGGATCATCGAGACGTACGAGGACGACCACCTGTGGGAGCTCAACCGGCTGGTCTCGCCCGGTCTGCAGCGTGCGATGACCACTCATCCCTCGGCGAAGGTCCGCTGCATGGGGATCGGCCGCCTGTCCTGGGAGTCCCTGACACCCGACGTCCGGGACGCCCTGCCGGCAGACCCGGACCCGGAGGTACGGAAGGCGGCCGAGGCGAGCAGGCGCCGCTACGAACGGCTCCGCGACCCCGACGCGGTGCGGGAGGACCTTCCCGCGCACCCCTGCCATACGCACACGCACCTGTTGATGTACGGAGCACTCGCCCCGGACGTCGTGGCAGCCTCCCTGCCACGGCACGCGTGGCTGATCGCCCGCAATGCCGGTGTTCCGCCGGAGACCGTGGCCCTGCTGGCCGCACACCCCGACCCCAAGGTGCGCACCCGCGTCGCCGCCCGGCCCGACCTGGTGCCTGCCGAGCGCCGCGCGCTCGCTGTGGACCCCGACCCCGGGGTGCGCCTCGCGCTCTCGGTGCATCCGGCGCTGAGTGAGGCGGAACGGGCCGCGATCGACTACGAGGTGACGCAGGACAGGTCGTACTGCCACAATCCGCCGTACGACCCGGAGTTGCTGCCCGACCCGGAGCAGGTCCGTGCACTCGCACTGTCCGCCCACCCGCTCCTGCGCCGACGGGCCGCTCGCGAGCCGCACCTCCCCGCCGACCTCGTCGCCCTTCTCGCGGACGACTCCGACCTCGGCGTCCGGGTCCTGCTCGGCCAGAACCATCCGGACGCCCCGGCCGCGCTGCTGCTCCGCTGCTTCCTGGAGTACACCGGCTGCGACCGTTGGCATCTGACCGGGCACGGCAACTTCCCCCGGACCGGGCTCGCCCGGTTCGCAGGCGACGAAGACCCCGCGGTCCGGCGGCTGGCCCTCCTCGACCCCGAAACTCCGGCCGGCACCGCCGACCGGCTCACCCGCGACCCCGACCCGCAGGTCCGCGCGGACGCGGCAGGCCACCCCCGACTGCCGCAGGACCGCATCACGGCACTCCTCGACGACCCCGAGCTCGGCCACCGGGCCGCGGCGAATCCGGCGCTGCCGGTCGCGACGATGTACGAGCTGACCGCCGCGGCCGGGCAGCAGGCACCTTAGGGCCTGAGGGCTGTCCCGCAATTCCTGGCGGGACAGCCCTCAGAGGTACTCGGCGAACGCGTCGAGCGTCCGCAGGACCTCCGGTTCGGCAGCGGGGGGCAGTTGGAGGACGACCTCCTCGATGCCCAGGTCCGCGTAGTGCGCCAGTTTGCCCGGGCTCGGCAGGACCGCGTAGGGGATCACCTGGAGGTCCTTCGGGTCGCGGCCCGCCGACTCCCAGACCGTGCGGAGCCTGGGCACCGACTCCGTCAGGCCCCGGCCGCCGATCGGCATCCAGCCGTCCGCGTACTCCGCGATGTGCGCGAACAGCTTCGGTCCCGCCGCGCCGCCGATCAGGGTGCGCGGGCCGATCACCGGACCACGCGGCTCCTGGACCGGCTTCGGGTAGGCGTGACTGGCCCGCACCGAGCCGAACTGGCCTTCGTAGGCGGTTGGTTCGGGACTCCACAGCGCGCGCATCAGCGCCATCCGGTCACGGCCCAGCTCCCGGCGCGTCGACCACGTGACTCCGTGGTCCGCAGCCTCCTCGACGTTCCAGCCGAAGCCGAGGCCCAGCGTGAAGCGGCCGCCGGAGACGTGGTCGAGGGTCGCGATCTGCTTGGCCAGATCGATCGGGTCGTGCTGGGTGATCAGCGTGATGCCCGTACCGAGGCTCAGCCTTTCGGTCACCGCGGCGACCTGGCCCAGGGCGACGAACGGGTCCAGGGTGCGGCCGTACTCGGGCGGCAGGTCGCCGCCCCCCGGGTAAAGAGTTTCCCTGCTCACCGGGATGTGCGTGTGCTCCGGAAGATAGAGCCCGGCGAATCCCCGCTGCTCAAGCTCGTGCGCGAGCCGCACCGGCGTGATCGTTTCGTCGGTGAGGAAGATCGTTGTGGCGATCCGCATACGAAGACACCTCCGTCGTTGTCTGGTGGCGGCTCAAACGTATGCCGTACGGTGCGCAAAGCCGAGACTTCGGCGACTTCGGGGGAGGTCATTCACCATGGTCCGCAAGCGCACCCGTGCCGCTCTCACCGCTCTGTTCCTGACGGGCGTGCTCGTCGGCGGCGCACCCGCCGCGGCATCCGCCGCCGCGCCCGCTTCCGTGTCCGCGTCCGCCGCCTCCCGTACCGCTTCGGTACAGGGTGTGGGACATGCGGACGGGGTGACGTCCGTCCACGCCGGTGCGCGCGAGGCCGCGCACGCGTACAAGAGCAAAAGCAAGAGCAAGAAGCGGCGGAAGCACGGCTCCGGCGGGTTCGGTGGCGGGCTGATCGTGGGGATCGTGCTCGCCGTGATCGTGGTCGGCATCATCGCGTTCGTGCTCATCGCCCGCGCACGGCGCAACTCGTAGACGCCGCGCCGCTCGCCGCCCGGTTCGAGCGGCGAGCGGCGCGGTCCTTCACTGTGCCGAGACGTTGTGCACGGGGGGCATCGCCGCACGGGAGCGCATGACCGGTGTCCCGAAAGAGACGGTGTCGCCCGCGGACGCGGTCTGCGAGGTCGTGGACGTGCCGGGGTAGAACCAGCGCCAACTGCCCGGGGCTGACGCGGTCACCGTCGTACTGACCTGGCCGGAGCTGTTCGTCTTCACCGTCTTCACCGTCGTGTACGAGGTGGCGCCGGCCTTGCGGAACTGCAGCTTCACGCTCTGGCCGCCGTAGCCGCGGTACTTCAGCGCCTCCCAGTCGGCGCGGGCGAGCGTGCCGGTGACCTTGACCTGCTTGCTGGGACCGACAAGGTAGGACCGCATGGCGGACACCTTCAGCGTCGCGGCTCGCTTCAGCTTGAACGGGGCAAGCGCATCGAAGATCCAGTAGTCCCTGTCGTTGGCGTTGACGATGCCGTAGACGTTCCAGTCACCGGCCCCCTCGTTGGCGTTGCGCTCGCTGTACCCCGGAAACCAGTGGGGATCGATGCGCATCGTCGCCGTGCAGTCCGAAGTGGTGCTGCTCAGCTTCTTGCAGGTGACCCCGACCGTCTCGGCCGGAACGCCGTAGGTGGTGTTGGCGCTGCCCGCACGGATTTCCCCTAGCCCCTTGACACCCGAATTGTCTTTGATGGTCAGCTTGACCGGAAAGGTCACCACCGCACCGGTGCCGACGACGACGCTCTTGCCGTTGTTGGCCACCGCCTTGACGACCCGGATGTCGCCCCGCCCCTCGGCGTGCGCCGGTGACGCCCCCAGCACGGCCATGACCACCGAAGCGGCCACCGTGCCCCACAGCACATGTCTTCGCATGTCCCCTCCTCCTCACCACCCGCACCGAGTCCGGCGCGAAGGCGTGGGCACAGCGTAGAACCGGCCCCACGGGGGCCCGCACGCGGGGACGGGCCCGCCCGCAGGCCCTCAGCCCGGCCAGACGATCGACTGGAGTTCGCTGTACGCGTGCAGTGCGTACGAGCCGACGTCCCGGCCGACACCGCTGCGTTTGAACCCGCCGAACGGGGCCTCCATGTTGCGGCCGATGGTGTTCACCCCGACCCCGCCGGCCCGCAGCCGGCGGGCCGTCCGGAAAGCGCGGGAGACGTCGCCGGACCAGACGTAGTCGATCAGTCCGTAGTCGCTGTCGTTGGCCAGCGCGATGCCTTCCTCGTCGTCGTCGAAGGGGACGACCACCACGACCGGGCCGAAGATCTCCTCCCGCACCACCCTCATGTCGTTGGTGCAGTCGGCCAGCAGCGTCGGCGCGACGTAGAAGCCGCGGCCGGTCGGGTCCGGGCGTTCGCCGCCCGTGACGACCCGGGCACCCTCCTTGCGCCCCAGTTCCACGTACGACTCGACGCGGTCGCGGTGGGCGGCCGAGATGACCGGGCCGACGACCGTGCCCTTCGCCCTCGGATCGCCCACCGTCAGGTACCCGGCGTACGCGGTGAGCCTCTCGACCAGCGCGTCGTGCACGGCCCTCTGGACCAGGACGCGGGTCGGAGCCGTACAGATCTGCCCGCTGTAGAAGGAGAACGTCGTCCCGATGCCCGCGACCGCCGAGTCCAGGTCGGCGTCGTCGAACACCACGGCCGCGCCCTTCCCGCCCAGCTCCATCAGCTGCCGTTTCATGCTCCGGCCGCAGACCTCCGCGATGCGCTGTCCGACCGAGGTGGAGCCGGTGAAACTGACCATGTCGACGTCCGGCGAGTCGACCGCGGCCTCGCCCACGTCCGGGGCCGAACCGCTGACGACGTTGACGACGCCGGCCGGCACACCCGCCTCCGCGAGCGCCTCCGCCATCCGGTAGACGGAGAGCGGGTCCTGCGGGGCCGGCTTCACGAGGACCGTGTTGCCCATCGCGAGCGCCGGAGCGATCTTGCCGGCCGGGTTGGCCCAGGGGTTGTTGTACGAGGTGATGCAGGTGACGACGCCGACCGGCTGCCGGACGGCGAGCGCCCCGAAGATCCCGGCCCGGCCCATCGGCCCGGCCTCGTTGATCTGCGGCGGGACGGCGTGCTCGACCGGTTCCAGCGCACCCTTCGCATACCGCCGGAAACGGGCCGCGCCCACGGCTACCTGCATCCCGCGGGCCGTACCGGTGGTCGCGCCGCTCTCCGCCTGAGCGAGGGCGGCGTTCGCCGTGAAGTCGCGCTGCATCAGGTCCGCGGCGCGGTCCAGGATCGCGGCGCGTTCCTCCGGGCGGGTGCGGGACCAGGGGCCGAAGGCGTCGCGGGCCGCGGCGGCCGCCTCGTGCACCTGCGCGCGGGTCGCCTCGGGGGCGAGGCCGACGACGTCCTCCGTGGCCGGGTCGATCACCTCGTAGTGGCCGCCGGCAGGCTCGGTCCACTCGCCGCCGATGAAGAGCCGCTGGGGGTCCGTGGTCACAGGGTGCTCACCGTCCGGGTGTCGCGGCCGGAACGGAGCACCGTCCCGGGGACCGCGCCGGTCACCTTGTCGTCGCGCAGGGTCTCCACCCCGTTGACGCGGACCGACACGATGCCGAGGGCCTTGGAGTCCAGCCGGGGACTGTCGCCCGGCAGGTCGTGGACGAGGGTGGCGGGGCCCGCGTCGATGCGTTCGGGGTCGAAGAGGACGAGGTCGGCGTGGAAGCCCTCCTCGACACGGCCGCGCTCGCGCAGGCCGAAGAGCCGGGCCGGGTCGTCGGTCAGCATCTTGACGGCTCGCTCCAGCGGCATGAGCCTGCGGCCGCGCAGGCAGTCGCCGAGGAAGCGGGTCGTGTACGGGGCGCCGCACATGCGGTCCAGGTGGGCGCCCGCGTCGGAGCCGCCGAGCATGACGTCCTCGTGCTCCCAGGTGCGCCGGCGCAGGGCCCACGAGTCGGGGTCGTTGTCGGTGGGCATCGGCCACAGGACCGTACGCAGGCCGTCGGCCGCGCAGATCTCGACGAGGCAGTGGAAGGCGTCCTGGCCGCGCTCGGCCGCGATGTCCTTCACGACGCGGCCGCTGAGACCCTCGTTCGCCGCGCTGTAGGTGTCGCCGATGACGTACCGGCCGAAGTTCGCGAGGCGGCGGAAGACGCCTGCTTCCTTGCTGTCGGCGCGGCGCAGCATCTCGGCGCGGGTGTCCGCGTCGCGGAGCCGCTCGATGCGTTCGGGTACGGGGAGGGCGAGGATGTCGCCCCAGCCCGGGATCAGGTTCAGGGCGCAGAACGTGCCGAGCGACATGTTCATCGGGGTGAGGATCGGCATCGTCAGCGCGACGACGCGGCCTCCCGCACGGCGCGCGCGTTCGCTGGGGATCAACTGGCGCGGTACGCGTTCGGGTACGGCGGCGTCGATGGTCAGGACGTTCCAGTTGAGCGGGCGTCCCGCGGCTGCCGTCATGTCGACGAACAGGTCGATCTCCTCGTCCGAGAACTGGTCGAGGCAGCCGGCCACGATCGCCTCGATCTGCGTACCCTCGTGCTCGCCGACGGCCCGGGAGAGCGCGAGGAGCTCCTCGGGCAGGGCGTGCCGGGAGGCGACCGGCTGCCCGTCGCCGTCGGAGTGCGTGGAGGACTGGGTGGTGGACAGGCCCCATGCCCCCGCGTCCATCGCGTCGTGGAAGAGGGCGAGCATGGCGTCGAGTTGGGCGGGCGTGGGCTGTCCGCCGACGGCATCGGCGCCCATCACGTGGCGTCGCAGGGCACAGTGGCCGACCATGAATCCGGCGTTCACGGCGATGCGACCGTCGAGCGCGTCGAGGTACTCGCGGAAGCTGGACCAGCTCCAGTCGACGCCTTCCTCCAGGGCCTTGAGGGCCATGCCCTCCACCCGCGACATCATGCGCCGGGTGTAGTCGGCGTCCTCGGGGCGGTCCGGGTGGAGCGGGGCGAGGGTGAACCCGCAGTTGCCGCCGGCGACGGTGGTGACGCCGTGGTTCATCGACGGGGTGGCGTACGGGTCCCAGAAGAGCTGCGCGTCGTAGTGCGTGTGCGGGTCGACGAATCCGGGGGCGAGGACGAGGCCGGTGGCGTCCTCGGACGTCGCGGCCTCCTCGGCGACGGTGCCGGGCTCCGCGATGACGGCGATACGGCCGGCCCGGATGCCGATGTCCGCGAGGTAGGAGGGCCCGCCGGTGCCGTCCACGACGGTCGCTCCGCGGATGAGGTGGTCGAGCATGACGGGGTCCCTTTCTCCGTGTGGTGTGTCGCGCCGGGGTGCGTACGGCCGCGGTACGCACCCCGGCGCGCGGAGCGGCGGTCCGGGAAGACGCCGCCCGTGTGCGGGGGAAAGCCCCTGGGGGCCGGATCAAGCCCTCGCCGGGCACGATCAAGCCCCTCCGGCGATTGCGGAGCGGGGGCACGGGGGCAGCGCCCCCGAAAACCCCGTACCGGGGGCCGGGCGGCTACGCCGCGTCGCGGAACCGCGTCGTCCGGTGGACCGGGTCCGTGTCGATCTTCGGGATCACGTGCTCACCGATCAGCTTGATCGAGTTCAGCGTGTCCTCGGGACTGATCCCGATCGGCAGCCCGAAGCTCAGCTGGTCCGCCCCGGCCTGCTCCCACCGCCGGCACTGACCCAGCACCTCGTCCGGGTCACCGCAGATCATCAGCTCCTCGGCGATCAGGAGCTCGATGATCTCCTCGGAGTACTCCGGCAGCAGTTCCGGCCACTCCGGGATCCCTTCCGGCCGGGGGAAGGTGTCGTGGTAGCGGAAGAGCAGCGACTGCAGGTAGTTCAGCCCGCCGCCCACCGCGATCTCGACGGCCTTCTTGTGCGTCTCGGCGCAGATCGCCGTGGAGGTCACCATCACGTTGTCGTTGACGAAGTCACCGACCGGCTCGGCGTCCTTGACCGCGTTCTTGTAGGACTCGACGACCCACTCCATGTCGGAGACCTTCTGCACGCTGAAGCCCAGCACGCCGAGGCCCTTCTTCCCCGCCATGGCGTACGAGGGCGGTGAGCCGGCCGCGTACCACATCGCCGGGTGCGACTTCCCGTACGGCTTGGGCAGGATCTTGCGCGGCGGCAGCGACCAGTGCTTGCCCTGGAAGCCGACGTACTCGTCCTGGAGCCACATCTTGGGGAACTCCGCGATGGTCTCTTCCCAGAGTTCCTTCGTGTGGTTCATGTCGGTGATGCCCGGCATGAACCCGAGGATCTCGTGGGTGCCCGCCCCGCGGCCGGAGCCGAACTCGAAGCGCCCCTCGGAGAGGTGGTCCATCATGGCGACCTTCTCGGCCACCTTCACCGGGTGGTTGACCGGGGCGAGCGGGTTGAAGATGCCGGAGCCGAGGTGGATGCGCTCCGTGGCGTGTGCGAGATAGCCCAGGTACACGTCGTTGGCCGAGAGATGCGAGTACTCCTCCAGGAAGTGGTGCTCGGAGGCCCAGGCGTACTTGAAGCCGGACTTGTCCGCCTGGATGACGTACTCGGTCTCCTCGATCAGCGCCTTGTGCTCTGCCCCGGGGTCGGCCTTGGCCCGCGCGGCGGGCACGTACCCCTGTACAAAGAGCCCGAATTCCAAGGGGATTCACCGTCCTCAATCGTTTCTGACACACCGTCAGATTATGATGCGTCCGACTGTTCCACCGACACCCCGACCCGTCAATAGCTGACGCCCCGTCAGGCTCGGCCGCCGGGACCGGCACAGTCAGAACAGGCTGACGCCCGCCAGCCACCCGCCGTCGATGACGAACGGCTGACCGGTGATGTACGAGGAGTCGTCCGAGGTCAGGAACAGCGCGAGCGCCGCCACCTCCTCGGGCCGGCCGATCCGCCCGAGCGGCACGAGCTTCTTGTAGAGGGCCCCCACGGCCTCCGCCGTCTCCTCCGGGTCCGCGTCAGGGTCCAGGGCCGCCGGATTGGTCATCGGGGTGTCCACGGCGCCGGGACACATGGCGTTGACCCGGATGCCCTTCGCGGCCAGCTCCACGGCCGCCACCCTGGTCAGCCCCAGCACGGCGTGCTTGGTCGCCGCGTACGCGCCGACGAACGCCATGCCGGTGAGCCCGGTGTACGAGGAGGTGTTGACGATGGTGCCGCCGCCCGCCGCCGCGATCTCGGGCGCGACGTTCCTGATCCCCAGGAACGCCCCCACCTGGTTGACCTGCACCACCTGCTGGAACTCCTCCAGCGGCGTGGACACCAGCTCGTTGAAGCGCAGGATCCCCGCGTTGTTGACCAGCCCGTCGATCTTCCCGAAGGCACCCTTCGCGGTGGCGACGGCCGCCTGCCAGTCCTCCTCCCGGCTCACATCCAGGTGCACGAAGAGCGCCGCATCCTCCCCCAGCTCCTTCGCGAGGGCCTCACCCTGCTCGTCGAGCACATCGGCGATGACCACCCGCGCCCCCTCGGCCGCGAAGAGCCGCGCCTCCTGCTCACCCTGTCCGCGCGCCGCGCCGCTGATCAGCACGACCCGCCCGTCCAGCTTGCCCATGGCCTGACTCCTACCTGTCGACGTTGTCGAGGTGAGGTGCGACGTCGGCGGCGAACGCCGCCATCTGATCGGTCAGTTCACTTCTGCTCCGGCTCCGGAAGCGCACCTGGATCTGGTGCACCCCCATCGCGCCGTACTCCCGCAGCGACTCCGCGAGGGCCTCCGGCTTCCCGCTGAGCGTCCGCCGCCCCACGGGCCAGTCCGGCTCCCCCACGTACAGGGGCTCGGTGATGGCCCCGACGACGACCGGCTCGGCGACGCCCGCCTCCTCACGGAGCGCGTACAGCCGGCCGATCTGCGCGGGCAGCTTCTCCCGCGGGTCACCCTGCGGCAGCCAGCCGTCCCCCCGCACGGCGGCCCGGCGCACCGCCGCGGGAGAGGAGCCGCCCACCCAGACCGGCACCCGCGCCTGGGCGGGCCGGGGCAGCTGCCCGAGCCCGCTGAAGGAGAAGCGCTCCCCCGCGAACTCCGGATACTCCTCGGGCCCGAGCGCGGCCTTGAGCGCGTCGATGCTCTCGTCGAGCACGCCGCCCCGCCCGTCGAAGTCCGCCCCGAGCGCCTCGAACTCCTCGCGCACGTGCCCGGCCCCGACCCCGAGGATCAGCCGGCCGCCGCTGAGGTGGTCGAGGGTGGCGTACTGCTTGGCCGTGGCCAGGGGGTGCCGCAGCCCCACGACGGCGACATGGCTCATGAGCAGTACGCGCTCGGTGATCCCCGCGAGGAAGGCGAGCGTGGCGACGGGGTCGTACCAGACGGTGCTCATCGCCCCCGCGAGCCTGCGGGGGACGGCGACATGGTCACAGCTCGCCAGATAGGTGAAGCCGGTACGGTCGGCGGTGCGTGCGATCTCGGCGAGGTCGGCCGGGGTGGCCCCGGCCTCCCACGGCTCTGCGTATATGGCGCTCTGCGACTGGATCGGGAGCTGCATCCCGTACGACAGCGGTCCGGCGGGCAGTATCGGCACCGAACGGCCTCCTTCCCCTGGAACGACCTGGCATGACGCTGCGCGTATCTGACGGCACGTCATATCGCGAGCGGAGCCATAGTCGTACCTGACGCACCATCAGGCAAGGGGTGGTGAAAGCCGGTCGGCCGTCGCGCCCTTGATCGCTCTCAGGACCGGGCCGACCGCACCGCCATGAGGAGCCCGCTCGCCCAGGCCATGCGCACGGACCGGAAGTCCTGGCGTTCCTCCAGCTCGGTCAAGAGCCGCTCGACCGAGGCACCGTGGCCTTGTGGCCAACCAGGCTGCGGGTCGAGGTCGTCGATCAGGTACGTTCCGCCAGGGGCCACGAGTTGCAGGGCTCGTTCCAGGTGGGTGAACTTGCCGGGCCAGGTGTCCGCGAACACCAGGTCGAAGGGTTCCCCGTCATAGTTCTGCAGCCACTCGCCGCCGTCTCCGGCCGCGAAGGTCACCCGCGGATCGGACCCCAGCTGCTCGCGGGCGACCTTCTGCACGGCTTCGTCGAGTTCGATCGTGACCAGCTGAGAAGCGTCGTCCATCCCGCTGAGAAGCCAGGCGGCGCCCTCGCCCACACCCGTGCCGAGTTCGAGGATGCGGCCACCGGGACAGTGGGCCGCAAGGACCGCCAGCAGGTTGCCGGTGCGCTCCTCGCAGGACAGGGTGAAGCCCGCTTCGCGCGCTGCGGCGCGCAGAGCCGGCAGTGAAGTGGGGAATGTGCTCGGTCTGTCGTCCATCCGGGGATCATGCAGCCGCCCCTCCGGGCCCGCAACACCCTGTGCCACCCCCACAGCGGCTCGCCGACGTCCGTGGGCGGCTCCCCCGTCCGCTCGAGAACGAGGGAGCCGCCGCTCGGCCGGCGCAGGACGGGCAGCAGCCACCGCCCTCCCTACTTCCGGTACAGCTCCTCGATCTCCGCCCCGAAGTCCCGGGCGATCGCGTCCCTCTTCAGCTTCAGGGACGGCGTCAGATGGCCGCCCTCCTCCGTGAAGTCCACCGGCAGGACGGTGAACTTGCGGATCGACTCCGCCCGCGAGACGAGCCGGTTGGCCTCGTCGACCGCGCGCTGGAGCGCCGCGCGCAGTTCCTCGTCGTGGACGAGATCACGCATCGGGATGTCGCCCTTCTTCTTCATCTGCCGCCAGTGGGACAGCCCGTCCGGCTCCAGGGTGATCAGGGCCGTGATGAACGAGCGGTTGTCGCCGACCACCATGCACTGGCTGACCAGCGGGTGGGCGCGCAGCCAGTCCTCCAGGGGGGCCGGCGTGACGTTCTTGCCGCCCGACGTGATGATGATGTCCTTCTTGCGGCCGGTGATCGTGAGGTAGCCGTCCTCGTCGAGCGCACCCAGGTCGCCGGTGGCGAACCAGCCGCCGTCCAGGGCGGGGACGGCTTCGCCGCGTTCGGTGTCCCAGTAGCCCTGGAACACCTGGCCGCCGCTGAGCAGTACCTCGCCGTCCGGTGCGATGCGTACGGCGGTGCCGGGCATCGGCCAGCCGACCGTGCCCAGGCGCGGCCTGAGCGGCGGGGTGACGGTGGCGGCGGCCGTGGTCTCCGTCAGGCCGTAGCCCTCGAAGATCTCGATGCCGGCGCCCGCGTAGAAGGCGGCGAGGCGGTGGCCCAGCGGGGAGCCGCCGCAGATCGCGTAGCGGACGTGGCCGCCCAGCGCGGCCCGGATACGGCGGTAGACCAGCGGGTCGTACAGCGCGCGGGCCGCCCGAAGGCCGAGCCCCGGACCGGGTCCCGTGCCGTGTTCGGCGGCCTCGACGGCCTGGCCGTAGCGCTGGGCGATGCGTGCGGCCCGGTCGAAGGACGAGGCGCGGCCCATCTTCTCGGCGGTGGCGCGGCCGGTGTTGTAGACCTTCTCCAGTACGTACGGGATGGCCAGCAGGAACGACGGTTTGAAGCCGGCCAGATCGGCGAGCAGGTCCTCGGTCCGGATCGACGGGGCGTGGCCGAGGCGGACCCGGGCGCGCAGGCAGCCGATCGCGACCATCCGGCCGAAGACGTGCGACAGCGGCAGGAACAGCAGTGTCGAGGCGGGGTACTTGCTGACGGACTTGAAGACCGGGTGCAGCAGTTCGATGGCGTTGTCGACCTCGGCGAAGAAGTTGCCGTGCGTCAGGACGCAGCCCTTGGGGCGGCCGGTGGTGCCCGAGGTGTAGATGAGAGTGGCCGGAGTCTCCGGTTCCAGGGTGGCGCGGCGAGCGGCGACGACCTCGTCCGGGACGTCCTTGCCGAGCTTCTTCAGCCGGCCCAGCGCACCCGTGTCGAACTGCCAGAGGTGGGTGAGGTCGCCGAGCTGTTTGCGTTCCTGGCTGATGATCCTTCCCTGTTCGGCCGTCTCGACGGCGCAGGCGACCGCGCCGGAGTCCTGGAGTATCCAGCGGGCCTGGAAGGCGGACGAGGTCGGGTAGATGGGGACGGTGACCAGGCCGGCGGCCCAGGACGCGAAGTCGAGCAGGGTCCACTCGTAGGTCGTACGCGCCATGATCGCGATGCGGTCGCCGCCCCGCAGGCCCTCCGCGATCAGGCCCTTGGCGACGGCGAGGACCTCGGCACCGAACTCGGCAGCGGTCACGTCCTGCCAGGTGCCGTCCGGCTGCTTGCGGCTGAGAACGGCGTCCGTGGGCGCCTCACGGACGTTGTCGAACGGGATCTCGGCGAGTGACCCGCGGCGCACCGGTCGGGCGAACGCCGGTACGGAGACCTGCTGGACACTGCCGTCGGCGGCCCTGACCTTCGTCGGCTCGACCAGGACGGGCGTGGAGGGTGCGGGGGAAGGGGCGGATGGCGTGGACACGTGCGGCTCCTCAGCATCGGGGTCGGGCGGTTCACCTGGGTCCGCCCGGCGGCAGGCCCGGGGCCTTCGTCGGACAGTGCGCAACTGTTCTGCGGCTCACACGCGTTCGAGGATCGCCGTGACCCCCTGGCCGCCAGCCGCACAGATGGAGATCAGCCCGCGGCCCGGCGCGTCGCGTTCGGCGAGGAGCTTCGCGAGGGTCGCGACGATCCGCGCGCCCGTCGCCGCGAACGGGTGCCCGGTCGCGAGGGACGACCCGGCGACGTTGAGCCTGTCCCGGTCCAGCGGCTCGAGCCCCTGCTTCTCCCAGGCGGCCAGCGTGGCGAGCACCTGGGAGGCGAAGGCCTCGTGGACCTCGAAGAGGTCGAAGTCCTCGACGCCGAGTCCGGCCCGCTCCAGCATCCGCGGCACGGCGTACGCGGGCGCCATCAGCAGCCCGTCCTCACCGCCCACGTAGTCGACCGCGGCCGTCTCGTACAGCGAGAGGTACGCCTGCGGCTCCAGCCCGTGGCGCTCGGCCCACTCCTCGCTCGCCAGGAGCACGGTCGCGGCGCCGTCGGTGAGGGGCGTCGAGTTGCCCGCCGTCATCGTCGCGTCCGGGTGGTCCGCGCCGAACACCGGCTTCAGCGTGGCGAGTTTCTCCACCGTGGAGCCCGGACGCAGGTTCTGGTCGCGGTCCAGGCCGAGGTACGGGACGACGAGGTCGTCCAGGAAGCCCCGGTCGTACGCGGCGGCGAGCCGCTGGTGGCTGGTGGCGGCGAGGAGGTCCTGCTCCGCGCGGCCGATGTCCCACTTCCGGGCGGTGACCGCCGCGTGGTCGCCCATCGAGAGACCGGTGCGCGGTTCGGCGTTGCGCGGGATGTCCGGGACGAGGTGCCGGGGACGTACGCCCGCAAGGGCCCTGGCCCTGCCGCCCGTCGACTTCGCGCGCCGGGCCGAAAGCAGCAGCCTGCGCAGTTCGTCGTTGACGCCGAGCGGCGCGTCGCTCGTGGTGTCCACGCCGCCCGCGATCGCGGAGTCGACCGCCCCGAGGGTGATCTTGTTCGCGGCGGCGATCACCGCCTGGAGACCGGTGCCGCACGCCTGCTGGATGTCGTACGCGGGCGTGCGTGGGTCGAGCCGTGAACCGAGCACGGCCTCCCGGGCCAGGTTGAAGTCCCGGCTGTGCTTGAGGACCGCGCCCGCGACGAACTCGCCGACCTGGTGCCCCTGGAGCCCGAACCGCTCGACCAGCCCGTCCAGCGCGGCGGTGAGCATCTGCTGGTTGGAGGCCTGCGCGTACGGCCCGTCGGAGCGCGCGAAGGGGATACGGCTGCCACCGATGACCGCGACCCTGCGGGGCTGCGGGAGTGCGAGGGGGATCATCTCGACCAACTCATCTCGACCAACTCCTGACTCTTGAGTAACCTTACTCCAGAGTAAATCTACGACCGAGCAGGGAGTCTGGACAATGGCCGACCGCTATCTGCACCTCACCGGCACAGCAACCGGCCGATTTCTGACCCGGAATCTCGGCCTCCCCCAGCCGGAGCGGCTGCGCCGCTGGACCCTGGAGACCCCGAACCTCCCCGGCCCGGTCATCCACCTCACGGCCGGGGACTCGGCCGTGACGGACGAACTCGGCGCCGTGCTCGCCGTATGCGGCCCGGAGGTCGTGGCCCGCGCCGACCGGCCGGCCGGAATCGTCCTGGACGCGACGGGCGTCGACACCGCCGCCGGACTCGGAGCCGTGCACGCCGCACTGCACCCCGTCGTCCGCTCGCTCGCACCGGGCGGCCGCATCGTCGTCCTCGGCACGCACCCTTCGCCCGACGACCACCACCAGGCCGCCGCCCAGCAAGCCCTCGAAGGGTTCGTGCGCTCACTGGGCAAGGAGATCGGCAAGGGCGCCACGGTACAGCTGGTGCGCATCGCGCCCGGTGCGGTCACCGGCGCCGAGTCCACCCTGCGCTTCCTGCTCTCCCCCCGGTCCGCGTACATCAGCGGCCAGGTCATCGAGGTGAACGACGCCGCCCCCGACCCCGTCGCCGACTGGGCCGCACCACTCACCGGCCGCACCGCACTGGTCACCGGCGCGGCCCGCGGCATCGGGGCCTCGGTCGCCTCCGTCCTCGCCCGGGACGGCGCCCACGTCATCTGCCTGGACGTCCCGCAGGCCCAGGAGGACCTGGTCCGCACCGCCGACCGGCTCGGCGCCACCGCCCTGCCGCTCGACATCACCGCGGACGACGCCGCCGAACGGATCGCCGCCGCGGCCCCGGACGGCCTCGACATCCTCGTGCACAACGCCGGCATCACCCGCGACCGGCGTCTCGCCAACATGGCCGCCGACCGCTGGGCCTCCGTCATCGACGTCAACCTCGACAGCGTCCTGCGCACCACCGACGCCCTGCTGAAGGCCGGCACCGTCAACCGAGGCGGCCGGATCATCGCCACCGCCTCCATCGCCGGAATCGCCGGGAACAACGGCCAGACGAACTACGCGGCCAGCAAGGCCGGCATCATCGGCCTGGTCCGCTCGCTCGCCCCGCGCGCCGCCGCCGGCCACGGCGTCACGGTGAACGCGGTGGCCCCCGGATTCATCGAGACGAAGATGACCGCCGCCGTCCCGCTCCTCATCAGGGAGGCGGGCCGCCGGATGAACTCCCTCTCGCAGGGCGGCCTCCCGGTCGACGTGGCCGAAACGGCCGCCTGGTTCGCCCAGCCCGCCTCCGGCGCCGTCAACGGCCAGATCGTCCGGGTCTGCGGCCAGAGCCTGCTGGGAGCGTGACCGGAATGCCGAGCCTGCTGCTCTCCCTGGCCCGCGGCGCCCTCACCTCGCCGTTCAAACGGGCGGGCAGGCCGGACGCCACCCTGCCGGCCGGCCGCCTCCACCTGCCCGCCGCACCGGCCGCCCCCGGCCCCCTGGCCGCGTACCGCAGGATCTGCTCGTTCGCCGAGGCCGGCCCCCTCCCGGTCACCTACCCGCACGTCCTGGCCTTCCCGCTCGCCATGCGGCTGATGACCGGGCGCCACTTCCCGCTCCCGGTCACCGGACTCGTCCACACCTGGATCGAGATCACCGCCCACCGGACGCTGCACCCCACGGACGCACTCGAACTGACGGTGTACGCGGAGACGTTGACACCCCACCGGCGCGGCACCGAGGTCACCGTGGTCACGGAGGCGAGGCTGGCCGACGAGCTGGTCTGGGAGTCCCGCAGCGGCTACCTCTCCCGCCATGCGACGCGTACGGATACGGCGCCGGCCGCCGCTCCGGAACCGCCCCTCCCCGCCGTCACCGAGTGGCGGCTGCCCGCCGGCATCGGACGCCGCTACGGCGCCGCGTCGGGCGACCGCAACCCGATCCACCTGTACCCGCTGACCGCCCGGCTGTTCGGCTTCCCCCGCGCCATCGCCCACGGCATGTGGACCGTGGCCCGCTGTCTCGCCGAAGCCCCGCAGCCGCACCTGATCCGCTCGGTGCGGGCCGCCTTCAGGGCCCCCGTCCTGCTGCCCGGCACCGTCACCTACGCCTCGGACGGCACCGCCTTCCAACTGCGCGGCGCCGACGGCCGCGTCCACCTGACGGGGACGACGGAGGCGGAGCCCGGCGCTACGCCCGGCCGGCGCCCTGCCCCGGGGGCAACCAGGGACGGCCGTTCATAAGGTTCTCCAGGCCCGCCCAGGAGAAGTTCATCAAGGTGGCCGCGGCCTCCTTGGCCGAGACGCCCGGGGTCTCGTTCGCCCATCCGGCGAGCGACTCCGCGGCGCCCACCAACGCCTGCGCCAGCCCCGCCACATCGCGGTCGGCGAGCGCCTGATCGCGGTGCACCTCGCGCGCCGCCGCCCCGATCAGACCCGTCACGAACGCAACGATCTCCTCACGCATCACGTTCACCTCGCCGGCGAACGGCTCCCCGTGCGTGCGCGCCTGCCGGTACAGCACCGCCCAGCCGTCCGGGTTCTCCGCGGTGTGCGTGAAGAACGCCCGCAGCCCCTCCCAGAGTTGCCGGTCCGCCGGAAGCCCCGGCTCCACACCCGCCTGCACCGCCTCGACCAGCGCTCTTGCCTCACGCCCGATACAGGCGGAGAAGAGTTCGTCCTTGGAATTCAGGTAGAGGTAGACCAGGGGCTTGGACACCCCGGCCAGCTCGGCGATCTCATCCATCGAGGCCGCACGGAAGCCGCGCTGCCCGAAGATCCGCACCGCGGCATCCATCATCTGCTGCTCACGCACCGCACGCGGCATCCGTTTGCTCTTCACAGCACCCACGTCGACTTCCTCCCGCCCCCGATGCCCTACTCCTCGGTAAGCGTACGGCGCGGGGCCGGTTCGCGCCGGGTCACCGGACCACCCGATGGCCGGATACCCCGCGTTCCGGCCCGGCGCGCAGCGCGGTTCCCGGGCGTCACCGCGGCGCGGCAGTGGGGCAGCCGGGTCACCTCCGGTCCCGGACCGGTACGGCCCGGACACGCGCGTGGGCCCCTCCTCCGGGTCGGAGAAGGGGCCCATGCGTACGCCGGACCGTGCCGGGGATTGATCAGGCGGCGACCGCCACCCGCTCCGGCTCGGTGTCGCGCACCTCGGCGTCGTCGATCGGGGAGGCCGCGGCCGAGTTGTACGCGTCGTGGTCGAGGATCTTCTCGCGCGCCGAGACGATCACCGGGACGAGCGCCTGGCCGGCCACGTTCGTAGCCGTCCGCATCATGTCCAGGATCGGGTCGATGGCCATCAGCAGGCCGACGCCCTCCAGCGGGAGGCCCAGCGTCGACAGGGTGAGGGTCAGCATGACCGTCGCGCCGGTCAGACCGGCGGTGGCCGCCGAACCGATCACCGAGACGAACGCGATGAGGATGTAGTCACCGACACCCAGCTGCACGTCGAAGATCTGCGCGATGAAGATCGCGGCGAGCGCCGGGTAGATCGCGGCGCAGCCGTCCATCTTGGTCGTCGCACCGAACGGGACCGCGAAGGACGCGTACTCCTTCGGGACGCCGAGGCGCTCGGTGACCTTCTGGGTGACCGGCATCGTGCCGACCGAGGAGCGGGAGACGAAGGCCAGCTGGATCGCGGGCCAGGCGCCCTTGAAGAACTGGAGCGGGCTGACCTTGGCGACGGTGGCGAGCAGCAGCGGGTAGACGCCGAACATCACCAGGGCGCAGCCGATGTAGACGTCTGCGGTGAACGTCGCGTACTTGCCGATCAGGTCCCAGCCGTAGTCGGCGATGGCGTAGCCGATGAGGCCGACGGTGCCGAGGGGGGCGAGGCGGATGACCCACCACAGAGCCTTCTGGAGGAGCTCCAGGACGGACTCGCTGAGGGTGAGGATCGGCTGCGCCTTCTCGCCGAGCTGGAGCGCGGCGATGCCGGCGACGGCGGCCATGAAGACGATCTGCAGGACGTTCAGCTCGGTGAACGGCGTGATCACGTTGTCCGGGATGATGCCGGTCAGGAAGTCGAGCCAGGAGCCGGAGTGCTCCGGGAGCTTGCCGTCCTTCGGCGTGAGGCCGGTGCCGGAGCCCGGGTTGGTGATCAGGCCGATCGCGAGGCCGATGGCGACCGCGATCAGCGAGGTGATCATGAACCAGAGCAGGGTGCGGGTGGCCAGCCTGGCGGCGTTGTTGACCTTGCGCAGGTTGGTGATCGACACCAGGATCGCGAAGAAGACGAGGGGCGCGACGGCCAGCTTCAGCAGCTGGACGAAGATGTGGCCGACCTTGTCGAGCGTGGTGTAGAGCCAGTTGATGTCCTGGCTGCGGGCGAGCCACCCGAGCAGGACGCCGAGCACGAGGCCGGCGACGATCTGGGCCCAGAACGGGACCTTGGGTATGCGGAAACCGGAGCCGGAGGGCTCATCGGTCGTGGTGGACGCGGGGTTCGCGGACACGGACACACTCCAGATGTGACGCATCGGGACGCACGGGGACGGTGTGCGGGGGACGGGGGTGCGGCGCCCGTGTCAGGACGGCGCCGCTGCATGATGCCGGTATCAGACGTTGCGGCAACAGACCGCGGACATACAGCGGCAGAGATCGACATGAAGGCGCTCCACGAGCGGGATGCTCGTGGCAGGTCGGAGGCGCACAGCTGTCTTCATGTCGAACACGTTAACACTTGAACTTTGAGAACCTCAAAGGTCTTCTTTGGGCTCCTGCGGACCTGCGGGGTGGGCAGCCGAGGGCCCGCGGGCCCCTGGGACGCGAAAACCCCAGTACAGGAGCGCTCGCTCCGGTGCTGGGGTTTCGAGAAGAAAGGGGGCGGGTGTGAGGAAGCTTACAAAGCCCTTACGCCGCTCTCACCGAACCACTACTGCGTGACGCTGTCCTCGCGGGTGCGGTTCGCCTCGAGGCGGGCCTTGGCACGGTCGACCGAGGACACGATCTGCTCGGACATCTCGTCGCGCTGCTTGCGCAGGAGTACGTAGCTGAGCGGCGCGGAAAGCACCAGCGCGAGCAGGACGACCCAGACGATGTTGGATCCCCCCGCACCGGAGGGAATGAGACCGAAGTTGACGGCGATGGCGGCGACGACGAGGCAGCCGACGAAGATGCTGAGACGCATCGCGGTGTACCGGATCGTTGCGCTCGGCTTGGCAGCGGACACAGCTGGCCTTCTCTCTACGTACGACAGTCCTGCCCGACCAGTGAAGCATGCCCCACAATCGGCCGGTCAGGAGGGCCGCACCGACCATGCGCCGGGCATGGGTCCACCGGACGTGTTCAGCCGAGCGGGAGCAGCATGATGACGTCGTCGCGATCGTCGCCTTCGGCCACCCGGATCGCCCCCGGCACCCGTCCGACCTCCTTGTATCCGCAGGCGCTGTAGAAGCGGTCGGCGCCCGTGCCGCCGCGGCAGGTGAGCCGGATCGCCTCGATGCCGTCGATGGTGCGGGCGGCGTCGGCGGCGGCGGCCATCAGGTCGCGGCCGTAGCCGCGGCCCTGGTGGCGGGGGTGGACCATGACGGTGTAGATCCAGAGCCAGTGCGCCATCAGCCGGTGCGTGTTGTGGGTGAGGAAGGCCGTCGCTGCGACGGCGCCCCGGTCGTCGTAGCCGACGAGGAGCCTGGTCCGGCCCTCGGTCATGGCGGCGAGATGCTTGACCAGCTCGGGCCGGATGTCCTCGGTCGTCACCGGCGGCACAAAGCCCACCGCGCCGCCCGCGTTGGACACATCGGCCCAGAGCTCGGCTATACCGTCCCGGACCGACCGGTCGAACGTGGGATCCAGCTCAAACGTAAGTGCCATGGCCGCAGATTAACCATTACTCGCGGTCGGCTCAACCAGCGTCCGGAACGCGAGAAAGCTCCGGCCGGGGACGGCGGCCGGAGCTTTCGCACTGCACTGCGCGCGCGACGGGCGCGCGCCGGGTCAGACCCGCATCGGCTGCGGCGACTCGCGCCGCTCCGCGTCCGGGCCCGGGTACTCGCGGATGATCTCGTACCGGGTGTTGCGCTCCACGGGCCGGAAACCGGCGTCGCGGATGAGGTCCAGCAGATCCTCACGGCCGAGCTTGTTGGGCGTGCCGTAGTTGTCCGCGTCGTGCGTGATCTTGTACTCGACGACCGAGCCGTCCATGTCGTCCGCACCGTGCTGGAGCGCAAGCTGGGCGGTCTGCACGCCGTGCATCACCCAGAAGACCTTGACGTGCGGGACGTTGTCGAACAGCAGACGGGACACCGCGAAGGTCTTCAGCGCCTCCGCGCCGGTCGCCATCGTCGTCCGTGCCTGGAGCTTGTTGCGGACCTTGCCGTCCTTCATGTCCACGAAGTCGTGCTGGTAACGCAGCGGGATGAAGACCTGGAAGCCCCCGGTCTCGTCCTGCAGCTCGCGCAGCCGCAGCACGTGGTCGACCCGGTGACGGGGCTCCTCGATGTGCCCGTACAGCATCGTCGCCGGGGTCTTGAGACCCTTCTCGTGCGCGAGCCGGTGGATGCGCGACCAGTCCTCCCAGTGGGTGGCGTGGTCGACGATGTGCTGGCGGACCTCCCAGTCGAAGATCTCCGCGCCGCCACCGGTCAGCGACTCCAGACCGGCTTCGATCAGCTCGTCGAGGATCTCGGAGGCGGACAGCCCGGAGATGGTCTCGAAGTGGTGGATCTCGGTGGCGGTGAACGCCTTGAGGGAGACCTCCGGCAGCGCTTCCTTCAGCGCGCTCAGCGAACGCGGGTAGTAGCGCCACGGCAGGGTGGGGTGCAGCCCGTTGACGATGTGCAGTTCGGTGAGGCTCTCGCCCTCCATCGCCTTGGCGAGACGGACGGCCTCCTCGATGCGCATCGTGTACGCGTCCTTCTCCCCCGGCTTGCGCTGGAAGGAGCAGTACGCGCACGAGGCGGTGCACACGTTGGTCATGTTGAGGTGGCGGTTGACGTTGAAGTGGACGACGTCGCCGTTCTTGCGCGTACGCACCTCATGGGCCAGCCCGCCCAGCCAGGCCAGGTCGTCGGACTCGTAGAGCGCGATCCCGTCCTCGCGGGACAGCCGCTCACCGTCCCGGACCTTCTGCTCCAGCTCGCGCTTGAGTCCCGCGTCCACTTGGGCGCCTCCCATATCTCTCCGAAACAGACTTCAGCTCACCGTACGCCTAGCCCTCTTCGGGAAGGTCTCCGACCCGGTTCTCCCACTTGGTGGAGAGCACGATCGTCGTACGCGTCCGGGAGACGCCCTTGGTGCCGCTGAGCCGGCGGATGGTCTTCTCCAGTCCGTCCACGTCGCCGACCCGGACCTTGAGCATGTAGGAGTCGTCACCCGCGATGAACCAGGCGTCCTCGATCTCGGCGAGGTCCTTCAGCCGGCGGGCCACGTCCTCGTGGTCGGCGGCGTCCGAGAGCGAGATGCCGATCAGGGCCGTGACCCCGAGTCCGAGCGAGGCCGCGTCGACGGTGGCGCGGTAACCGGTGATGACACCGGCGGTTTCCAGCCGGTTGATGCGGTCGGTGACGCTGGGCCCGGAAAGCCCGACGAGCCGCCCCAGCTCGGCGTACGAGGCCCTGCCGTTCTCCCTGAGGGCCTGAATGAGCTGCCTGTCCACCGCGTCCATATGACTGAAACCTTCCATTGTTCAGCAGTACCGCGAGTCTATGTGTAGAATCTAAGGCATACAGGCGTCACGGCCTGCAAATCTTTCCGAACTTCCAAAAAATGCTTTCGAATCTTCAGGAGTGAGAACACCGTGTACACGATCGAGATGGCCTACGCCCGGATGCGCGAGCTGCAGGACCAGGCCAACCGCTCGCGTGCCCACCAGCCCGCCGCGGCCAACCGGGGCGGCAAGACGCGCAAGCCGCGCACCCCCAAGAAGCGCTGACCCCGACCGGATCAGCCGCGAGAGCCACCACCGAGCTCTCCCTCCCAGCGGCGGTACAGCTGGTGCGGCACCCCTGCCGCGTCCAGCACCCGCCCCGCGACGAAATCCACCAGATCCTGGATGTGCGTCGCCCCCGCGTAGAACGCCGGAGAGGCGGGCAGCACGACTGCGCCCGCCTCGTCCAGGCTCACCAGATGCCTCAGCGTCGCACCGTTCAGCGGCGTCTCGCGCACCGCGACGACCAGCTTCCGCCGCTCCTTGAGCGTCACGCTCGCGGTCCGCTGCAGCAGGTCCTTCGAGAGCCCCAGCGCCACCCCGGCGACGCACGCCGTCGACGCGGGCACGATCAGCATGCCCTTCGCCGGATACGACCCCGAGGACGGCCCGGCGGCCAGATCGCCGGCCGCCCAGTGCCGCACGCCGGACACGTCCGTGTCGAAGGTGTGGGGCTTCCCGTCCGCTCCCCGTGCGAGCCAGCCGGCCAGGTCCTCCTGCCAGTGCGCGTCGCGGAAGGAGATCCCGGTCTCGTCCAGCAGCGTCAGCCGCGAGGCCCGGCTCACCACCAGATCGACGCTCTCGCCCGCGGCGAGCAGACCGCGCAGCACAGCGGCGGCGAATGGGGTGCCCGAAGCGCCCGAAACCCCGACAATCCAAGGCGTTCGCTGCTGCTGACTCACTGAAGTCCCGGAATCCACATCCCCGAGCCTATCCGGCACCCCGAGTCGGCGGCGCGTCAGGAGTTCGTCCCCGCCGGGGGTGCTACACCGTCAGACCGCGTACCAGCAGGTCCAGCAGGGCACACGCGAAGAGCGCGATCCCGATGAAACCGTTGACCTGGAAGAACGCCCGGTTCAGCCGGGACAGATCGTGCGGCCGCACCACCCGGTGCTCGTACACGAAGGCCACGGCGACGATCACCATGCCGATCCAGTAGAAGAGCCCGGCCTCCGTGGCCAGACCGAACCAGACCAGCAGGCCCGTCGTGACGACGTGGCTGACCCGTGCCCCCCAGAGCGCCGCCGGGATGCCGAAGCGCGCCGGGACGGACAGCACCCCGTGGGCGCGGTCCGCCTGCACGTCCTGGCAGGCGAAGATCAGGTCGAAGCCGCCGATCCACACGCCGACGGCCAGCCCCAGGATCACCGCGTCCCACGACCAGGTGCCCGTCACCGCCAGCCAGGCCCCGACCGGCCCCATGGCCTGCGCGATCCCGAGGATGGCGTGCGGGTAGTTCGTGAACCGCTTGCCGTACGGGTAGACGACCATCGGCACCACGGCGAGCGGCGCCAGCGCCAGACAGAGCGGGTTCAGCAGGGCCGCCGCGCCGAGGAACACGACGACGGCGACGAGCGCTCCCGTCCACGCCGACTTCACCGACACCGCGCCGGTCACCAGTTCGCGGGTCGCGGTGCGCGGATTGCGGGCGTCGATCTCACGGTCGATGATCCGGTTCGCGGCCATCGCGAACGTCCGCAGCCCCACCATCGCGACGGTGACCAGCAGCAGCGTCACCCACTGGACCGACCCGTCGTCCAGGAACATCGCGGTCAGAGCGGCGATGTAGGCGAAGGGCAGCGCGAAGACCGAGTGCTCGATCATCACGAGCCGCAGGAACGCCCTGACCTTGCTGTTCGGTTGCGCGGGCCCGGAGCCCAGGGTCGCTTCGGCGGCGCTCACAGTCCGTATTCCTTCCACCGGCGGTCGACCTTCGCCGCCGTGTCCGGGTCGGACTCGACCATGTCCGGCCAGCCCCCGTCCCGGGTGTAGCCCTCCTCGGGCCACTTCTTCGTCGCGTCGATGCCCGCCTTGCCGCCCCAGAACTGCTGGTAGGAGGCATGGTCGAGATGGTCGACGGGCCCCTCGGCGACGGTGAGGTCGCGCGCGTAGTCGGTGTTTCCGAGCGCCCGCCAGGAGACCTCGTGCAGATCATGGACGTCGCAGTCGGAGTCCACCACGACGATCAGCTTCGTCAGCGACATCATGTGCGCGCCCCAGATCGCGCTCATCACCTTCTGCGCGTGCTTCGGGTACTTCTTGTCGATCGAGACGATCGCGCAGTTGTGGAAGCCGCCGGACTCGGGCAGGTGGTAGTCCACGATGTCCGGGACGATGATCTTGAGCAGGGGCAGGAAGAACCGCTCGGTCGCCCGCCCCAGCGGACCGTCCTCGGTCGGCGGGCGGCCGACGACGATGGACTGGAGCAGCGGCCGTTTCCGCATGGTCACACAGTCGATGGTGAGCGCGGGGAACGGTTCCTGCGGGGTGTAGAACCCGGTGTGGTCGCCGAAGGGCCCTTCGGGGAGCATCTGGCCGGGCTCCAGCCATCCCTCGATGACGACCTCGGCGTTGGCCGGGACCTGGAGCGGCACGGTCTTGCAGTCGACCATCTCGATGCGCTTGCCCTGGATGAACCCGGCGAAGAGGTACTCGTCGATGTCCCCGGGCAGCGGTGCGGTGGAGGCGTAGGTGACCGCGGGCGGCGCACCGAAGGCGATGGCGACCGGCAGCCGTTCACCGCGCTTCGCGGCGACCTGGTAGTGGTTGCGGCTGTCCTTGTGGATCTGCCAGTGCATCCCGATGGTCCGGCGGTCGTGGCGCTGGAGGCGGTAGAGCCCCAGGTTCCGGACGCCGGTCTCGGGGTGCTTGGTGTGGGTGAGCCCCAGGTTGAAGAAGGAGCCGCCGTCCTTGGGCCAGGTGAACAGGGCGGGCAGCCGGTCCAGGTCCACGTCGTCGCCGGTGAGGACGACCTCCTGGACGGGGGCGTTCTCCGACTTCACCTTCTTCGGCGGTACGTGCACCATCGTGCCGAGCTTGCCGAAGGCTTCCCGGACGCCGACGAAGCCGTGCGGCAGCTCGGGCTTGAGCAGTCCGCCGATCTTGTCGCTGATGTCGGCGTAGGACTTCAGCCCCAGCGCCTTGAGGAGGCGCTTGTCGGTCCCGAAGACGTTCATGGCCAGGGGCATCGAGGACCCCTTGACGTTCTCGAAGAGCAGCGCGGGTCCGCCGGCCTTGTTCACCCGGTCGACGATCTCACCGACCTCCAGGTAGGGGTCGACCTCGGCCTTGATGCGCTTGAGCTCGCCCTCGCGCTCCAGAGCCCGGAGGAGGGAACGAAGATCGTCGTAAGCCATGCCGTCCAGTCTGACATCCCCCCTGGCGTCGGCCGCCGGGGCTCCCCCGCGTCGGCCGCCGTACCTCTCCGCGGTGTCCCGCGGAGAGGCGGCTCCGTGCCGGGGCCCGGCCGGGGTGACGACGTCAGCAGGCGCCGAGGTCCTCCCAGACACCCCAGTCGCCGGTGGTGCCGGGCCGCTCGCCCTGCGTCCACCACTTGGCCCGCCAGGTGTGGTCGTTCAGGGAGGTGGTGTCCCCGGCGTTGTAGACCCGTCCGGCGTCCCAGGCCGACGCCGCGCAGTCCTCCGGGTCACCCGGGTCACCCGGGTCACCGCCACCGCCGCCGATCTGCACGTCCACGCAGGCGTAGAACGCGTTGGCCGTGTCGGCGATGTTCCAGACGGCGAGGACCTTCTGGCGGCCGGTGAGGGCCCCGAAGTTCACCCGGTGGGTGACCGTGGCCCCGGGCTGGGCGCCGCCGTCGTTGAACTGCGCCACCTTCGTGCCGCCGACGAAGTACTGCCAGCTGCTCGTGGCGTGCCGGGCGGTCAGCTGCCAGGAGAAGTCGGCGGAACTGCCGACGGGCGTGACCTTCCAGCCCTTGCTGTTGTCGTCGAGCTCCGCGAATTCCGCGTGGCCGCCGCTGCAGCTCTGCAGCCCCTTCGGCCCCTCGACGCTCTGCGGCTCGTACTTGATGGAGCCGCAGGCGACGACGCCCGTGGCGCACTGGGCCTGACGGCTCGGGGGCGAGGACACGTATCCGTGCGCGCTCGCGGTGGTGGCGGGGAGGGCCACGGCGATGAGGGGGGCTATCCCCGCCCCGATCACTAAGGCCAGTCTGCGCTTGGTGTTCATGCCGACTCCTTCGCTGAAGGGGCTGCCGGGGGCGGCAGCATCAGGACGCGCCCGCACCGGCGCGGTCCCGTGGCGTGGTGCGTACCGGGCACGGTGAACACGCGGGTGCGGCCGGTGGCGAGGGGGGCGCCGCCCCGCAATCCCTTCGCGCGCCTCGGTCACGCACGGCAACCGGGGCTCACCTATAGGTCTGGACCATACTCGGAGCCGGGCCGCCGTCAAGAGAGCGCACCGCCTTGCCACGGCCGGCCGGGCCCGCGTCCGCACCGGCTCGCCGGGAGCACATAACGGGCCACCCGCTACCCTGGGCCCGTCACCGGGGCGGGGCATTGCCCCGCCAACTCTCCTCGGGGGGACCTTTCCACCATGCTCCGGGCCCTGATCTATCTCCTGCCTCTGGCGCTGACGATCTACGCGTTCATCGACTGCCTGAACACCCCGGAGGACGAGGCCAAGCACCTGCCGAAGGTCGCCTGGGTCTTCATCATCCTGCTGTTCTGGATCGTCGGTCCGATCGTGTGGCTGGCCGCGGGCAAGCAGCGCCAGGTGCCCGCCGGGGGCCGTACGCCGTCCGAATGGCACCGCGGCCACCGGCACCAGTGGGTGGCACCCGACGACAACCCCGACTTCCTGAAGTCGCTCAAGGACGAGAACGAGAAGGACGAGGCCGTCCTCAAGGACTGGGAGGCGGACCTGCGCCGCCGCGAGGACGAGCTCAAGCGGCGGGAGGGCGGGCCGGAGGGGTCGCCCCCGCCCGCTTCCTGATCCGGACCGGATCACGCGCACGGCCGTCCCCGTCCGACAGCACCCCGTAACCGATCGTTCGAAAATCTTCACCCCCCTCCAACACCCGGCCGATATCCTGGGGTTGACGGTGTGACAGACCGGGCTGGGCGGCGGCGCTGGGGGTGCTGTGGAGCGAGAGCTGTACGGGCGCGAGGCAGTTTTCGGTGACGACGGACTCGCGGCGCGCCTGACCGGTCTCACTCCGCACGGTTCGCGGCGGGCCGGTTACGAGCACGGCGACGACCCGCCCGTCGCGGTGCTGACCGGTGGCCGCGGCATGGGCAAGACGGCCGTGCTCAAACAACTGCGCCATCTCTACCGGGAGATCACCCCGGTCGCCCTGGTGGACTGCGAGGCCGTGCGGCCGCCCGCGGATCCGGGGCCCGGCTGGACGCCCGTGACGGGCGTGCTGCCGGAACTCGCCACCCAGCTCACGGCACGGGTGCACGCGGCCCGCCCGGTGCAGTTCCCCCGGCTGAGCCTGGGGCTGGTGGCGGTGGCCTCGGTGTCCTGGCGCCGGGAGGACGAGTCACGGGCCCAGCGCGATCTGCAGTCGCTCGGGCCCGTGCTGGCGACGCTCGACACCCGGGCCGACACCGCGACGGGCTGGGTCACCAAGGTGTTGACGAAGCTGGCGGCCGGGGCGTTCGACTCGATGGCTCCGATGGCCGGCATGGTGGCGGAGGCCACCGTGGAGACGGTGCTGGAGGAGACGTTCAACCGGTTCCAGCGGCGCTCGGCGGACTGGTACGGGACGTACCCGCACGCGGGCGGCAACGGCCGCATCGGCCTGCGTCAGCTCGCGGTCGACTTCGAACGGGGCGGGGATCTGCGCCGCCGCGCCGAGGACCACCTGGTGCTGGCCCTGGTCACGGACCTGATGCGGGCCTACCGCGGGATGGGGCGCGGTGCCCGGCGCGGACGCCCGGTCCTGCTCCTCGACAACGCGCACACCGCGCTCGGCCGGCAACTCGTCGAACCGCTGCTGCGGCAGCGCGCGGGCGGGGTCCGGGACCGGATCGCGGTGTTCGCGTCCTCGCGCGTCCATGACCACGCGGGGCTGAGCCACGCGGTGCGTCGGCGGCTGCCCGAGGTGGCGCACGCCTCGCACTGGGTGCGGGGCACGGAGGTGACGTCCGGGATCCTGGCCGTCGGGCTCACCCCGCTGGACGCCGCCCACGTGCGCTCCGCGCTCGACCGTCACGATCCGCACGGCCGCACCCCGGCCGGGCTGGCGCGCGGGCTGCACCGGCTGACGGGCGGACGGCCGCTGGGGGTGGCCCTGCTGGCGCAGGCGGCGGGCGAGTCGCCGGACCCGGGTGCCCTGGTGCCGGGGTCGCTGCTGGAGAGCACGGTGGAGCTGCGGGAGGACCGCCCGCCGGTCCGGGTCGCCGAAGAGCTGCTGCAACGGCTGCTGCCCGGGCAGCGTCCGGACGTGCTGAGCGTGCTGGCCGCCGCACACGGCGAGGACTCGGCGCGGCTGCTGGCCACGACCCGGCTGCGCGGGGAGTCGCTGGACGGCGATGTGGCCCTGCGGGTGCGGGACGCGCTGCGGTCGGAGGACTGGCCGGTGGGGCCCGAGCACTTCGTCGCCGATCCGCTGCTGCGGTCCCTGCTGCTGCACCGGCTGCGGTTCCAGGACGACGACCCGCCGTACTACGCGGTGTGGCGCGCGGTGCACGAGACGCTGCGCTCGGCGTACGCCGCCGGGGGCAGCTGCCCGAGCGAACCGCATCGGCTGCACCAGGAGCTGGTGCTGGGCGGGGCGGAGGACTGCGTGACGCATCTGCGGGTGCAGTTCGCCCGGCCGGACGTGCTGAGCTGGCTCGACGCGCTGCGCTTCATCGCCTCGGCCCCCTGCCCCCGCCCGCCGGGTAGTTCCGGTCCCGATCCCCGGCGGGCCGTCGCGCTGGGGCGGGCCGCCGCCTCCGAGGAGGAACGGGCAGCGCTCGCCGGGCTCGACGAGCGGGCCGCCGAGCTCCAGTTGCAGCTGCGGCGGCTGCTCCACGCCGTCTGGCTGCTGTCCGATCCGCTGGCCCTGCCCGACGAAGAGGTGATCGACAAGATGGCGCACGAGCTGCGGCAGCTGTCCGGCAGGCATCCGACGGGGCACGCGGTGCTCTGGGACGCGGCGACGCACTGGCCGCGCGACCTGCGGGACTGGCGGTCACTGTCCATGCCGCCGGGCGCACCCGTGCCGGCGCGGGTCGGCCCGCACGGTCCGGGGGGCGGTGGTCCGGATGCGTAACCCGCTGCGGTACCGGCTGTGGTGGACCACCCGGCAGAAGATCGTCACGTCCCTCGTCGTGGGCGCCCTGCTGGCCACGGGCGGCTGGTACGGGGTGGGCCGCCTGACCGCGCCCGAGGACCGCTCCTGCGCGACGGGGGTCGCCCGTCCGCAGGGCAGTGACGAGTGCGTCGGGGTGTCCGGCGACGGTTACGACTTCGGGCAGTCCCAGCTGACCTCCGTGGCCGCGGCGATCGGCCGGGAGAACAGTTCGCTGAAGGCCGGGCGGTACGCGACGGTCGCGCTGCTGCTCCCGCTGACCTCGACCGACGCGTCCATGCGGACGAAGGTGCTGCACGAGCTCCAGGGCGCGTTCGCCGCGCAGTACCGGGCCAACCACCACGCGAACGGCCAGGTCCCGCAGATCCGGGTGGTGCTCGCCAACATCGGGAACAACAGCCTGCTGTGGCGGCCGGTGGTGGACCGGCTGCGGACGATGACGGGGGCCCCGCACCGGCTGCGCGCGGTGTCCGGGGTGGCGATCAGCAGTACGCAGGCCAAGGAGGCGGTGAAGGAGCTGACCGGGGCCGGTATCCCGGTCGTGGGCTCCACCATCACCGCCGACGACATCGCCAACGGACCCTCGGGGGATCCGTTCCCCGGCCTGGCCCGGGTGTCGCCGACCAACCGCGACGAGGCCCGAGCCCTCGCCTCGTTCGGTGAGGTGAAGGCGGACAGGGCCCTGCTGGTGCAGGACACCCGCAGCGGCGACCACTACACCGACACCCTGAAGGCCGCGTTCAGCACCCTCCTCAAGGGGTCCACGTACGAGCCGGAGCTGTTCACCTCGCGGAAGGATCCGTACGACGAGGGCACCACGGCCAACACCTTCGAGCAGATCACCCACCTCATCTGCGACACGGACGCGGACACGGTGTTCTTCGCCGGGCGTCATGTCCAGCTCCGCCAGTTCGTCAACGCCCTGGGTGCGCGCGGCTGTCAGAACCGCCGCTTCACGGTGCTCACCGGCGACGAGGGCTCGTACCTGGGCGACGACAGGAAGCTCGACCGGAACGCGCTGCGGCGCAAGGTGACGGTCCGCTACGCCTCGCTGGCGCATCCGGACGCCTGGCCGGCGGTGGCCGCGGGGGGCAGGACGCCGACCGGCGGTTCGGCGGAGGACTACCGGGCGTTCACCGGTCTGCTGGCCGAGGTGGGGAAGAAGCCGGTCGGTCCGATCGGGCCGACCGCGCACGACGACCTGACCGACGGGCAGGTGATCATCGCCCATGACGCGATGACGCTCGCGGTGGCGGGGATCCGGCGGGCGACCGCCGACGGGAAGCAACTGCCGGGCCTGGAGGACGTGGGCGGCCAGTGGCCCCGGGTGAAGGGGTCGCTGCGGGTACGGGGGGCGAGCGGCTGGATCTGTCTGGACAACCACGGCAACCCGTACAACAAGGCAGTACCGGTGGTGGAGCTGGCCCCGGACCCGCCGCACCAGCGGTTCGCGGAGCTGGCCTGGCCGGAGGGGGCCCCGCCGAAGGAGCAGTGTCTGCCACCGTCGTCGGCGCCCTGACCCGCAGGACGGAAAACGGCTGCCCGCCCCCGCCGGAGCGGGGACGGGCAGCCGTGGTGGTTGCGGGGCTCAGACGCCGGCGTAGGAGTGCTTGCCGGTGACGAAGATGTTGACGCCGTAGTAGTTGAAGATCCAGCAGCCGAAGGCGATCAGCGCCAGGTAGGCGGCCTTGCGGCCCTTCCACCCCGCGGTGGCCCGGGCGTGCAGGTAGCAGGCGTACGCGACCCAGGTGATGAAGGACCAGACCTCCTTGGGGTCCCAGCCCCAGTAGCGGCCCCACGCGTCACCGGCCCAGATCGCGCCCGCGATGATCGTGAACGTCCACAGCGGGAAGACCGCCGCGTTGATGCGGTACGAGAACTTGTCGAGGCTCGACGCGGACGGCATCCGGGAGAGGACGGAATGCGCGAACGTGCCGGGCTCCTGCCCGTTGGCGATCTTGCTCTCGTAGCTGTCGCGGAAGAGGTAGATGAGGGTGCCGATGCCGCCGATGAAGAACACGGCCCCGCAGATGATGGCGGTGGAGACGTGGATCCACAGCCAGTACGAGTGCAGCGCGGGCACCAGCTGGTCGCTGGAGGTGTAGAGCACGGTGGTCGCGAGGCCGAGGTCCAGCAGGACGGCGGTGACCAGGATCAGGCCCATCCAGCGGACGTTCTTCTTCAGGGCGAGCAGGGCCAGGTACGCGCCGACCGCCACCGTGGAGAAGGTGATGGAGAACTCGTACATGTTGCCCCAGGGGGCGCGCTGCACGGACATCGCACGGGCGATCACCCCGCCCGCCTGGACGAGGAAGGCGAGCACGGTCATCGAGACCGCGATCCGCCCGTAGAGGTCTCCCTTGAAGGTGCCGCCCGCTGCCCCGGGCCCGTCCGGCACGTCACGCGACCCGGCCGCTGAGCGGGTGACGATCTTCGGCCGCTCCAGGACGGCGGTGGTGCCGCCCTTCTGCGTGACCTGGACCTTCACCGTGCCCGTGGCACCCTCGGTGGTCAGCTCGGCGGCGGTGCGGCCGACCTTGCTGCGGGACCCGAACACCCACTCCGCGATGTGCGCGAAGAAGGCCAGGGTGTAGACGGCCATCGACGAATAGATCAGCACATTGCTGGTGTGTGCCAGATTCTCGTTGGTTGCGGCGGCGAGATTCACTTCTCAGCCCCTTCGGAGGGTTCTGCGGAGGACGCGGCGACGACGTGGGTGCCGGAATCCGGATCGGTGTCGGGGTCGGTGTCTGGGCCGGGCGCGGTGGGCGCGACGGCGTTGAGCGTGACCGCGAGATCGGCCAGCTCCTCGGGAAGCTTCGCGGACTCGCTGCGGCCGAGCCCCGCCATTTCGACGACCGTGACACCGTCCGCGCCGCGCACGGCACGGATCCACACCCGCCGCCGCTGGATGAACAGCGAGCCGGCCAGTCCGGCGATCGCGCCGATGGCTCCGGTGAGCGCCCAGCCGCTGGCGGGCTGCTCGGAGATCTGGAAGCTGGCCCATTCCTGGAGGCCCTCGAAGGTGATCGAGCCGGCGCCGCCGGGCAGCTTCATCGTCTCGCCGACGAGCAGCCGCTCCTTGAGCTGGTTGCCCTCGGAGTCCTTGAACTCCGTCATCTTGGACTTGTCCAGCTGGTACACGTTCTGCGCAAGCCCGGAGTCGACGCCGAGCGAGCCGTGATAGCCGTTGAGCGCGAGGACGGGCATGTCGGCAGCCGGGAACTGCGACCACATCGTGCCCTTGCCCTTACCGGCGAAGGTCGGCACGAAGAAGGCCTGGAAGCCCAGTTGGTCCTTGTCGCCGTTCTTGTCGCGGTAGCCGTCCATCACCTTGATCGCGCCGGAGGACGTGACGTTGTTGTCGAGGGGCAGCAGCGGCACGGCGGCCTTGTAGACCTCCTTGCCCCGGCCGTCCTTGACGGAGACGACGGGCGCGTAGCCGTGAGCGTTGAGATAGACCTTCGTACCGTCGACGACGAGAGGTTCGTTGACCTTGATGACGGTCTTCTTCGGCTTGCCGTAGGCGCCGTCGGAGTACGTCACGTGCGCCTCGTACGTCCGGGGCGTGCCGATCTGCGGGCCGCTGCGCTCGTACGTGCCGATGAAGTCGTCGAGGGTGAAGCTGAAGGGCGCCAGCGAGTCCTCGTCGAAGAGCGAGCCGGACTTGAAGTTGTCGTACTGGGTGATCGTGTTGGAGAACCCGTCGCCCTCGACGACCAGCTTGGCTCCCTCGGACTTGAAGAGCTGGCCCCAGGCGAAGGCCACCAGCATCAGGATCAGCGCGATGTGGAACATGAGGTTCCCGGCCTCGCGCAGATAGCCCTTCTCGGCCGCGACGGCGTCGCCGGCGACGTGGGCCCGGAAGCGGCGCTTGCGCATCATCGCGAGCGCGGCCTCGTGGACCTGCTCGGGCTCGGCCTCGGTGCGCCAGGTCGTGTAGGCGGGCAGCCGGGTCAGCCGCTTGGGGGCGCCCGGCGGGCGGCTGCGCAGCTGGCCGATGAACGTGCCGGTGCGCGGCACGATGCAGCCGATGAGCGAGACGAACAGCAGGATGTAGATCGCGGAGAACCACACCGAGCTGTAGACGTCGAAGAACTGGAGCTTCTCGTAGATCGGCGTGACGGTGGTGTGGAGCCCCTTGAACGTCTGCACCTTGAGCTCGTCGACGCTGTTCTGCGGAATCAACGAGCCGGGGATGGCGCCGAGCGACAGCAGGAAGAGCAGGATCAGGGCGACCCGCATGGAGGTGAGCTGGCGCCAGAACCAGCGCGCCCAGCCGATGACACCCATGGCGGGAAGACTCGCCAGGGCCTCCTCGCGCGGGGCGGTGGAGAGCTGGGAGCCGGCGGCGCCGAGCTCACGGGCGGTCTCCCGGTCCTGCTCCGCGCGCACCTCCCGCTCGTCGGGGCGCTCGCGCTCCTGGGACGGGTTGGACGTGGTGTTGCTCATTCGGTACTCAGATCCCCACCGTGAAGCCGGCAGACCAGCCCTGCAGTTCCTGCATCATGCTGCCCCACGCGCCGGTCAGCAGGAGCAGCCCGGTCACGATCATCATGCCGCCGCCGATGCGCATGACCCAGGCGTAGTGGCGCTTGACCCAGCCGAAGGCGCCCAGTGCCTTGCGGAAGGCGACGGCGGCGAGCACGAACGGGATGCCCAGGCCGAGGCAGTAGGCGACGGTCAGTATCGCCCCACGTCCGGCGGTCCCCTGGTCCATCGCGAGGATGCTCACCGAGCTGAGCGTCGGGCCGAGGCACGGCGTCCAGCCGATCCCGAAGAGCGCGCCGAGCAGCGGGGCGCCCACCAGGCCGGTCACCGGCTTCCTGTGGATGCGGAACTCCCGCTGGGTCATCCACGGCATCAGGCCCATGAAGAAGACCCCCATGAGGATCATCAGCACGCCGAGGACCTTGGCGAGCGGCCCGCTGTTCGCCTGGAGCGTGTCACCGAAGTAGCCGAAGAGCGCGCCGCCGGAGACGAACACGGCGGTGAAACCGGCCACGAAGAGAGAGGCACCCGCGACCATCCGCCCCCGTCGTGCCTCGGCCAGGTCGGCGCCGCTGACGCCGGTGACGTAGCTCAGGTAGCCGGGGACGAGGGGCAGGACGCACGGGGAGAAGAAGGAGACGAGTCCGCCGAGCAGGGCGATGGGCAGGGCGACCAGCAGGGCCCCGCTCAGGACTGTCTCGTTCTGGGTGGCGACGGCGAGGGTGATCACCTGATCACTTCTCCGCGATCAGCGGGTCGAGCATCTTGCGCAGCCGGGTGTCGTCGAGCGGGCCCACGTAGCGGGCGGCCAGCTTGCCCTCCCGGTCGATGACCACCGTCGACGGGATGGACTGCAGCTTGAACGTGCCCTTGGGGAAACGCAGCAGGAGCTTTCCGGTCGGGTCGTAGAAGCTGGGGTAGGTGACCGCGAAGTCCTTCTCGAAGCTGATGGCCTGGGCCCGCTCCGGGTCGCGGGTGTTGACCCCGACGAACTGGACTCCCTGGTCCTCGGTGGCCTTGGCCACCTTGGTGAAGTACTTCGCTTCCAGCCGGCAGGGGGCGCACCACGAGCCCCAGGCGTTGAGGACGACGACCTTGCCCTTGTAGTCGGCGAGGTCGAGCTTCTTGCCGTCCAGGCTCTCGCCGTCGAGCTTCGGAGCGTCGGCGCGCTCACCCTTGGCCGCGGTGGAGATTCCGCCGGTGCCCGTCACGAAGTTCGTGTCGCCGCCGCCACCGGTCTTGTTGCCCGAACCGCACGCGCTCAGCGTCAGTGCGAGCGCGACGGCCGCCGCGGGTGCGGCGAGCAGGGTGAAGCGGCGTCGGGATGCGCGGCCATAGCTCATGTGAAAAGTTTCGCATGGCGGTTTCGGGGATCTTGGGCACCCCCCTCGGTGCCCGTAAAGCCCGTTGTCAGGCTTGTTTAAAGAACGCGTTCCAGCCGCCCTCGGGCGCCTGTCCGACCTCCAGCGTACGGAGCTTCGCGAGCACCGCCGGATCCTGGACGTCGAGCCAGTCGACGAACTGCCGGAACGAGACGAGGCGCACATCCGGCTTCCCCGCGATGTGCTTGAGCGCGTCCTCGACCGCATCCATATAGATGCCGCCGTTCCACTCCTCGAAGTGGTTGCCGATATAGAACGGCGCCCGGTTGGTCTCGTACGCACGCTGGAAACCGCTGAGGTACGACTGGGTGGCCTGGTTGCGCCAGCCCGGATACCGGGAGGGCATTCCCCTGGTCGAATTCTGCGACTGGTTGGCCAGGATGTTGTAGTCCATGGAGAGGACCTCGAAGCTGTGCCCGGGGAACGGGATCCCCTGGAGCGGCAGGTCCCACACGTCCATGCGCTTGGTGGGCCAGACCTGGGTGCCGCCGGGTGAGCTGGCGTCGTAGCGCCAGCCCAGCTTCTTCGCGGTGGGCAGGAGATTGTCCTGTCCGAGCAGACAGGGGGTGCGGCCGCCGACGAGTTCCTTGCGGTAATCGAAAGGCAGCGGATCGAGGTCGGTCCAGCCGGTGTTGGTCCGCCATTCGGTGACGAAGGAGATCGACTGATCGATTTCGCTCTGCCACTGGGAGGCCGACCAGTTGCCCACCGATCCGGAGCCGGCGCAGAAATGCCCGTTGAAGTGCGTGCCGATCTCATGGCCGTCGAGCCAGGCCTGGCGCACGCCCTTCAGCGTCTCCTTGATGTGACCGTCGGTGAGATAGCCGATGTCGGAGGCGCCGATGGGGTTGTTGGGGGGACGGTAGAGGGATTTCTTCGATTCGGGCAGCAGATAGATCCCGGAGAGGAAGAAGGTCATCGTCGCGTCGTGTTCCCTGGCGAGTTCCAGAAAACGCGGGAACAGCCCGTTTCCCACCTCGCCGGCCCCGTCCCAGGAAAAGATCACGAACTGCGGCGGCTTCTGGCCGGGTTCGAGCGGCACGGGCGCGGACGGCTGGCGCGGCTGCTTCCCGGTGTCGGCGGTGGAACCGTCCCCGATGGCACGGACGTCCTTCTTCGCGGGTCCATTGCCCTTGACCGAGCCGTCGGTGCCCTTCTCGCCCTTGGCACCCTTGTCCGGCCCGGCCCCACCCGTATCGGGCCCGCCGGAGGAACTGCAGCCCGCCATACCGATGGCGGCCGCGGCCCCGAGCCCGGCTCCGATCAATCCCCTTCGGCTGATGTCGCGCATGCCGTTCCCATCTGCGGTCGTTTTGCCTCAAGTCCATACAAACTGCCAAAGGCTTAGATGGGTGAAGCAACACGAAGGTTCCTCGAATTAGCACACAATTCTTTACGGAACCAGCCCCCGGACTTGACCGAACGCAAGATCGACCCCTGAACCCCCTCAAAAACCGCATGCCGAAACCCCGGACGGCTGAATTCCGCCCGGTCGGCCTACATCGCGGACCGCGGCGGGCGAAATCAAGCCTGTCCGGCGTTTGAGGACAGAACGACCACCGGGCCGCACCCGGGCTCACTCAGAGGTCACCCGGCCCGAGAAACCCCCGGCCAACGGCCGGCTACGGGCTGTCCCGCAACTCCTGGTGGATCAGCGCGCGGCGTCAGATGCGGTGCATCGCAAGGCGGAGAGGCGCCCGCATACTGGACGTATTCGGGCGTTTCGACAACGCGGAGAGGTGCCGTAGCTGTCGTCGTGCGCCCGCCAGGAATTGCGGGACAGCCCTTAGGCGCCGAACCCCTTCGAGGCTCCCTTCACCGGCTTCGCCCCCGCCAGCAGATGTGCCGGCACCAGGTCCCGCGCCGGCTCCGAGTAGCCGACCGACACGATCTTGTCGCCCTGGTACGTGAAGCTGGTCAGCGAGGCGAGCGTGCACTGGCGCTTGCGCGGGTCGTGCCACAGACGTCGCCGTTCCACGAAACTGCGGACGATCCAGATCGGCAGCTGGTGGCTGACGCACACCGCCTCGTGACCACGCGCCGCGTCGCGCGCCGCGTCCAGCGCGCCCATCATCCGTACGACCTGCTCGATGTACGGCTCACCCCACGACGGCCGGAAGGGGTTCGTCAGGTGCTTCCAGTTGTCCGGCTTGCGCAGCGCCCCGTCGCCCACGCCGAAGGTCTTGCCCTCGAAGACGTTGGCCGCCTCGATGAGCCGCTCGTCGGTGGCGAGGTCCAGGCCGTGCGTCTTGGCGATCGGCGTCGCCGTCTCCTGGGCGCGCTCCAGCGGGGAGGCGACGACATGCGTGATGTCGCGCCTGTCCAGGTGTTCGGCCACCCGGTCGGCCATCTGCCGGCCGAGCTCGGAGAGGTGGTATCCGGAACGGCGCCCGTACAGCACGCCCTCCGGGTTGTGCACCTCTCCGTGGCGCATCAGGTGGACGACGGTGATGTCCCTGCGTCCGGCGTTGCTGCTGGTCTCGCTCATGCGGTGGCCTCCGATGCGGCGCGGGCGGCGGCGGGCAGCGCGGCGGCGATCCGCTCGACCGCCCGGGTGTCGTGGGCCGTGGAGACGAACCACGACTCGAAGGCGGACGGGGGGAGATAGACGCCCTGCGCCAGCATCGAGTGGAAGAACGCGGTGAAGCGGAAAGCTTCCTGCCGCTTGGCGTCGTCGTAAGTGCGGACCGGCCCGTCCGTGAAGAAGACGGAGAACATGTTGCTCGCGGCCTGCACGGTGTGCGCGACGCCCTCCTTGTCCAGGGCCTGGCTCACGAGCCCCCGGATCTCCGCGGAGACCGCGTCGACCTTCGCGTACGCGGCGTCGTCCAGCAGACGCAGCTGAGCCAGACCGGCGGCGGTGGCGACCGGGTTGCCGGAGAGGGTGCCCGCCTGGTAGACGGGGCCGACGGGGGCCAGGTGCGCCATCACGTCGGCGCGACCGCCGAACGCTGCGGCCGGGAAGCCGCCGCCCATGACCTTGCCGAACGTCATCAGGTCGGGCCGCACCCCGTCGATGCCGAACCAGCCGGCCTTCGAGGTACGGAACCCGGTCATGACCTCGTCGGAGATGTACAGCGCCCCGTTGGCGGCGCAGATCTCCTTGAGCCCGGCGTTGAAACCGTCCAGCGGCGGTACGACGCCCATGTTGCCCGGCGAAGCCTCGGTGATCACACAGGCGATCTCGCCGGGCTGCGCGGCGAAGGCGGCCCGTACGGCCTCCAGGTCGTTGTACGGCAGCACGATCGTGTCGCCGGCCTGGGCGCCGGTGACCCCCGGCGTGTCCGGCAGGCCGAAGGTCGCCAGCCCGGACCCGGCGGCGGCGAGCAGCGCGTCGACGTGACCGTGGTAGCAGCCGGCGAACTTCACGATCTTCGCCCGGCCGGTGAAGCCGCGGGCGAGACGGATCGCGGACATGGTCGCCTCGGTGCCGGACGACACGAGCCGCACCTGCTCCACGGGCTCGACCCGGGCCACGATCTCCTCGGCGAGTGCGACCTCGCCCTCGCCGGGCGTACCGAAGGAGGTGCCGCGGGCGACGGCCTCCTGGACGGCGGCGATGACTTCGGGGTGGGAATGGCCGAGAATCATCGGCCCCCACGAGCACACGAGGTCGACATACTCACGACCATCGGCATCGGTGAGGTACGGACCGGTACCGGAGACCATGAAGCGGGGCGTACCGCCTACGGCCCGGAAGGCACGTACAGGAGAGTTCACGCCACCGGGCGTCACGAGGGACGCGCGGTCGAAAAGCGTCTGCGAAACTGGGGCGTCATAGGGAAAGCTCACACATGCCATGGTGTCAGAGCCACGGACGGTCTTGCGGACAGGTGTTTCACCGCACGTTCGTGGGGGAGGTCACTGACACGATGATCGGGTTGCGCGGCGGGGGCTACGTCTCCTAGTTAGTAGTCGGGTGGATGAGATATGCATCGCGGTGGCGAAGTGGGCGAAGGCACCGACGACCTGGGGCCCGAGCCTGCCCGGCGGGGTCGGCACCGGCGCGAGGCTGAGCGCAAGCAGGGCATACAGGCCGGTGGTGCGCAGGTCGGAGCTGGAAGCAGGAGTGGTGGCCGGGTGGGGGTGACCTACAAGTACTTCGGGGCCCCCGACGGGGCCACTGCCGCACGCGTGCCCATTTCCATGCGCCCCGAGGAACTCGGCGGCGACGAGCTGGGCATGGGCGGCATGTTCACCAAGATCAAGCCGGAGACGGTGGCGGCGATGGTCCTCACCGGCATACAGGGCATACCCCTGCACAAGGTCCCGCCGCTGGAGCTGGTCGTGCTGCACCCCGACTACGCGGTGGTCAAGCTCCCCATGACCGTGGTGGACCCGCTGCGCGGTGTGGGCGAGGAGTCCGTGGGTGCCGCGGCCTTCATCTGGTCGACGGTGCCGGACCGCGGGGGCCCGCGTGACGCGTTCAACGTCTACCAGTTGCTGCACGAGTGGCAGGACTTCAGCCATCGGCTGCACGACGCGGGGCACCAGGCGTACTGCCTGGTGTGGCCCTGACCGCCCCTCCCGAGGGGCCCTGTCGTCAATCACCATTAGTTATAGAATTGCCGCGTGAGCAGCGAGGATGCCGCCCTGGAGGCGTTGGTCGCACTGGGGGATCCGGTGCGGCGTGGACTGTATCGGCACGTCACCGGGACACCCGGCGAGGTGGGGCGGGACGCCGCGGCCGAAGCGGTGGGGGTCTCCCGTTCGCTGGCCGCGTTCCACCTGGACAAGCTGGTCGAGGCCGGGCTGCTCGAGGTGTGTTTCCGGCGCCTCTCGGGACGCAGCGGGCCGGGTGCCGGGCGGCCCTCGAAGCTGTACCGGAGGGCCGAGGGGGAGCGCACGGTATCGGTGCCGCCCCGGTCCTACGACACGGCGAGCCGGCTGCTGGCCGAGGTGGTGGAGCAGGCCGGGCTCGACGGAGAACTGCAGGCGGCGGCGCGAGCGGCCGGGAAGGCGTCGGGGAGCGCGTCGGACGCCGCGGCGGATCCCGTCGAGGCCCTGCGGTCACGCGGTTACGAGCCGTTCCGGGACGGGGCGACACTGCGGCTGAACAACTGCCCGTTCCACGCGCTGGCCGATCAGTTCCCCGCCCTGGTGTGCGGGATGAACCTGGCCGGGATCGAGGGCCTGCTCGCGGGGCTGCCGGACGGGGCGAACTGGAGCGCGGCGATGGATCCCCTTCCGCAGGGATGCTGCGTCGCACTCCGCGCGGCAGAGGTCACGCCGGACGTCCCGCCTGAGGCCGCGCCCGATGCCACGGCTGCAGCGGCACCCGATGGCGCACCGGGAACCACACCCGAAGCCGCACCCGACGTCACACCCGAAGTCTAAAAAAGCATTCGTTGACTTTAGAAGGTTCACCCGGGCATGCTTGGCCCCGTGAGCGACTTCCACCTTGCCCAAGTCAACGTCGGGCGCATGCTTGCCCCGCTCGACAACCCTCAGCTGGCCGACTTCGTCGCCCAGCTCACGGAGATCAACGCCGTTGCCGATCAGGCTCCCGGCTTCGTCTGGCGCATGGTCGATGACGGCGGAGCCGACGCGACGAACCTGCGCCCCCAGCGCGACGACGACCTGCTCCTGATCAACTGCTCGGTCTGGGAATCGGTCGAGGCGCTGCGGAACTACACGTACCGCAGCGACCACCTCAAGGTGCTGGCGCGCCGCCGGGAATGGTTCGAGCGCCTCTCCGACTTCTACCTCGCCCTGTGGTGGGTCCCCGCAGGACACCGCCCGAGCGTCGAGGAGGCGATGGCCCGCATCGCCCTCATCCGCGAAGCGGGCGAGGGCCCCGGGGCGTTCACCTTCCGGTCCCCCCACCCGCCGCCGGCCGGGCCCCCCGGCACGGCCGGAAGCACGCGCCACGACGGCCTCTCCCCCACTGGACACACACCCGCCGAACACGCGCCCCGCTGAGCGGACCGCTGCCGAACACACGGTCCAGCCGACGTCACCCCCGGCGGCCACCTGCACGAAGGGTGTCCTTCAGCCAGCCCTATCCGGCCATTCATTGGCCGAAGAATGATCTTCAGTCGACCTGTCGTACCTGCCGATGCAGGAGGGGCATCGACACTGAAGGAGGCCTGCCGTGGGCGACGCTCTGCCGGCTCTGTCCATCCCCGTGCTGGTCTTCGCCTCCGGCATCTACGCGGCATGTGAGACCTGGTGGCGGCGCCGGCACCCGGCGCCGCCGTCCCCGTACACCCATCAGGCGGCCCGGCTGGCCGAGCGCGCGATGCTCGTGGAAGCCGAGCGGATCGTGGACGGGGCCTACGAGACGCTCGGCACTCTCTACGACGGCCAAACGGCGACGGAAGCGCCATTTCCGGCCACTGGCGTCACGCCCGGGGCGGCTGCCAGTCCGGGTCACGACCGGTCAGCGCCAGCACCCGCGCAAAGGGGCTAGCACCCTTCGGTACGGGGAACGGCTCACCGAACATCTTCGCCTCCCGTGCCTTCGGCGCCATCCCCTGCATGGCGGGGCCGATCTCGTTCACCACGTCCTCGTGCGGCACGAACTCCTGGCCGGTGGCCCGCGCCAGGTCCCACGCGTGCACCGTCAGATCGCCGAGCACCATGTGCCCGACCGTACGGGCGGGGAACCCCATGGAGCCCGCCGTACCCTCATCCGCGCCCGGCGCTGCCCACGCCTCGACCAGCGCGGCCGTCTGCTCACCGAAGCGCTTCCGCCAGTCGCCCGTGACCGCGTCCGGGGTCACGCCGAAGTCCGCGTCCCGCCTGGCCGCGAGTGCCGTGAAGTTGACGACCACCTGGGCGAGGTGGCTGATCAGGGCACGGACGTCGTACTCCGCACACGGTGTGGGGTCGCCCAGTCGGTTGTCGTCGATGCCGCGCACCACGGGCAGCGCGCTGCCGGCGGCCGCGTCCAGCAATTCACTGATCTTCTTCATGCTTCGACCATGCATCCGGAGGCGGCCCAGGTCTTGAAGAAACGCGCCAACCGCGACACGGAGGCGAGCGCGTCATAGGATCGGCAGCCATGTCCGGCTCCCGAGGTCCCCGACGCGACACCCGGGGCATCGTCGACGCCCCCGAGCTGTTCACGCACGTGCGCTTCCGGCGCCGCGAGCCCGCCCCCGCGCTGCGCCCGTACCTGGAGCACTACTGGCTGATCGACTGGGACCTGCGTGAGCCGTACGCCTCCCATCTGGTCCCGCACCCCAGCGTCAACCTGGTCTTCGAGCGGTACGCGGGCTGCGGCGACGAGGACGCCGGTTTCGCCGAGGTCTCGGGCATCGGCCTGGAGCTCTTCACCCAGAAGCTGGAGGGGCGGGGGCGGGTCTGCGGCGTGCAGTTCCGGCCGGGCGGCTTCCGGCCGTTCGCGCCGGACCGGCCGGTGTCCGAGTGGACGGGCCGCCGGGTCCCGGCCACCGACGTGTTCACACCGCCCGCGCCGCCGTCGGCCGTACTGGACCCCGGTCAGGAGGACGCGCGGGTCGCGGCGCTCGACGCGTACCTGCTGGCGCTGGATCCGCGGCCGGATCTGCAGGCCGACCGGGCCATGGCCCTGGTCGACCTCGTACGCACCGATCGCACGGTCCGCCGCGTCGGCGAACTGGCCCGCGCCGAGGGGCTGTCGGTGCGGTCCCTGCAACGGCTGTTCGCCACGTACGTGGGCGTCGGCCCCAAGTGGGTCATCCTCCGCTACCGCATCCACGAGGCCCTGGAACGCGCCGAATCGGACCCGGCGGTGGACTGGGCGGGGCTCGCCGCGGATCTCGGTTACAGCGACCAGGCCCACCTGGTCAGAGACTTCACCGCGACGGTCGGCGTCCCGCCGACCGTGCTGGGTGCCCGCTGACTGTCAGTGGCCCGCCCTACAGTTCTGGCATGGAGCGCACCGAAGCATCGTCCGTACGAATCGAGCCCTGGTCGGACAGCGACCTGGAGCTGCTCCGCCGCGCCAACGCACCGGAACTGATGGACCATCTGGGCGGGCCCGAGACGGAGGAACAGCTCATAGGGCGTCATGGCCGTTACGTGGCGCTGAGCGCGGACCGGGAGGGCCGGGGCAGGATGTTCCGCATCGCACTGCCCGGTGAGGCCGAGGCCGTGGGCACCATCGGCTACTGGGAGCGCACCTGGCAGGGCCGGAAGGTGTACGAGACGGGGTGGGCCGTCCTCGCCGAGTTCCAGGGCCGGGGCATCGCGTCGTCCGCCACGGCAGCCTTGGTCGGGCAGGCGCGCGCCGCGCACAGGCACCGCTATCTGCACGCCTACCCGTCCGTGGACAACGCCGCGTCGAACGGGGTGTGCCGCAAGGCGGGTTTCACCCTGGTCGGCGAGTGCGAGGTCGAGTACCCGCCGGGCCACGCACTGCTGACCAATGACTGGCGACTGGACCTCCACCCGGGTCGCTGACCGGGCCGTGCGGTCTCTTCGCCCGGTGACCCGCGCCCGGCCCCCCACCCGTGACAACTCGCACCACGGGACACGGAACGGGGTGCATGGCTTCAACCCGAGCCCTGCGCAGACCTGTTGTGTCCGGATCTCCAGAACATCGGCGCCGGGAAGATGCTCGGGACGCGTGTGACCGTTCATATGGTGCGCGAGGGCGAGCCGGCGTTCTGCGCGACCTCTGCCGCCGGCTGCTCGCCGACGAGGGAGCCCCCGAGACTGGTCCGCCGGCCTGCACGAATACGCGGAGTTCACCCTGCGCCTCCGCGCGGTGGATAGGGGGCCCGAGATGACGGCCGAACTCGCCCACCGGCTGCGTATCGATGTGGAACTTCCCGAAGAGCTTCCCGCCCCCGCCCGCGGTGGGTTCATGGAGCGGCGCCGCCGGAACCGGAAGACAGGCCGGTAAGGGGCACGCGAGGCGGGCCCGCGGTGGTCCGCCGCGCCTGCGACCGTCAGCCCCCGCCGCGAAATACGCGCGGGACCGGGGCATCGCGAGGCGGGCCCGCGTTCGTCGACCGCGCCCGTGACCGTCAGCCCCCGCCGCGAAATACGCGCGGGACCGCCCGGCCACCTGCCTCCGAAGCAGTTGACGGGTGCAGCCGAGCCCTCGGATAACTATCTGCGCGACGCAGCTTATGTGTGTCACAGTTAGCTGTCCAGGGTCACAGCGCCCCGGACACCCACCGCACCTCCACCCCCGTTCGAGGAGAACCCCTCCATGCCCACCCTTGTCACCGGCTGCCGCGGCCGCGTAGGTTCCGCGCTCGTTTCACTCCTGCACCAGGGCGGCCACCCCGTGCGTGCCGGCTCCCGCCACCCCGGCGAGCTCTCGCTGCCGACGGGCGTCCCGGCCGTCGCCTGCGACCTCGGCGACCCCGACACCTTCGCGCCGGCCCTGGATGGCGTCGACTCCGTCTTCCTCTACGCCGAGCCGTCCCACGTCACCGAATTCCTCACCGCCGCGCAGACCGCCGGCGTCGCACACGTCGTCCTGCTCTCCTCCAGTTCCGTCCTCGACCCCGACGCCCGGTCCAACCCGATCGCCGCCTCCCATCACGCGGTGGAGCAGGCGCTGAACGATTCGCCCCTCACCGCGACCCTGCTGCGCCCCGGCGCCTTCGCGGGCAACGCCCACCAGTGGTCGGAGTCCTTCCGGTCCGGCCGCCCCGTCGAGCTGCCCTACCCGCACAGCGCGACCAGCCCCATCGACGAGGCCGACATCGCCGACGTCGCACACGCCGTCCTCACCGACGCGCGACTGCGGGGCTCGGCATACCACCTGACCGGCCCCGAGTCCCTCACCGCCGCCGAGCAGGTAGGACTGCTGGCGGCGGCGTCCGGCAGCCCCGCCACCGTCCGCCCCGTGAGCAGGGCGGCCTGGAAGGATGCCGTGTCGCCCTTCGTGCCCGAGGAGATCGCCGAGGCGCTGCTCGACCACTGGGCCGCCACGGACGGCTCTCCGGCCGAAATCACGGGTGAGACCGAGAAACTGACCGGCCGTCCGGCGCGTACGTTCGCGGCGTGGGCCGCCGAACACGCTGCGGCCTTCCGCGCCTGACGCCCCGCACCCGCCCATCCGAATCCCGTGGCCGGCGCCTCGCCCCGATGGCATCCTGACCAGGTGAACGGACCCGAGATCCACCTCGAAGTCGCCCCCGAACTGCGTCTCTTCGTCGCGCATGACCGCCGCCGGGGCAGGACGGCCGTGACCACCGACGGCTCGTCCACCCTCGGTCACGTCGTGGAGTCGCTCGGAGTCCCGCTCACCGAGGCGGGCCGGCTGCTCGTCGACGGCACCCCCGTACCGGTGTCACACATCCCCGCAGCGGGCGAACTGGTCGAGGTCCGGGCGGTTCAGCGCCCGCAGCACGTGCCGGGCGCCCCCCTGCGCTTCCTGCTCGACGTCCACCTCGGCACGCTCGCGCGCCGACTGCGGCTGCTCGGGGTCGACGCGGCGTACGAGAGCGAGGACATCGGCGACCCCGCGCTGGCCACCCGCTCGGCTCAGGAACGGCGGGTCCTGCTCTCCCGGGACCGGGGGCTGTTGCGCCGGCGTGAGATCTGGGCGGGGGCGTACGTGTACAGCGACCGGCCCGAGGCGCAGTTGCGTGACGTACTGGAGCGGTTCGCACCGGCCCTCGCCCCGTGGACGCGGTGCACGGCGTGCAACGGCCCGCTGGCGGCGGCGGACAAGGACTCCGTCAGCGGGCAGCTGGAACACGGCACGCAGCGGTCGTACGACGTCTTCGCCCAGTGCACGGAGTGCGACCGGGTGTACTGGCGCGGCGCCCACCACGCCCGCCTGGAGGCGATCGTCACCGAAGCGGTCCGGGAGTTCGGCAACGCCCTGGCCGGGCCCGGCCCGTCGGGCGGCTGAGCCCGCGTCCTGCGTCAGGGCATGTCGCCGTCGCGCAGCCTCTCGATCTGCGCCGTACTCAGCTCCGCCGTCCGCCGCATGTGGGCGATGAGGAAGGCGACCTCGTCGTCGTCGTACGCGTCGAACAGGGCCGCCCAGCCGCCGTTCAACCGCTCCCAGACCGCACCGAACTCCGCCATCCGCTCAGGCACGGTCGCGACGAGCACCCGCCGCCGGTCCGCCGTGTCCCGCGCACGCGTCACGTAGCCGGCCCGCTCCAGCCGGTCGACGAGCCGGGTCGCCGAGCCGGTGGTGAGCCCCGTCAGCTCCGCGACCCGGCCCGTGGTGACGGGTTCAGCCTCCAGACCCAGCAGGTTCAGGCACTGCAGATCCGTGGGGTGCAGCCGCAGATGATCGGCCACAGCCTGGTTGAACAGGGCGTAGGAGGCCATGTAGCGGCGTGAGGTGACGGCCAGCTCGGCCAGCAGCAGGCTGCGGCGCGGGGCGGATGGCTTCTGCGGCATGCAGAGAGTGTACGGAGCAGACGTCATCGGGAACGGCCGCCGAGGCCGCTGCCCCGCCGCCTCGCCTGCCGCCCCAGCCGGACCGCCGCGACCGCTCGGCCCCACCCTCACGGAGCCGGGATCACCGCCACCGCTCGGACACCATCCTCACCCCTCGAATCTCCCGAGGGTCGGCGCTACGGCTTCTCGGCGGTCAGATAGCGCTGGACGGTGGGCGCGAGCCACGCGATCACCTCTTCCCGGTCCATCGACACCGCGGGCGGGATGCGCAGGACGTAGCGCGCGAGGGCCATGCCCAGGATCTGGGAGGCCGCGAGCGCCGCCCGGCGCGGAGCGTCGGCGGGGTCGGGGCATACTCCCGCGGCTATCGGGCCCAGTTGCTCGGCGAAGACGGCCCGCATCCGCTCGGCACCGGCCTCGTTGGTGACGCCGACCCTGAGCAGCCCGGTGAGCACGTCGTCCTGCTCCCAGCGGTCCAGGAAGTGCCCTACGAGGACGGCACCGATGTGCTTGCCGGGCATTGCCCCGAGCGCGGGCATCCGCAGGTCGATCACGGACGCGGCGGCGAACAGCCCCTCCTTGTTCCCGTAGTAGCGCATCACCATCGACGGGTCGATGTTCGCGTCGCGCGCGATGGACCGGATGGTGGCGCGCTCGTAGCCATCGGCCGCGAAACGCTCGCGGGCCGCTTCGAGGATCGCGGCCTTGGTGGCATCCGAGCGGCGATGGGATCCGGGGGCTCTCGTCGTCATGCCAACAACTGTAGGCCAACACCTGTTGACATGCCAATGGGGCCGCTCTACATTTGCCAACAAGCGTTGACCAACAAGCGTTGGCATTCGACATCAGGGAGACCGCCATGAACAGCAGCCCCGACTCCGGCACGACCTCGAACCGCGACATCACACCCACCGTCGACGTACTCGTCGTGGGCGCGGGCCCCACCGGACTGCTGCTCGCGGGCGACCTTGCCGCCCAGGGCCTGTCGGTCACCGTCGTCGAACGCCGGCGTCACGAGGCGGGGAACGTCACCCGCGCCTTCGCCGTACACGCCCGCACGCTCGAACTGCTCGACTCCCGCGGACTCGCCGACGAACTGATCAGGACGGGAACCACCCTCACGGCCCTCCGCCTCTTCGACCGGCTCGGCCTCGACCTCTCCCGGCTGCCCACCCGGTTCCCGTTCCTGCTGATCACCCCGCAGTACGAGGTCGAGCGCCTGCTGGAGCGCCGGGCCCGCGCCGCCGAGGTGGACCTGCGATACGGAGCGGAGCTGACGGCCCTCGACCGGGCTTCGAGCACGGACACGGTCACCGCGAGCATCCGCCAGGCGGACGGCACGCAGACCACGCTCACGGCGCGCTATGCCGTGGGCACCGACGGGGTGCGCAGTTCGGTGCGCCAGGCGCTCGGCCTCCCCTTCCCCGGCGAGTCCGTGATCCGGTCCATCGTGCTGGCCGATGTCCGGCTGGCCGAGGAGCCCGCCGCCCTTCTGACGGTCAACGGCGTGGGGGACGCCTTCGCCTTCATCGCACCCTTCGGCGACGGCTGGTACCGAGTGATGGGCTGGGACCGGACCCGCCAGGCAGCCGACGGCGACCCGGTCGAGCTCGACGAACTTCGCGAGATCGCCCGCCGCGCCTTCGGCACCGACTACGGGATGCACGACGCCCGATGGATCTCCCGCTTCCACAGCGACGAGCGCCAGGTGCCCGCGTACCGCACCGGACGGGTCTTCCTCGCCGGCGACGCCGCGCACGTCCACTCGCCCGCGGGCGGCCAGGGAATGAACACCGGCCTCCAGGACGCCGCCAACCTCTCCTGGAAGCTGGCAGCAGCGCTGCGGGGGCACGCGGCAGACCCCGAGGCGCTTCTGGACAGCTATCACGCCGAGCGACACCCGGTGGGCGCCGACGTGCTCCGCGCCAGCGGCGCGATCGTCCGCCTCGCCATGGCCCACAGCCCGCTCCAGCGCGCGGCCAGGGCTCTGGTCACCCGGGCACTGTCCGTCGTCCGTCCAGCCTCCGACCGGGCCATCGGCATGATCTCCGGCATCGGGATCGGCTATGCGGCGCCACGCGGCTCCCACCGGCTGACGGGGAGGCGCGCTCCCGACCTCAGCCTGGCGGAGGGGCGCCTGCACCAACTGCTGGGCGAGGGCGCTTTCGTGCTCATCACCCCGGCCGGAGTACCCACCCCCACGTCACCGGCGCCGGTCCTGCACGCCCACTGGGCAGGCGACCGGGCGACGGCCCTGCTGGTCCGCCCCGACGGCTACATCGCCTGGGCGGACGACCGGTCCGACCCGGCGGCCCTCAAGGCCGCGCTGGCCCGGTGAACCCACCCGAGGCGACCGGGACGGCGCAGACATCGACGACGCCCGAGCCGACCGGGAGGGCGAGTACACCCTCGGCACCCGCGCCCGCCGAGGCACGGCCGGACACACGCCCAGCCGGCTCAGAAGACGTACTCGTCCCCCGTGGCGGGAGCCAGCACCTCGTGTCTGCTGTTCTTCGCGTTCCGGTCCGTCGCCCCGCCGTTCCACACGGTGTCGATCCGGACGACCACTTCGGCCGGCCGGCCCGCCAGCTGCAGTTCGAGGGCGAGCTGCCGCTGCTCGGAACCGTCCGCACGCAATCTGCCCGTCCGGCACAGCACAGTCGACCGGTCGGCCCGCAGACACTCCTGCGGCAGCTCCTGGCGGCCCGCCAGCGGCACGGAGATCCGCAGCCGCACGGTCACTCCGTCCAGATCCGCCGGCCCACGGTTCTCGCTCCGCAGCCAGATCCCGAGCCCGGTGCCCCACAGCGAAACATGCCCGTGGTGCGATACATCGGCCTCCGGCGCGATCTTCCACGCCGCAGCCGTCCCGACGGGCGTGCCGACGGCCGCGGCCGTCCCGCCCACGCCCAGCGCCACCGTCGACGCCATCGCCGCCGCAGCGGCCACCCCCAGCAGAGCCTTACGCGTCACTACCATGCCCTGAAGATACAGATCATCACGAATTATCCATATTTACCCACTGGTTCGGCGCGTCCTGGAACACACGCTCATGGCAGCCTGCCTCCATGTCTGTGATCCGGTCCATCGCCCTCTTCGTCATCGCCGCCCTGTTCGAGATCGGTGGCGCCTGGCTCGTGTGGCAAGGGGTCCGGGAGCACCGCGGATGGGCCTGGATCGGCGGGGGCATCGTCGCCCTGGCCACCTACGGCTTCGTCGCCACCCTCCAGCCGGACGGCGAGTTCGGCCGGGTGCTCGCCGCGTACGGCGGAGTCTTCGTCGTGGGGTCGATCGCCTGGGGCATGGCCGCCGACGGATACCGCCCCGACCGCTGGGACGTGACGGGTGCGCTGATCTGCCTGGCAGGCATGGCCGTCATCATGTACGCCCCCCGCAACCACTGACCGCACTCCTGCCTATCCTGAGCCCGTACCGATCAGCTGTCCGAGGAGCCCGCCATGGCCGCATCCCCCATCGCCGTCATCACCGGAGCGAGCAGCGGCATCGGCGCCGCTACCGCCCGGCAGCTGGCGGCCGCCGGCTTCCGCGTGGTGCTCACCGCCCGCCGCAAGGACCGCATCGAGGCGCTCGCCGCCGAGATCACCGAGGCGGGCCACGAAGCCACGGCCTACGCCCTGGACGTCACCGACCGCGCCGCGGTCGACGAGTTCGCCACCGCGTTCCGCACCCTCGCCGTCCTCGTCAACAACGCCGGCGGCGCGCTCGGGGCCGACCCCGTGGCCACCGGGGACCCGGCGGACTGGCGCCAGATGTACGAGACCAACGTCATCGGCACGCTCAACGTCACCCAGGCCCTGCTCCCGGCCCTCACCGCGGGCGGTAACGGCACGGTGGTCATCCTCTCCTCGACCGCCGGCCTCTCCACCTACGAGGGCGGCGGCGGCTACGTGGCCGCCAAGCACGGCGAACACGTCCTGGCGGAGACCCTGCGACTGGAGATCGTCGGCACCCCGGTCCGCGTCATCGAGGTCGCGCCCGGCATGGTCAAGACGGAGGAGTTCGCGACCACCCGTTTCCGCGGCGACGCCGAGAAGGCCGCCAAGGTCTACGCGGGCGTCGATGCCCCCCTCACCGCGGACGACGTGGCCGACACGATCACCTGGGCCATCACCCGCCCCAGCCACGTGAACATCGACCTCCTGGTGGTCCGCCCCCGCGCCCAGGCCTCCAACTCGAAGGTGCACCGCACGGCCTGAGGCCGACGGGGACGAGGGCACGGAGCTTTCGGCGGGACCGGGCGCCCCTTATGCGGAATCGCCGTCCGGGACCACCATGAGGAGCGGAGCGTGGGCGGATGCCGCCGCAAGACGGACTCCACCCACGCCTCACCCCTTGACGCAGATGATCTGCTTCAGCTTCGCCACGACCTCGACCAGGTCCCGCTGCTGGTCGATGACCTTCTCGATCGACTTGTAGGCGCCCGGGATCTCGTCGACGACGCCGGAGTCCTTACGGCATTCCACGCCCCGCGTCTGGTCCTCCAGGTCCTGCGTCGAGAAGCGCCGCTTGGCGGCGTTCCGGCTCATCTTCCGGCCCGCTCCGTGAGAGGCCGAGTTGAAGGACTTCTCGTTGCCGAGACCCTTCACGATGTACGAGCCGGTACCCATCGAGCCAGGGATGATCCCGAAGTCACCGGAGCCTGCCCGGATGGCCCCCTTCCGGGTGACCAGCAGATCCATTCCCTCGTACCGCTCCTCCGCCACGTAGTTGTGGTGGCAGGAAATGACCGGTTCGAAGGTCACCTTGGCCTTCTTGAATTCCTTGCGGACCACTTCCTGAAAGAGCGCCATCATGACCGCACGGTTGAGCTTCGCGTACTCCTGCGCCCAGAAGAGGTCGTTGCGGTAGTCCTGCATCGGCGCGGTGTCCGCGAGGAAGACGGCCAGGTCACGGTCTACGAGGCCCTGGTTGTGCGGCAGTTTCTGCGCCTGGCCGATGTGGAAGTCGGCGAGTTCCTTGCCGATGTTGCGGGACCCGGAGTGCAGCATCAGCCAGACCGAACCTGCCTCATCGAGACAGAACTCGATGAAGTGGTTCCCCGCTCCCAGCGTTCCCATCTGCTTCGTGGCACGTTCCTGCCGGAATTTGACCGCATCGGCCACCCCGTCGAATCGCGCCCAGAAGTCGTCCCAGCGGGTCGTCGCGAGGCCGTGCAGGCGGCCCGGGTCCACCGGGTCGTCGTGCATCCCGCGGCCCACCGGAATGGCCTGCTCGATCTTCGACCGGAGCGGGGACAGGTCACCGGGCAGGTCGTTGGCGGTCAGCGACGTCTTCACCGCGGACATGCCGCAGCCGATGTCCACACCCACCGCCGCCGGGCAGACCGCCCCGTGCATCGCGATCACCGATCCGACCGTGGCGCCCTTGCCGAAGTGGACGTCCGGCATCACGGCCAGGCCCTTGATCCATGGCAGGGTGGCGACGTTGCGCAGCTGCTGCATGGCGACGTCCTCGACCGAGGCCGGATCGGCCCACATACGGATGGGGACCTTCGCACCCGGCACCTCTACATACGACATAACCCCTCGATTCCCCCGAAAAGACTGAAAGCGCAAAACCGGTGCCAAGGTCGGCAAATGAGTCGGTCGACCGGCAATCACGGCGGCGCGTGCGATAGACATTGTGTCCACCGGCCGCCATCGAGCGGCAACCGCTTTTCGCGCGAAGGGAGCCCAGGACCGTGCGACGAATGGCGTACGTACCAGGCGCCGTGCTGATCGCAGCACTCGTCGCCGGCTGCAGTGCCGGCACCGAAGGCGACGCATCCGCCACCGACAGCAAGCCCGGCACCCTGGCCGCCTCCGCCCTGCCCCCGGGGAAGTACCGCACCCTCCCCGAGGCCTGCCGCGCCATCCCCCTCGCCACCTTGAGGGACCTTCTGCCGGGCGCCGCGCAACTGCCCGAGGCCCAGCAGGAGAAGGTGTACGAGGGCATGCCCGCCGGCACGTTCGACACGGACCGCCGCGTCGGCTGCAGCTGGAAGTCCGACGCACCCGACGCCTCGCGCAGCATCACCATCGATTTCGAGCGAGTCGTCTCGTACGACCCCGCCGTGAGCGACGACGACCGTGCCCGCGAGGTGTACGCGAAGAAGGAGGAGGCCGCCGACATCCCCTCGGTCTCCCTCCCGTCCGGGGACGCGGACAAGGAGACGGCCTCGCCCGAGGGCTCACCGACGGGGGACAAAAACACCGACGGGAAGACCGACGCGACGCCGGACGCCGACGGTGCGACGGGCAGCGCGGATGACACCGGGGGTGATGCCGCGGACGGCGGCACGGCCGGCAGCCCTGCCGAGAACCTTCAGCCCCGCGTCCTCGACAGGCTCGGGGACAGCGCATTTCTGGACGATCTGCTCACCCGGGCAGGTTCTGCCGCACAGCACCGCACGGTGAGCGTGGTATTCCGCACATCGAACGTCATCGTCACCATCGAGTACACCGCACAGCCGGCCCTCCCCACCGAGGTACCCGACAGCAAGGAACTGCAGGAGAAGGCCCAGGCACTGGGCGAGAAGCTGGTCGACGGACTGAGCGAATAACCCCGTCCCCGGCCTGCCGGGGCCGCCCACGGGACTTCCCGGCCGAGGCGGCATCCGGAACCCGTCCGTCGTACCGTGGCCCTCCGGACCACCCGCCCGACCGCCGCGCCACCCGAGTGAAGGAACCATGCACCGATCAGCCCCGCGACTCACCCGCATACTCGCCTGCGCCGCCGTCCCGGTGATGCTCGTCGTCGCCGGCTGCTCGTCGGACTCCGACAGCGCGAAGGACGACGCCTCCTCGTCGTCCGCCGCACCGGACGCGACGAAGACGGAAGCGGCCGTCGCGCCGGCGAAGTTCGCCGAGCTGCCCGACCCGTGCAAGTCGATCACCGCGAAGACGGTCAAGTCCCTGGTCCCCGCGGCCAAGAACAAGAGCGGCACGCGCGGGAAGTCCAGCGACACCGCCGCCCGCGGTGGCTGCTCGTGGAACGGCCTCGACGACAACGGCGTCAAGGGCTCCCAGTACCGCTGGCTCGACGTCGGCTTCACCCGCTTCGCGTCCGACCAGTCCGTGGGCAGCGGCTCCGAGCGCGCCGGGGCGGACTACACGAAGCAGGTCGCCAAGGCCCAGGCGGCCGAGGGTGCGAAGAAGCTCGCCACCGCTCCCGTCGGCTCGATCGGCGAAGAGGCGACCAAGGTCACGTACGACCTCACCAAGACGGGTGAGGACTTCAAGTACGTGACGGTCATCGCCCGTACGGGGAACGTCGTCGTCACCGTCAACTACAACGGCGCCGGCTACGCGGGGGCCAAGACCCCGTCCGCCGCGGACATCCTGAAGGGTGCCGAGAAGGCCGCCAAGGAGGCGGTCGCCGCGGTGTCCGCCGCCAACGACGGCGGACAGCCGACCGGCTCGCCGAAGCCCTCCCGGTCCGCCGAGGCCTCCGCCTCCGCCTCGGCCACGAAGACGGGCTGACCGCCCCCGGCCCCCCACTTCCGACGGAGCCCGATCCTCACCCGGGGACCGGGCTTCGCCCCTCCCCGCGCAACACCCCGCTCCGGCATGTGCCAGGCTGTGCCCGCCAGAACTCGAAGTCGTCCCGCCGGACCGGACGTCGAGACAAAGAATTGGGGAGGGGTCGCGGGTGGCCGCGATGCAGCTGACACGCACTCACCGGATACTCATCGGGCTCGTGGTCGCCGGTGCGGTGCTCATCGCAGCGATCGGTTTCGCGGGCTCGTACGCGGCCGTGCGCGAGCTCGCCCAGCAGAAGGGCTTCGGCAACTTCTCGCTCGTCTTCCCGATCGGCATCGACGCGGGGATCTGCGTCCTGCTGGCACTGGACCTGCTGCTGACCTGGCTGCGCATCCCGTTCCCGCTGCTGCGTCAGACCGCCTGGCTGCTGACCGCGGCGACGATCGCGTTCAACGGCGCCGCCGCCTGGCCCGACCCGCTCGGGGTCGGCATGCACGCGGTCATCCCGGTGCTGTTCGTCGTGTCCGTCGAGGCGGCCCGCCACGCGGTGGGCCGGATCGCCGACATCACGGCCGACAAGCACATGGAGGGTGTCCGCCTCACCCGCTGGCTGCTCTCGCCCGTGCCGACGTTCCGGCTGTGGCGGCGCATGAAGCTGTGGGAGCTGCGCTCCTACGAGCAGGTCATCAAGCTCGAACAGGACCGGCTGATCTACCAGGCCCGCCTCCAGGCCCGCTTCGGCCGGAACTGGCGGCGCAAGGCCCCCGTCGAATCGCTGATGCCGCTCCGCCTCGCCAAGTACGGTGTCCCGCTCGCCGAGACGGGACCCGCCGGACTCGCCGCGGCCGGCATCGAACCCGCCCTGCTGCCGCCGGCCCCGGCCGCCGCCGTGGACAAGGCCACGCAGCCGGAGCTCGCGTACGCGCCTCAGCGGAGCCTCCAGGGCCTGCAGAAGCAGGAGCAGCAGAACCCGCAGGGACAGCAGCCGGCTCAGCAGGAGCAGTACACCGAGACGGTTCCGGGCGAGTGGGCCGAGGAGCAGCAGCCGGTTCAGCAGCCCGCGGAGGGCCCCGGCTCGCATGACAGCCCGTGGTTCGCGGCGCAGGTTCCGGACGGGGCGTACGAGGGTTCGTACAACCCGATGTACGTGGAGGGGCTGGAGCCCACCCCGGTGATGATCCCGTCGGGACCCGGGGGCCGCACCCGGCCGCTGGGCAACGTCGGCACGATCGGTGCGGTGCCCGGTCCGCGTACCGAGCAGATGCCGTCGGCCCCCGGGGCCGGCGGGGCGCAGGACCCGGGGCAGGGCCAGGCGCAGGAGCAGTTCCCCGTGCAGGAGCAGCAGCCGGTGCCTGTCGTCGAGGCTGCCGACGAGTGGGCCGAGGAGTGGGCGCAGGAGGACGCGGAGTTCAGCGAGATCGCCTACGAGGTCTTCGCCGCGTTCGTGACCCAGCACAGCACCTACCCCAGCATCGAGGTCCTCGACATACACCTGTCGGACGGCCACAACGTGCGGCACCCGCGCAGCGCGGCGCTGCTCCGCCAGTTGATCCAGGGCTTCAAGAACCGCTACCACGCCGAACTCGAGGCCGACCACATCGCCTGACCGCGCCGGAGAACGGCACCGTCCACGGCTGAGGGCCGTCACCCGCATCACCGGGGTGACGGCCCTCAGCCGTACGCGTGTGCGCGCGTCACGGCGGTCCGGGAATGTCTCGAAGGAGGCATTCCCGGTACGTCCTAGGTCCTCTACATATCGCGCGGTGGCCGACCTAGATTCGATGGTGTGCCGCAGTGGACGCGCCCCCCGGCGAGTCGCGGCAATGCAACGCAACGCAATGCAATGCACCGCCCCTGCACCGACCGTCGCGCCGGCGGAATTCGATTTCTCCGTGCACATCATTTCCCCTCACTTCACGGAGTCCGGATTCCGCCGGCCCACCATGAGAGGAACACCGTGTCCCGCGCCCTTCCGCTAAGAGCCGCGCTCGCCTCCGCAGCCGTTCTCACGGCGATAGCGCCGATGGCCCTCCCGGCCCCCGCCCTGGCGAATTCGCCCGCCCCGGCGGCTGCTGTCGCCGGCCGTCACGCCGGGCCGGACGTGATCGACACCCGGGCCACCGACGTCTATCCGGAAGGCGTCGCCTGGGACCCCACGCGCCGCGCCTTCCTGGTCGGCTCCGCCCTGGAGGGCACCCTCTCGGTGATCCGGCTGGACGGCACCGTCGAGGAGCTCGCGCCGAGCATCGGCATGGTTTCCACCCTCGGCGTCCGGGTGGACACCGCACGCAATCGCATCCTCGTCGCGTACAGCGACTTCTGGATCCGCCAGCGCCTGGACGTCGGGGATCAGCCCCCGACCTCGGGTGTGGCCGTCTTCGCCCTGGACACCGGCAAGCTGCAGCGTCGTATCGACGTCGCCCAGGGGCTCCCCCGGACGTTCGCCAACGACCTGACCTTCGACCCGCAGGGCAACATCTACGTCACGGACTCCGTGTCGCAGACGTTGCAGCGGATCGACCTCGCGGGCCACGTCAGCCCGGTGGTGAGCGACCCCCGCTTCGCCGCGCAGATCGTCGGTCTGAACGGCATCGTGTGGCACCCGGACGGCTACCTGCTGGCCGTCCGATACGACGACGGCCGGATGTTCCGGATCCGCCCCGACGCCCCGGCCGGCCGCAAGGTGGCCGAGGTGGACCTCGCTGAGCCGCTGGTGGGCACGGACGGCCTGGGGCTGCGTTCCGACGGCTCGCTGGTCGTCGTCACCAACTCCATCGGCGAGGCCGTCGGCGCACCGGGCGGAGTGGACGCCGTCAAGGTCGTGGGCTCCCGCGACGGCTGGCGCAGCGCCACCGTCCGCTCCCGGGTGGAGCCGTGGCCCGTCGGCGGCCCCACGACGGTGGCTGTCACGCCGTACGGCGACTACGTGCTCAGCGGTGAGGTGGGCACGGTTCTGGTCGGCGAGACCTCGGACCGGATCGTCCTGCGCCGCCTTCCGTGCTCGGGCCCCGGGCACCGGGCCACGGGCCACTCCACGAGCAGCACCTCGACGAGCAGCAAGGGGAACATCCGATGACGACAACCAAGAGCCGAGGCGTTCTCTGGGCGTTGGTCGCAACGTCCCTGCCCATGTTCATGGTCTCGCTGGACAATCTCGTCGTCACCAACGCGCTGGCGGAGATCAGCCAGGACTTCGACGTCAAGCAGTCGGAGCTGCAGTGGGTGATGAACGGCTATGTGCTGGCCTTCGCGGGTCTGCTGCTGGCCGGTGCGGCGCTGGGTGACCGGTTCGGCCGGCGCCGTGTGTTCCTGGGCGGCATCGCCCTGTTCACCGCGTCCTCCGTGGCTTGCGCGATGGCCGGTTCGGTCGTGACGCTGGTCATCGCCCGGGTGTTCCAGGGCGCGGGCGCGGCAGCCATCCTTCCGGTGTCACTCACCCTGGCCGTCGGCGCCGTGTCCCGCGCGCAGCGGAACCTGGCCGTCGGTGTGTGGGGCGGCGTCAACGGCCTCGGTATCGCCGCCGGTCCGCTCGCGGGCGGCCTGGTGACCGAGAAGATCGAGTGGAGCTGGATCTTCTGGATCAACGTGCCGGTCGGCGTGATCGCCCTGCCGCTCGCCCTGTGGGCGGTCAGCGAGAGCCGCGGCAAGGAGCGGAGCCTGAACGTCCCGAGCATGGTGCTGGTGACGGCGTCGGTCGTGTCGGCCGTCTGGGGCATCGTGTCGGCCGCCGACCACGGCTGGACCCATCCCACCACCCTGACCGGGCTGTCCCTCACGGTCGTGCTGGCCGTGGCGTTCATCCTGTCCGAGCGGAACAGCAAGCACCCGCTCATCCCCGCTCACATGTACCGCGCGCCGGCCTTCGTGCTGAGCAACGTGGTGTCGATCACGATGTACTTCGGTGTCTTCGGGTCCATCTTCTTCCTCACGCAGTTCCTGCAGGGGCCGATGGGTTACTCCCCCTTCGAGGCGGGTCTGCGGACCATCCCGTGGACGCTGGCGCCGATGTTCGTGGTGCCGGTGGCCAGCCAGTTCGTGGACCGGATCGGCGGCGGAGTGCTCCAGGCCGCGGGCTGTGCCCTGCAGGGCATCGGGCTCGGCTGGATCGCCCTGGTCGTCACGCCCGACGTGGGTTACGGCGCCCTGGTGCCGGCGCTGGCGCTGGCCGGCATCGGTATGGGTCTGGTCTTCGCGGGCAACCCCGCCACGGTCATCTCGGCGGTCCCGGAGAACGAGCAGAACAAGGCCTCCGGTGCCAACAACACCAGCCGCGAGTTCGGCGGTGCGCTGGGTGTCGCCGCGCTCACGACCGTCTTCAGCCGTCAGTTCGCCGACAACACCTCGGGCAATCCGGCCGCGGCGTTCACGGACGGTCTGGAGGCCGCCCTGTGGATCGGTGTGGCCGTGGTGATGATCGGCACGGTGAGCGGCCTGTTCATCAGGCGGAGCGCGGAGCGGGCCGGCGACGACGCGGCCGAGGAGAACCCGGTGTCGGTCCCGGTCGGCTGACCGGACCGAGGAGAACCCGGGGTCGGTCCCGGTCAGTTGACCGGACCGAGGAGAACCCGGGGTCCCGGTCGCTGACCGGACCGCCGCCCGGCTGACCACTGACGAGAACTGGTTCGGAGGAACCGATGACCACCCAGGTGCTGGAAGACGCCACGACGTCCGTGGCTCCTGCCATCGAGTACGGACGCACGATCGAGCGCTCCCTCGCCCACCGCTCCGCGATCTCCGAGGTCTTCGTCACGGACGTCAGGAGCCTGCGGCCGATGGCGGTGACGGCCGGTATCCATCTGCCGCTCACCCACCTCTACTACAGCGACCACCGGCAGCAGCCGAAGCTGCACGACTCCCTGCTGCTGCTGGAGGCGGGGCGGCAGGCGGCGATCGCCGGTTCCCACACCAACGCCGGGGTTCCGGCGGGAACGATGGCGATCGTGCACGCCTTCCAGTTCTCCTTGCGGAACCTGGACGCGCTGCGGATCGGCGGCGAAGCCGGTCCGCCGCGCGTGGACACCGATTTCTTCGGCAAGACCGCACGGCACAGCGGGCGTTACCGCAAGGGCCGGCTGGAGCAGCGGATCTACATGGGTGACGTGCACGTCGGCGACCACTCCATGGACGTGCTCTTCCTCAAGGGGGACGAGAACGAGATCCTGCGGCACGCCCAGCGCGGCACGCCCGCGCCGCTCAGCTCGGACTTCACCGAGGAACCGGGTGCGGTCGGCCGGGTCGCCCCGGAGCTGGTGGGCCGTGACAACCCGTTGAACGTCGTGCTCACGGAGCCGGAGTTCGGCGCGGACTCGGTCACGGCCCGGGTCGCACCGCGCTTCGACAACCCCGCGCTGTTCGACCACGTCTACGACCATCTCCCGGCCATGACCCTGGTGGAGGCGGCGCGCCAGCTGGCGCTGCTGACAGCGGGGGCCGCGGGGGCCGGCTCCGGATCTCTCTGCGCGGTCGGTTACGAGGGCGGGTTCGAGCGCTTCGCCGAACTGGACGTCCCGCTGACCGCGACCGCGACCCCGGCCTCGGCCGGTTCCGGGCAGCACGCGATACGGGTCCGTTTCCACCAGGACGCGCAGGAGATCGCGGAGCTCACCGTCACCGTCGCCGACGTCTCCCACCTCCACGGATCCTGAGGACCTGGCATGCCTGACACGACACCACCCCGACTGGCCGTCTGGTCGGACTTCGGCGGGGTCCTCACCCCTCCGCTCGCCCACACCATGAAGACGTTCTGCGCCTCGATGGGCCTCGACCAACAGGTCCTCGCGCGGGCCCTGGCCACGGTCACGGCCCGGTACGGCACCAGCGACATCATGGAGCCGATCGACACCCCCGTGGTGACCGAGGAGGCGTGGCTCCAGGAGATCGGCGACGTGCTGGAGGCAGAGCACGGCGTCACACTCCGCCTCACCACGATGGCGGACGCCTGGTTCGACGGCCGGGAGACCAACCACGACTGGCTGGCCCAGCTGCGCAAGGCACGGGACCGCGGGGCGTTCGTCGGGATGCTCTCCAACATGGTGCCCGCGTGGGACCCGTACTGGCGGCGCATGATCGAGCCCGACGGGCTCTGGGACGACGTGATCCTGTCGTTCGAGGTGGGCCACCGCAAGCCGTCACCCGGCATGTTCGAACTCGCCGCCCGGCGGGCCGGAGTTCCCGCGGAGCGCTGTGTGCTCGTGGACGACCTCGCGCAGAACTGCGCCGGCGCCGAGGCGGCCGGCTGGCAGTCGGTGCTCTTCCTCGATGCCGAGAGCGCCGGCGAGCAGCTCGCAGCCCTGTGGGACGGCGTCTCATGAGGCGCCCTTCCCCGAGCCCTTCCACGAACCCGACCCCGACCGCGGTCCGGCCCCGGCCGGCAGGTCCGCGGCACTCCACCAGGAGGAAGTGCACATGAGCCGCTCCGTACTCGTCACCGGCGGAAACCGGGGCATCGGGCTCGCCACCGCCCGGGCCCTGGCGGCCGAGGGCCACAAGGTCGCCATCACCCACCACAGCAGCGAAGCCCCGCCCGGCTTCTTCGCCGTACGGTGCGACGTGACCGACCCCGAGCAGGTCAAGGCCGCTGTCGAAGAGGTGTCCATCCAGCAGGGGGCCGTCGAGGTCCTCGTCTCCAACGCGGGGATCACCCGTGACCAGTTGCTGATCGGCATGCCGGAGGACGACTTCCGGGCCGTGATGGAGACCAACTTCCAGGCCGCCGTCACCGTGACCCGCGAGGTCGTCCCGGCGATGATCAAGGCCCGCTGGGGCCGGCTGATCTACATGTCGTCCATCAACAGCATGTCCGGCGCTCCGGGGCAGACCAACTACGCGTCCGCCAAAGCGGCGTTGATCGGTTTCGCCCGTTCGCTCGCCATCGAGCTGGGCCGGCGCAACGTCACCGTCAACGTGGTGGCCCCCGGAATGATCGAGACCGACATGGTCGAGCACGTCACCGACGCCCGCCGGAAGGCGGCCCTGGCCAGGACCGCACTGGCCCGCACCGGCACCCCCGAGGAGGTGGCCGCGGCCGTGCGCTTCCTCGCCGGCGAGGACGCCTCGTACGTGACCGCGGGGGTCATCCCGGTCACCGGCGGGCTGGGCGCCGGGCACTGAGCGGTCCCGCCGGGCCCGCGACCACAGATTTCCGGGGTCTCTCCCCGGGTTCCCTCCCGACCGTTCGAGGAGCAATCAGATGAGCACCGAAGCACTCGACCTCTCCATCAACATGGGCCTGATCTTCAACGACCTGAGCGAGGAGGCCGCCCTGAAGTACGTCGCGGACGACTTCGTCGACCACGAGGCGCAGGCCGGCGTCCCGAACGGCCCGTACGGCTACCTCGGCACCGCGCGCTGGGTGCACAGCGCCTTCGCCGGCGCCAAGTGGGAGCACCTGGACAGCTTCTCCGACGGTGACCGCGCCGTCCTGCGGCTGCGCTTCACCGGCAAGCACACCGGCGACTTCCTGGGCATCGCGGCGACCGGCCGCGACGTGGACGTCGAGCAGAGCCACATCTACCGGATCGAGAACGGCAAGGTCGTCGAGCACTGGGGCTTCCGCCAGGACCTGCTCCTGCTGACGCAGATCGACGCCATCACCCTCACGCCGCCGACCCCGGCCGCCGTCTGATCCGTCCACCCCGATCCCTGAGACCTGTCGCGTTACCCCTTCACGTTCTCTCCTTACGAAAGGACCCATCATGACCGTGCAGACCGTGGAACTGGATGCCGAGCTGCGGATCCGCGTCATCGACATCGTCAACGAGGAACTGGAACTGGAAGACGGTGAACTGACCGAGGACGGCCTGTTCATCGAGGACTACGACAGTGACTCGCTCACGCTGATAACCGTGGTCTCCCGAATAGAGAAGGAGCTCGGCTTCGTCCTCCCCAAGGAGGAGCTGGAGTCCCTGACCACGCTCCGCTCGCTGCTGCTCGCCGTCGAGGGATGCGCGCGGAATGCCTGAGTCGACCTTGCGCCGAGTCGTCATCACGGGGCTCGGAGCGGTCAGCCCGGTCGGAATCGGCGTGCGCGAGTTCGCCGATTCCCTCCGGGCGGGCCGGGTCGGCATCGGGCCGGCCCGCAGCTTCGACGCCACCCCCTTCCCCAGCCGCAAGGCAGCCGAGGTCGACGACTTCGACCCGGCCGCCCTCCTGCACCACCTCGATCCCGACCGCTGGGGCCGCAGCGCGCTCCTGGCCGCCGCCGCCTCCCGGCTGGCGGTCGAGGACTCCGGTATCGACCCCCTGCTGCTCTCCGCCGGCCGGTCCGGCTCGATCATGGGCACCACCAGCGGCGAGTCCGCGGTGGCCCAGAGCCTGGGCGGCCAGTGGGTCAACCAGGGCCTGAAGGGCCTGGAGCCGCGCCTGGTCGGACAGCTGCCCGCCGGACAGATAGCGGGCGCCGTCAACGCCGAACTCGGCCTGAGCGGTGATGCGCAGACCATCCCGACCGCCTGCTCGGCCAGCAACTACGCGCTGGGGTACGCCTTCGACATGGTGCGCCTGGGTGAGGCCGACTTCATGCTGGCCGGCGGTGCCGACTCGGTGAACCGGCTGACCCACGCCGGGTTCTACGCCCTGGGCGCCATGGCCAAGGACCTGCCGCAGCCGTTCGACGCCAACCGCTCGGGCATCATCACCGGCGAGGGCGGGGCCGCGCTGCTGCTCGAACCGCTCGACCACGCACTGGCCCGCGGGGCCCGTATCTACGCCGAGGTGCTCGGGTACGCCGCGAACTGCGACGCCTCCCACATGGTGCACCCGGACGCCACGAGCATCGCGGACTGCATCAAGGCGGCGCACCGCAACGCCGGGGTCGTCCCCGACCAGATCGACTACATCTGCGCCCACGGAACCGGCACACCGACCAACGACGCGACCGAGGTCCGGGCGGTCCGCCAGGTCTTCGGCGACCGGCTGCCGCCGATCAGCTCGATCAAGTCGATGCTCGGCCACACCATGGGCGCCGCGAGCGGCTTCGGCGCCATCGCCTGCTGCACCGCCCTGGAGCAGGGCTTCCTGCCGCCGACCGCGAACCTGGTCGAGACCGACCCGGAGCTGGGCCCCGGCGTGGACTGCGTCCCGGGCCGGGGCAGGGACGCCCGGGTCGAGATCGTCCAGAACCACGGTTTCGCCTTCGGTGGCAACAACGTCATCACCATCCTCGGGAGGTACCTGTGACCACGGCCGCGCCCGTGCAGCCCCTGCCGGTCGTCGGCGTCGGAGTGGTCTCCAGCGCGGGCTACGGGCTGGCGCCCCTGGCCGGGCCGGCGGCCCGGGACTCGGTGCCCGAGCCCGTCGCCGGAGCGGACGCGGCGTACCCGCCGCGTCCGGTGCGGCCGGTCCCCGGCTTCAAGGCCGCCGACCACCTGGGGCGCAAGGGCACCAAGAACCTGGACCGGCTCGCCGGTCTGAGCCTGGTCGCCTGCAAGCAGGCGCTCGAAGCGGCGGGGCCGGCCGCGGCCGGTACGGACCCGGCCAGGACCGGCGTGGTGCTGGCCACCAACACCGGCAGCATCGCGGGCTACTCCGACCTGCTGTACGAGACGCTCACCCTGGACAAGCCCTACCTGATCAACCCGGGCAAGTTCGCGGGCAGCGTCATGAACTGCAGCGCCGGGCAGATGGCCATCCGCCACGGGCTCAAGGGCCTGAACGCCACGGTGGCCGGCGGCCGCAGCGCCAGCCTCTACGCCTTCCGGCACGCGAGGCTCGCCATGGCGGCAGGACGCGCCGAGGAGCTGCTCGTCGGTGGTGCCGAGGAGCTCAGCGCCCCGACGGCCTGGGCGTGGCACCATGCCGGAACGCTGCGGGAGGCCGCTCCGGTCGGCGAGGGCAGTGCCGTCTTCGTCGTCAGGGCCGAGGAGTCGGCCGGGGAGCCCGTCCTCGCTGAGCTGCTGGCCTGCGAGGTCGGCTTCTTCGGCTGGACCGGGGTCAAACGGCGGGCCGGGCTCGACCGCGGTCTGACGAACGGCCTGGTCACCGCCATCAACCGGGCCCTGGAGCGCAGTGGGGTCACCGCACAGGACGTGGCCGACGTGTCCCTGGGCGCCGGTGACCACATCGGGCTCGACCGGGTGGAGGAGCGAGCTGTGCGGCTCGCCCTCGGACACCTGCCGGAGCCGGTGCGGGTCACCGAGGTGCTGGGCGAGACGTACAGCGCGGGCGGTGCCCTGCAGCTCGCGGCACTCCTCGCCCGCTGGCAGAGCTCGCCGGGCAGCCGGGGCCCCCGTATCGGCCTGGTCACCTCGGTCGGCCACGACGGCAACGCCGGTGCGCTCGTCGTACGCGAGCGGGTCTGAGCCCGGCCGGCAGGAAGCCGGCAGCAACCTGAGGGGCCCCGGCAGCCGGGGCCCCTGAGTCCCGCCTACAAGAACAGGACGGTAGAGCCGCATGGTGAAGCGGGATGAGTGGGACGCCATCGTCGTCGGAAGCGGCATGGGCGGCCTGGTGTGTGCGGCGTACCTGGCCGTGAGCGGCCGCCGCGTCCTCGTGCTGGAGCAGCACGACGTGGCGGGGGGCAACAGCCATGTGTTCCGCCGCCGCCGGGCCTACGAGTTCGACGTGGGCGTCCACTACCTGGGCGACTGCGGTCCGGGCGGGCTGCTGCCGGCGATCTTCTCCGGGCTGGGGCTCGACGGACGGGTGACGTACCGGGAGATGGACCGGGGCGGCTTCGACCGGATCGTCCTGCCCGGCCTCACGGTGGACGTGCCCGTGGGGTGGGAGGCGTACACGAAGCGGCTGACGGCTGCCCTGCCGGCCCAGCGCGAGGGCATCGAGCGGTTCACCCGGATCTGCGCGGCCGTCGCCGCGGAGACCCGTTCGATGATGCTGTCGGACGGTGAGCCGTCGCTGGCCGAGCTGCTCGCGCGCACTCCGGTCACCGCCGAATGGGGCCGCCGTACGCTCACCGAGCTGTTCGACCACTGCGGGCTGACGCCGCGCGCCCGTACGGTGCTCGCCGCCCAGTCGCCCAACTACGGGATGGGGCCGCGTCAGGCCACCGTATCCACCCATGCGGCCGTCACCGATCACTACCTGCGGGGCGCCTACTACCCCGAGGGCGGTGGCCAGGTGCTCGCCGCGGCGCTGGTCGAGGCACTGGAGGCGCACGGCGGGGAGCTGCGGACCAGGAGCCGGGTTGAGCGCATCCTCGTGGAGGACGGCAGGGTCACCGGGGTGGGGATGAAGGACGGCGACGTTCACAGCGCCCCCCTGGTGGTGTCCAACGCGGACTACTCCCGGACCGTGTTCGACCTCGTGGGCGAGGAGCACTTCGGCCGCAGGGTCGTGTCGAGGACCCGGCAGGCGAAGATGGCACTGCCGCTGGCCACGCTCTACATCGCGACCGACAAGGAGCTTCCGGCCCGCCCGAACGCCAATCTGTGGTGGTACCGGGACGACGACATCGAGGCCTACTACGAGCAGGTGGCGAAGGAGTCCATCAGCCCGGTGCCCTTCCTCTTCGCGTCGTTCGCCTCGCTGAAGGACCCGGGCACCGCGGCCGTCTGCCCGCCGGGCCACAGCAACTTCCAGGTGATGACGCTGTGTCCGCCCGGATACGACTACTGGGGCGTGAACACGGGCCCGGCGGCCGGCGAGCGATACCGGCGCAACGACGGCTACCAGCGGCGCAAGGCCGAGCTGACCGAGTCGATGCTGAGCGCGGCGGAGGAGGCGCTGGGCCCGTTCCGCGAGCACATCGTGCACCTGGAGACGGCGACGCCCATCACCCACGAGCGCTACACGCTCGCCACCGGCGGGACGCCGTACGGACTGGCCGAGTGGGGTGGCACGGGCAGCCGCCCGGACACCCGCACCAGCATCGAGGGGCTCCACATGGTGGGGACCAACACCCGGCACGGCACGGGCATCACCGGCTCGGCCGCGGGCGGCATGGCCCTGGCCGGACAGATCCTGGGCCGCGGTCTCATGGCCGAGGTCCACCGGGGCGCACTGCTGGGCGACCCGGACCTGCTTCCGGAGCGCGAGAAGGGCTGGGACCCGCTGGCCGTCTCCCGCGGCTCCGGCCGGCGCAACGCCCGCGGGCTGGCCCGGATCGGCTGATGACGCGAGGTACGGAGGAAGCCCCGGGGAGCATCTCCCCGGGGCTTCCTCCGTACCTGTGCCGACCGCCGTGTGCGGGGCCGGCAGGTCTACTTGGGCCGGCCGAGGCCCAGCTGTCCGGCCCAGCCGCCGTCCACGCGCAGCAGCTCCCCGGTGATGTACGTGGAGTCCTCGCCGGCCAGGAAGGAGACCGCTCCGGCGACCTGCTCGGGCGTCGCGAACTCGCGCAGCGGCAGCTGCCGTTTGATGGTCCTGCCCCCGTCCTTCTCCAGCAGTCCGCCGATCAGGTCGGTGGTGGTGAACCCGGCGAGGACCGCGTTGACCCGGACCTCGAAGCGCGCCAGCTCGACGGCGGCGGCCCGGGTGAAGGCGTTGACGGCGCCCTTGGAGGCGGAGTAGTTGGACTGCCCGACCCAGCCGCCCTCCCCCATGACCGAGGAGATGTTGATGACGTTGCCGTCGCGCTGGGACATGAAGTGACCTGCGACGGCCCGGGTGCAGTGGTAGACGCCGCCGACGTTGACCTTGAGCACCTCCCACCAGTCCTCGGGCGACTGGTCGAATATGAGCCCGTCCTGCGCCACTCCGGCGTTGTTCACCAGGATGTGCAGCCCGTCGAGGCCGGCCATCGCCTCGTCGACCAGTCGCTGGGCCGCGTCCGGGTCCGACACGTCGGCCTGCAGGGCGATCGCCCGCCCTCCCAGGGCGGTGATCTCCTCGACCGTGCGCTCGGCCTCGTCCTTGCGGGAGCGGTAGTTCACGGCGACGGCGGCACCGTCGGCCGCGAGACGGAGCGCGATGGCCCGCCCGATGCCGCGGGAACCACCGGTGACCAGGGCGGACCGGCCTTCGAGGCTCATCGATCGACTCCTTCTGCAGGTGAATTGAATGGGTGCCGCAATTTCCGAATACCTCGGAGAAGCGTATCCACCAGCCCTGTTGAGAAAGCGGTCCTGCCGATACCACCTCGGCGGCCGGGCGTGTTTCCTTCGAGGCATCACCGACCGGAAAAGTCCCTTCCAAGTGGTCCGCCAGGGGCCCGGAGAATTGGCCTGGAAGTCTCTCCCGGCCCGCTGCGAAGCTCCTTTCACTACGACAGCGAAGGGCGGTAAACAGATGAGGAAGAAAGGCAATTCACCTTCCGTCATCGTCGGATACGGACACGCGGGCCGCGATCTGCACCATCGCGCGCTGCGGGACATCACGGGCGGCCGGTCGACGGTGATAGCCGTCGATCCGCGCCCCGCCGAGGTGGCGGGAGGAGAGTGGGTGCCGGACGTCCGCGGCGCCGTGACGGCGCTGTGGGCGGCAGGCCACCGGGTGGCCGACGCCGTCTTCCACGTGGCGGTGCCGCCCGACGCCCACCGGGACTGCCTCGAGCAGCTCCTGCACGCCGGGGCCCAGCACTTCATCCTGGAGAAGCCGATCGCGCACACCGTGCAGGAGGCCGCCCATCTGGTGGACCTCGCGGAGGCCACCGGGGCCGTGGTGCTGCCGATGAGCGTCTGGCCCGCCAGCAGGGTCACCGAGGCCGCCGAGGAGCTCGTCGCCTCGGGGACGATCGGTGAGCCGGTCTCGTACCACATGGAGCAGAGCAAGCCGCGCTTCCGCCGTTCGCTGCAGACCCAGGGGCACGGCAGCGCGTTCGAGGTGGAGCTGCCGCACCAGCTGCTGCTCGCCCTGCACCTCGCCGGGCCCGTCGCGGAGGTCACCGGCTCGCGCGGCTGGGACCTTCCGCTGCCCTCCGGCCGGCTCGCCCGGCTGGGCGGCGCGGAGGTCACCCTGCGGCACACCTCCGGCGTACGGACCACGCTGTACACCGATCTGGCCTCGCCGGTACGCCGCCGCCGGCTGCACATCCACGGCACCGAAGGCACCCTCGTGGCGGACTACCCCGTCTCGGGCGACGACGACTTCGGCCAGGTCCGCATCGCGGGACGACCGGTCCGCAAGGTCGTCCAGGATGCCCCGCTGACCCGGTTCATCGAGCAGGCGTACGCCCACTTCCGTGGCGAGTCCCCGGCACCGCGCAGCGACCTCGCCCTGCACCTGGAGTCCATGGAACTCCTCGACACCGCGCGCGCCGCCGCGTTCGCGGACTCCGGCACCCCGGCCCCGCAGGAAGCAGCATGAGCACCGTTCTGATCATCGAGCCCCGCTCCTCCGGACTGGAACTGGTCACCCGGGCTCACGAACTCGGGCACACCGCCCTCGTCCTGACGGCCTTCGCCGGGCCAGACACCGTCCCCGCGAAGGCCGACCGGGTGATCACCGCCGACACCTCGGACCAGGCCGCCGTACTCGACCTCATCCGTACCCTGCACGCCGAGACCCCGCTGGACGCGGTCCTGCCCGGCTTCGAGCACTTCGTCTCGCTCGCCGCGCACGCCGCCGCCTCACTCGGCCTGCCCGGCATCGACCCGGCGGGCGTGGAGTCCCTGCGCCACAAGCACCGGATGCGCCGGGCCGTGGACGCGGCGGGGCTCGACCAGCCGCGGTACCGGATCGTCTCCGGCGCACGGTCGGCGGCCGCCGCCTACGCGGAGCTCGGGCCGGTGTGCGTGGTCAAGCCGGTCGACCAGTCGGGAAGCCTCGACGTCCGCAGGGCCGGTTCCGAGGCGGAGGCGGTGGCGGCGTTCCGCCGGGCGCTGCGCTCCGGCCGGGCCGACGGATCGCGCGGCGGTCTCGGACTGGTGCTGGTCGAGGAGTACGTCGAGGGGCCGGAGTACAGCGTCGAGGGGTACGTCGAGGACGGCCAGGTGCACATCCTCGGCATCACCGAGAAGATCCTGGGGGCCGAACCGCACTTCGTCGAGGTCGGGCACATCGTGCCCGCCCAGCTGAAGCCCTCGCCGGCCCAGGAGATCCGGACGTACATCGCCCACGTCCTGAAGGCCGTCGCCCTGGGCATCGGCCCGTTCCACGCCGAGCTGCGGATGTCCGCCCGCGGCCCGCTGCTGATGGAGGTCGCGGCGCGACTGCCCGGCGACCGCATCCCCGACCTGCTGCGACTCGCCTGCGGCCACGATCTGTACGAGATCATGCTGCGCTGCTACCTGGGCCTCCCCAACCCCGAACCGGCCGCGCCCCGTTCCGGCACCCGGGCCGGCATCCGCTACTTCCTGCGGCCCGGCCTCGACACCTACCGCGAGTTCCGCGTCGACCCGGTGATCGAGTCCGACCCCCGGGTGCGCGAGATAGGTGTCCTCCTCCCGCCGGGCAGCGCGCTGCCGGACCCCGGCAGCTCGGCGGGGCGGCTCGGTTACGTGCTCGCGGCGGGGGCCTCCTACCGCGAGACGGCGAGGGTGCTGCGACGCGCCGAGCGTGCCGTCACCTTCAGCTGAGCCATGCGCAGGACCGTCCACGAACCATCCGGAGACCCGATGAACCGCCATATCCTCATCATCAACCGCTGGAACAACTCCTTTGCGGAGTACCACCGTTACGTCGACCACAGCGTCGACCGCGTCGCCTATCTGACCACTGCGGCGGGCCGGGCGCCGCTCGACGAGGAGCTGGCCGAGGACATCCGCGTGCTGTCCGACCTCTCCGACACCGGAGACGTCCTGGCGCAGACCGCACAGCTCATCGCGCTGTACGGCCCTTTCACGCACGTCCTCGCCCTCTCCGAGTTCGACCTGGAGCCCGCGGGCGAGATCCGCCGGCACTTCGGCATCCCGGGCCGCGGCCCGAAGGAGGTCGCCGCCGTACGGGACAAGGTCGTGATGAAGGGTCTGGTCGCGGCGGCGGGCCTTCGGGTGCCCGCCTTCCAGGAGACGCCGACGGCCGGGCAGGTGCGGGAGTTCGCCGCGCGCCACGGCTACCCGTTCGTACTCAAGCCGCGTGCGGGCGCCGACAGTCAGGGCGTGCACGTGGTGCGCTCCGAGGGGCAGCTGGACACCCTGCTGGACGGCGCGGGCCTCACCGACGCCCAGTGCGAGGAGTTCATCGACGGGGCGCTCTACCAGATCGACGGGGTGGTGCAGGGCGGCAGGCTGCTCACCTCGCGGTCCTGGCGCTGCGGGGGCAGCTGTCTCGACTTCGCCACCGGAACGGCCTTCAGCTCGGTCGCCAACGACGACCGGGACTTCGAGGAGCGGGTGACCGACTTCGCCGAGCGCGTGTGCGCCGCCCTCGCCCTCACCGACGACGTCTTCCACCTGGAGGTCTTCCGCTCCCCGCGGCCCTCCGGCGACGGCGACGACCTGGTGTTCCTGGAGATCGGGGCCCGGGCCGGCGGCGGTCAGGTCCGGGTCATCTGGGAGGAGGTGTACGGGGTCGACCTGGTCGCCGCCTCCGCCCAGGTGCAGCTCGGCGAGGACATGACGATTGCGCCGATGGACCTGGACGGCCCGGTCGCCGGGTACCTGATGATGCCCGAGCCGCCTGTGCGCCCGGCCGTCGTGGACGCGGTGACCTCGCTGGTGGGCCGGGTCCCGGCGCTCTGCTCCGAGACGCTGCCGCCGCCCGGCACGGTGCTCAGCGGCAACGGCGGCGCCGTGCACACCGCCGGCACCTTCCGCTACCGGGCGGACCGCTCGGCAGACGTCGAGGCGGCGATCGCGCGGACTCTCGCCGCCTACCGGCTCGACTGGCACCCGCAGGGCGAGCAGCCCGCGGGCGCCGGGGGGCCGACCGCCCGGGAGGCCGTCCATGTCGTCGGCTGAGCTCCTCGACCTGGCCGGTCCGCCGGCTCCGCAGCCACCACCCCGCGGTCTGTGGCACCACCGGGAGTTCCGCAGGCTGTGGGCCGGACAGACGGTCTCCCTACTCGGCTCCCGGGTCACCGAACTGGCCCTGCCGGTCACCGCGATCGTGCTCCTCGACGCGAGCCCCGCCCAGCTGGGGCTGCTGAACAGCGCCCAGTACCTGCCGGTGCTGTGCGTCACCCTGCTCGCCGGGGTGCTGGCCGACCGGGTGCGCCGCCGTCCGCTCCTGATCACCGCCAACCTCGGACGGGCCGCGATCCTCACCGCGGTACCGCTGCTCGCCTGGCTCGGCGGGCTGGGCATCTGGGCCCTGTGCGCCGTGGCGTTCGCGACCGGGGTGCTCACCGCACTGTTCGACGTGGCGTACCAGGCGTACGTGCCCTCCCTCGTGGCCAAGGAGCAGCTGGTCGAGGGCAACAGCAAGCTGCAGGCCAGCCGTTCGGTCGCGGAGACCGCCGGGCAGGGCCTCGGCGGGACACTGATCCAGGTGCTCACGGCCCCCGTGGCCATCCTGGTGGACTGCCTGGGCTATCTCTTCGGCGCGGCCATGCTGCTGCGGATCCGCACCCCGGAGACGCGGCCGGTCTGCCCGGCCGGTGCCCGGTCCTCCGTACGCAAGGACATCGCCGCGGGGCTGCGCATGACGCTGAACAGCAGGCTGCTGCGCGTGATCATGCTGCACGCCTCCTTGTACAACCTGCTCTGGGACGTCGTCCTGGTCGTCTTCCCGCTCTATGCCATCCGGGTCCTGCACCTCGGCCCGGCCGGACTCGGCATCGTCATCGCGGTCGGCAGCGTCGGGGCGTTCGGCGGCGCACTGTCCGCGGGCCGGCTCGGGAAGCGGCTCGGGGTGGGCCGCGCCATGGTGACCGGCATGGTGGTGGCCTCCTCGGCCACGCTGCTGCTGCCGCTCGCGGCCGGAGCCGGCAGCGGGCTCGGATACGCGCTCCTGGGCGCCGGCTACGTCCTCAACGGCTACGGGATCGCGATCTTCAACATCCACTCGATCACGTTGCGCCAGGCGACCGTGCCCCCCGAACTCATCGGCCGGGTCAGCGCCACCTTCCGGTTCCTCACCTGGGCGGTGATCCCGGTGGGCGGCCTGCTCGGCGGGCTGCTCGCCTCCGCGGCCGGTCCGCGGACCGCGCTGGCCCTGACGGCGGGCGGGCTGACCGCGGCCGCACTGGTCTTCCTGTGCTCCCGTACCGCGGTCCGGTCGTGAGTGCCGGCCCTGACAGCATTGCTGTTCCCGTTCCCGTTCCGGATCCAGGAGAAGACATGTACGTCAAGGTATGCGGTCTGAGCCGCCCGCAGGATGTGGCGGCCGCGGTGGACGCCGGGGCCGACGCGATCGGCTTCGTCCTCACGCCGAGCCCGCGCCAGGTCGCCCCCGCCGACGTCCGCGCGCTGGCCGCGCTGGTGCCGGAGGGGACCGCGACGGTCGCCGTGTTCCGCGGAGAGCCGCTCGACGAGGTGCGCCGGGCCGCCGCCGAGGCGGGCGTCGACACCGTGCAGCTGCACGGGGCGGAGCCCCCCGAGGCGTTCGCCGCGCTGCGCGCCGACGGGTTCCGGCTGATCCGGGCCACCTCCCCGCAGGGCGGGGCACCCTTGGAGACCGGTGCGTACGGCGAGGACCTGCTGATCATCGACTCACCCCGGCCCGGCTCCGGCGAGCGGTGGGACCCGGCCGCCCTCGGCGTCTCCCCCACCGGCCCCTGGCTCCTCGCCGGCGGGCTGTCCCCGGACAACGTCGCCGGGGCGGTCACGGGCCTGCGGCCCTGGGGGGTGGACGTCTCCAGCGGGGTCGAGCGCACCCGCGGCGTCAAGGACCCGGAGCTGATCAGGCAGTTCGTGGCCGCGGCCAGAGCGTCCGCGTGACCGGTGCGGGCGGCGAGGGCACTGCCACCAAGAGCGAACGGACTGTTTCCTAAGGCTAATTGAGGGCGCATCGGTGCGGCCCGCAGTATCGGATAGCCGCTTCCCGGACGCGTACGGGCGCACCCGGGCCTGCGCCCGGTGCACGGCACTCCGTCCACCGCACCCGCCGAATCACCTGGGGGATCCATGTGGCTGCCCGCATCCGGGAAGCACCGCGACTTCATCGAGCGCTATCTGACGCTGCACGACCGGTACACCGCGGGTGAACTCGGCGACGACGAGTGGGAGGTGTGGGCGCAGCGGCAATTGCGTGACGTCGTCGCGCTCGCGCAGGACGGCTCACCCTTCTACGCCCGGCATCTGGCCGGCGTACCGGCCGCCCGGCTCACCCTCGACGACGTGCGCTCGCTGCCCTTCACCACGAAGGACGATCTGCGCACGGCCATGTCCGACGTCCTCAGCCGTGATCTCGACGAGGCCTGCTTCTTCTACGAGACCACCGGCACGACCGGACCGGCCACCCCCTGCCCCCGCGACCCGCGCGAGGTGATCGCCTCCAACGCCCATGTGACGGAGAGCTGGCGGAACATCTTCGCGGACGTCTTCGGCGACCGGGCTCCCCGCGTCGGCGTGATGGGCCCCACCGAGGTGCACTCGCTCGGCGACACCCTCGGCGACGTGGCCCGCAACGTGGGCTCGGCCGTCGCGAAGATCTGGCCCTACTCCCCCGTCATCGGCTTCCCCAAGGCCCTGCAGCTGATGCGGGACCTGGCCCTGGACGTGGTGTTCTGCACGCCGAACGTGGCCCTCTCGCTCGCCCGGGCCGCCCGTGAGCAGGGGCTCGACCCGCGCCGCGACTTCGCCGTGAAGGTCTTCCTGGTCACCGGCGAGATGTGCACCCCCGACCTGGCCCGCCAGATCGACCAGGCCTGGGGCGCCCGGACGTACAACGCGCTCTACGGCTCCCAGGAGACCCTGGTGATCGCCTCGGCCTGCGCACACGGCCGGCTCCACCTGGCCCGGCCCAACTACATCGCCGAACTGGTCGATCCGGACACCGGCGCCGCACTCGGCGACCGGGGCACCGGCGAACTGGTCGTCACCATGCTGATCGACGGCATCAAGCCGCTGATCCGCTACCGCACCGGCGACCTGGTCGAGCTCTACGACAACACGTGCGGATGCGGGATCCGGGGCCCCGTCATGCGGGTCGTCGGCCGCACCCGCGACCGGATCGTGCTCGGTGGCCACAGCTTCCAGGCCTGGCAGATCGAGCAGGCCGTCCTGCGCCGGATCGACCACAGCTACGGCTACCAGGTCGTCATCGACCGGGCCGAGGACGGCGAGGACCTGATCACCGTCCGGCTCGACCTGCCCGAGGGCCCCGTGCCCGGGCTGGAGGCCGCGCACGCGGCGCGGGTCGCCGACGCGCTCGGGGTGCGCTGCCGGGTGGAGCTGCCGGACGAGCTGGACCCGGTCACCACGACCGGCGCCTTCGTCAGCTGGAAGGCGGCACGCATCCACGACCGGCGTACCGCCGTCGACCACGAGACGGCCGCCGCCCGCCGGCTCGCCGGGGCCCGGGGGCACCGCGCATGACCGAGCCCCTGCTCCGCGCCCAGGGTGTCCTGGGCGGCGACGCCGACGCCGACACGACGCCGTTCCCCATCCTGTGGGAGCCCGCCCGGATACCCCACTCACCGCTGCTGCGGCCCGGCACCCTGCGGGTCGGCACCCTCGGCCCGGAGGGCACCACGTCGATGGTCGCCCTCGCCCGCCTCGGGCACCGGTTCGCCCACCTCGGCGGTCCCGTGGTGGAGCCCGTACCGTACGACTCCTTCGAGGAGCTGCTCGCCGCCGTCGGCAGCCGCAGCGGTCCCGCCTACGCCCTGGTGCCGGGGGCCGCCGAGTGCGCGACCCGCTTCTTCTGGTCGCCCCGGCTGCGGCTGGACGCCACCTTCTCCACACCGACCCCCGAGTACGGCATCGCCACCGGACCGCAAGGTCTGCGCGAGGGGATACTGCGGCTGGCGACCCTGCACGAGACCCGCCGTCTGGTGGAGCTGCTCGACGGGGCCGAGGGCGGCCGGGGCGGCTACGACATCGCCTGGGTGCCCGCCGAGTCCACCATTCACGCCGCACAGCTGGTGGCCGAGGGACGCGCGGACGCCGCCGTCACCAACGAGCCGGGCCGCGCCGCGCACCGCCTGGAGTTCCAGGTCTCGCGCCCGGGCGTCCCCATGGTGTGGATGGTGTTCGGGCCCGCGGTACTCGCCCGGTCCGAAAGCACCCGACTGCTTCTGGGGAGCCGACCGTGACCACTGACCGCCGACTGCTGCTGCACGACGTCACCGTTCAGGAGGGTCTGGGCCGCGCGTCGCTGCCCGCCCGCTCCGTACTGGTGGCCGGGGAGCGCATCGAGGCCGTGCTGCCGGCCTCCGAGGCCCCCGCCGAGGGCGACTTCGTCCGCTGGGACCTGGCCGGGGCGACGGTGCTGCCCGGCATGACGCTGGGCCACACCCACATCGCGTACGTCAATGTCACCACCGGCCGCGAGACGCTGTTCAAGTACCGGGTGCCCGAGGTCGCCCTGCACGCCGCCCGGCACGCGGCGGACCTGCTGGGCTGCGGGTACACGGCGTTCGTCGGGGCGGGATCGGTGGCAGGGATCGACATGGCCCTGAAGAACGCGATCGAGGCCGGTGTCATCGCCGGTCCGCGCATCACCCCGTGCAGCCGCGACCTGATGGTGTCGGGCCCGCCGGGGCGGCGCTCACCCGAGCTGAAGGAGCGGATGCCGCGCGAGCTGATGCCGGTCGTGGACGTCCTCGGCGATCTGGTGAAGTACACCGAGGAGGAGATCGACGAGGGCGCGGAGATCATCAAGGTCTTCTCCTCCGGCGACGACACGTTCCCCAACGCCCGGTCCGACGAGCTCCTGTTCACGCGGGAGGAGTTGTCCCTGGTCGTGGAGACCGCGCACCGGCGCGGGGCCCGGGTGCGGGCCCACTCCCGGGGCCTGGCCGGCATCCGTAACGCGCTGGCCGCCGGGGTCGACGTCATCGACCACGCCACCTACGCGGACGACAGGGCGCTCGACGAGATCGCCGAGCGGGGCGTGTTCGTGGTGCCGAGCCTGTTTCAGCCCGACCGGCTGCTCGCGCTCGGGGAGCGGTTCGGCAAGGCCCCGGACTATCTGGAGTCCCTGGACTTCCAGGACGAGATCGAGAACACCCTGCGCTTCCTGCCGCTGGCCGAGGGCCGGGGCATGAAGATCGTGCCGGGCGACGACTTCGGCTTCGCCTGGACCCCGCACGGCACGTACGCGGACGAGCTGGTGATGTACGTCGAGCGGGCCGGCATCGCGCCCGAGACGGTCCTCAAGTGGGCCTGCGCCCACGGGGCCGAGCTGGCCGGGCGCGGTGCGGACGCCGGGGTCGTCGCGCCGGGCCGGCTGGCCGACCTGGTGGTGTGGGACCGCGACCCGGCGGCGGACATGACCGTGCTCCAGGACAAGGGGGCGCTGCGGTCGGTGCTGGTGGGCGGGCGGCACGCGGCGGGCCCGGTGGCACCGCCCGCCGGCTGAAACGGCTGTCCTGGCCGGGCTGTTCACCCCGTGGGGCTGAGCAGCCCGGCCCTTTCGTTGCGCGGCAGCGACAGCAGCCGCGCGGTGTCCCCGCGGCCGCCGTGCGGCAGCAGCAGGATCCGCAGCAGGTCGATCATGCGCTCGATCAGCCCGCGCGCGGCGGCCAGGCCCTCCTGGTCCTCGGCCGGTGCGAACTGGTCGTGCACGAAGGCGGGGAAGCCGCTGCCCGGGACGATCATCCGGTTGAGCAGGACGTTGTCGATGAGCTGCCCGTAGACGCGGTCGTGGCTGTAGCGGCGTCCGGTGACCACCACTCCCGCCACCTTGTTGGCGAGCGGGCGGTCGAAGCGCAGGTGCCCGACCCCGGCCCGCTCGATGAAGTTCTGCATCACGCCGGCCAGTCCGAACCCATGCACCGGCGCCGCGTACAGCACCCCGTCGGCCCGGACGAGGCGGTCCACCAGGGCCGGGACGTCGTCGTTCAGTGCGCACGGCAGAGGCCGTACATTGCAGTCGCCGCACGGGCCGCAGGGCGTGATGTCGTACTCGGCGAGCGGGATCACATCGAGGTGCACACCGTGCTCGGCGGCCTGGGCGGCCAGCATGCGCAGCACCCGGCCGGTGAGCCCGTCGGGCCGTTCGGAGCCGTTGAGGGCGGCTATCGACGCCCAGGGACCGTGGTCGACCATGGCTGTATCCCTTCGAGGAAGTTGGCGATGAACGTGGATCCGGTCTGCGTGGTGATGCTTTCGGGGTGGAACTGCACACCTTCGACGGCCAGCCGGCGATGGCGCAGCCCCATGACACAGCCGTCCTCGCGGGCCCGGGCGGTCACCACGAGCTCGTCGGGCACCGGGTCCGCCACGGCCAGTGAGTGGTAGCGGGTGACCTCGGTGCGATCGGCGAGGCCCGCGAAGACCCCGGAGCCGTTGTGGTCCAGGCGGCTGGTCTTGCCGTGCACGATGCGTGCCGCCCGTTCGATCCGGCCGCCGTAGGCGAGCCCGATGGCCTGGTGGCCCAGGCAGATCCCGAGCAGGGGCACCCGGCCGGCGAAGTGGCGTACGAGTTCCGGGTGGCCGGAGTCCGCCGGATGTCCGGGGCCGGGCCCGAGGACCACCGCGTCCGGACGGCGGGCGTCCAGCTCGGCCGGGGAGTGCGCGAGCGCGGTGACGACGTCCGTGTGGGCGCCCTGCTCCCGCAGATAGTGGTCGATGATGTGGACGAAGCTGTCGCGTGCGTCGACGAGCAGGATCCTCATGCCGTCAGCACCTCGCCCGTGAGAGCGGAGTACACCGCGCTCATCTTGATCAGCGTCTCGCGCCATTCGCCGTCGGCCGAGGAGTCGGCGACCACCCCGGCGGACGCCTGCAGCGCGTAGGTCCCGGTGTCCGGGTCGTGGACGGCGGTGCGGATGCACAGGGCGAGGGTCGCCGCGTGGCCGCGTACGTCGATGAGGCCCAGGGCGCCCGCGTAGGCGCCGCGCGGCCGCCCCTCGATCTCCTGGATCAGCTCCATGGCGCGGACCTTGGGCGCTCCGGTCATGGTGCCCGCGGGAAAGGTGGCGCGCAGGGCGGACCACACGTCCGCGCCGTCGGCCAGCTCGCCGCTGACCGTGGAGACGAGGTGGTGGACCTGGGCGAAGTGCTCGACCGCCATCATCTGTTCGACGGCGAGGGTGCCCGGCACGGAGACCCGGGCCACGTCGTTGCGGCACAGGTCGACCAGCATGATGTGCTCGGCGCGTTCCTTCTCGTCGGCTTGCAGCGTCGCGACCCGGCGGGCGTCCTCGGCGGGCTCGGCGGCCCGCGCGATCGTGCCGGCGATGGGCCGCATCGCCAGGGTCCGGCCCTCGATCCGCAGCAGCAGCTCGGGGCTGGCCCCGACCAGGGTGCGGCCCGCCCACGGCACCAGGTACATGTACGGCGACGGGTTGCTCCGGCGCAGCCGGCGGTAGGCGTCGATGGCCGGAAGCGGTGTCTTCACCTCGATGCGGTGGCCGATCTGGATCTGGTAGACGTCGCCCGCCCTGATGTGCTCCAGGCAGCGTCGCACCCGGTCGGTGAACTCCTCCCGGGAGACGGTGCGGCGCACGGAATACGGCCGGGGGTCGGGCTCCACGGGGGTCCCCGCCTCGTCCGGCAGGGCGCCTGCCAGCAGGGAGAGATCTGCGCCCAGCACGCCGTGCTCACCGAACTCGGGAGCGTGTGCGTGAAGTTGGTGGCTCTCGCCGGTCGCCAGGTTGTAGGTGACGACGTGCCGGAAGAGCGTGAGGGTGATCTCCGGGTCGTGGCCGGGGGTGCGCGGCGGCAGCTGTTCCAGGTGCCAGGCCGCCTCGTAGCCGAACACGGCCAGGAACCCGAAGGCGTAGCTGTCGAGCGGTACGTCGGTCTCCACGGCGAAGGCCCCGTTCACCGCGTCCAGCAGCTGCCGGACACCGCCGTGGGCGCGGTCGGTGAGCGGGCGCAGCCGGTCCACGAGCCCGGGCATCCCGTCCAGACCGATTCGCCCGTCGCGCACGGTGATCCGGGCCAGGGCCTCGGCGCCGACCGCGGCGACGCGGCAGTCCTCGTCGGGGCCGGCCAGGCTCTCGAAGAGGAACACCTGGTCGTCGCCGAGCAGCCGGCGCAGCTCGGCGCCCAGGGCGAGCGGGGCGTGCGGCGGCAGGGGGGTGCGCGTCACGGTCACCCGCAGGGGTGCGGCGACCGCCGGGGCTGGTGCTGCGGCGGGCTCGACGGCGGTCATGGTCATCGTGGGCGGTCTCTTTTCGGTACGGGGGTCGGTCAGCGACGTAGCTCCAGCCAACCAACAGCGCGTACCTGCCCGGCAGTCCACTGTCCCGGGCCGGCGGCGGACCACTTGACCGCCCTGCCCGGGGAACCCCGGTACCTCTTACCGCGACGTTCCGCCCAGGAGCCGGGCAGCCGCCAGCAGGGCGTCCCGGCAGGTGTCCTCGTCGACACCGGGGACCGAACAGGCCAGCAGCAGCACCCGGCGGGTCTGTGCGGTCACCGCCTGGTGCACGCCGTCCCGGTGGGCGAACTGCGACAGCACGCGCTTCTCGTCGGCGAGCACCAGCCCGCCCGCCTCCAGGATCACCGGTCCGTCCGCGCCGAGGGCGGTGAACTCCTCGGTGCCGTCGGTGAGTCGCAGCGCCACCTCCCCCTCCAGCATGTCCCGGTCGAACAGGCCGAGCGCGACGAGGTCGCGTACCGCCACCGCGTTGACCGCGTCGACAGCCAGGTTGATCTTCGGCCAGGACCCCAGCGGCTTGGCCCGCAGCCCCCGGTCGATCAGGGCCTGCACGGAGGGCGGTCGCTTGTCGGGGTGGCTGCCGATCAGACGGCTCAGCTCCCGGTAGGCGGCGACGTTCGGAGCGGCGCGCACCTCGGCGCGGCTGGCCCCGGTCCACTCGGCGTGCGCCGCGGCCCAGACCTCGTCGGCCGGCGCGGGGCCGTCGGCGGGGATCTGCGCCTCCAGGGTCAGCACCTGGACGCCGGGCACCAGTGCGCGGGCCTCGGGTGTCACGGCGACCTTGCGGAAGGTGGGGGTGCCCTGGGCGGTGGTCATCGGCTTCCTCCGGAGAAGGTGAAGGTGTCCAGCGTATGCAGGTCGAGGTCCTCGGCGGTGAGGACGCGTTCGGTGTCGATGAGGATGTTGTAGTGGTTCGGCGCGTGGCACTCGTCGAATCCGGCCACCCGTCCGATCGGTCCGCGCGGGCCCGAGACCACGTCGCCCCGGTCGATCACCGTGCCCGTGGGGAACTCGGCGAAGCCCAGGAACCCCACGTGGTCGACGCGGTCCCCGGTGGCGGAGGGCAGGTCGGTGGTGGTGACCAGCTCGTGCACGTCGCCGGCCCGCACACAACGCGACTGCCAGGGCGACAGCCGCATGCCGCGGTCCGTACGCCGGTGGAAGAGCAGCTTCACCAGATGGGCCGAAACCGGCTCCTTGGCGGACATCCGCAGCCGCTGCTCCTTGGTCCGGCCGATGCCGTAGGCCTCCTCGACCAGGTCGACGATGTGCGGGCCCCGGTCGGGCCCGGTCCGGCCGTCACGCACCACCCGGTGGAAGTCCGCCATGATGCCCGCGTACTCGTGGTCGAGGGAGGACTTGAAGGCCTCGAAGCCGTCCAGCATGTCGGCGTGCAGCTCGCGGCCGTCCTTGAGGTGCACGGTGATGTCCTTGCGCTCACCGGTCTCCAGGGCCCAGTCCAGGTCCACATGGACCGGGATGCCCTCGGCGGTGGCCAGGCTCAGTTCGGCGCAGAACTCGACACCGGCCCTGACCTCCCCGATGGTGGCGTCGGTCAGCGTGAGGGGGCCGAGGACCGTCTCCAGGGCGTCCAGGGCGTTGGGGCCGTTGTCGATGATGCAGCCGCCGCCGCAGCGGTCGAGGTCCTGGTACCAGCGGTCGGCGCCCGTGTGTTCCTCGATCTTCTCCTGGTAGCGGCTGGTGACGTGCGAGATGAGCGCGGGCTCCGGCAGCCGGTCCGCCAGGTCCTGCACATGGGTGTTGTAGCGGCGGTGGAAGGCGGTGAACAGGGTCGTGTCGTGCTCGTCGGCCAGCCGTATCAGGCGATGCGCGTCCGCGGCGTGGACGGTCAGCGGCTTCTCGCAGCAGACGTGGACGCCGGCCCGCAGGGCGTCGGCCACGACCGGGGCGTGGGCGTGGTTGGGCAGGGTGACGACGACACCGTCCACCAGCCCGGAGGCGAGGAGGTCACGGTGGTCGGTGAACATGACGGTCCCCGGGGGGAAGCCGGTCAGCTTCCCCCGGTCGAGGTCGCAGACGGCGGTCAGCCGCAGCTCCGGGTCGTCCTCGATGGCCTGCAGGAAGAAGGGCGCGATGACGCCCACTCCGATCACTCCGATACGCATGATGGTTCGGTCCTCTCCGTGTCCGTGGTGGTGTGGGGTGGCGGGGCGACGAGGCCCCTCGGCGCTTCAGGCGGCCGGCTGGAGACTGCGCCCGGTCAGCGCGGCGGGCGCCGGGACCGTCAGCTGCTCGGCGAGTGCGGCCAGGCCCGCGGCCACCGGTCCCGGCAGCTCGACGCCCTCGCGCTGCGACTGCGCGTACCGCTGTGCCTCGGGGGCCCCCGGATAGGTGACGCCACGGGTGGCGTACGCGGCAGCCGGGGAGTTCGCGACCGTGTCGAGCAGGATGCGGTTCTCGGCGGCGATCGCCCGGGCGGAGCCGAAGGCGGACGGGTCGATCACGATCGCGGTGTGGCCGACGTTGTCGTCGCCCGCCGGCTCGCCCTTCAGCACGCCGGGCCGGGGGCCGTACGCGGCGCCGGAGAGCGGGCCGCACAGCAGGTCCACCAGCAGGGCGAGGCCGAAGCCCTTGGCGCCACCGGTCGCGGCGGGCCCCCCGAGCCAGGCGACGTCCGCCTCCTCGGCCATGAAGTCGGCCGGGTCCGAGGTCGGGGTGCCGTCGTGGCGGACCAGCCACTCCTGCGGGACCTCCTGGCCCTCCCGGTGGGCGGCCTTGATCTTTCCGGTGGCGACCACCGTGGTGCTCATGTCGAGGACGAACGGCGCCCCCTCGGTCACCGGCACGGCCGCGCTGAGCGGGTTGGTGCCGAGCATCCGCACGGTGCCGCCGAGCGGCGGGGCGACGCCCTGGGCACCGCAGTTCGTCATGGCCAGGCCGATCATGCCGGCGGCGGCCGCCTTCTGCGTGTAGTAGCCGGCGCTGCCGAAGTGGGTGCTGTTGCGTACGGCGACCATGCCGATGCCGGTCTGCCTGGCCTTGGCCATGGCGATGTCCATGGCCAGGTCCATGGTGACCAGGCCGAGCCCGCGGTCCCCGTCGAGCAGGGCGGCACCGGCGGTCTCCTGCACGACGCGCGGTGCCGCACCGGCGTCGATCCGGCCGTCGAGCAGGCGGGGGGCGTAGATGTTCACCAGCCCGTTCGTTCCGTGGGTGGTAAAGCCGTTCGCGTCGGCGTACGTGATGACGTCGGCGGCGGTACGGGCCGATTCGGTGTCGAGGCCGCACTCCGTGAGGACGTTGCGGACGAAGGAGGTGAGCTCGGCGAGGGGAACACGGACGGTCATGGCGAATCCTCTGTCTGGTAAGTGAATTGGCTGTTCAGGCGGTGCGCGCGGCGAAGGCGTGCACCAGGTCCTTGATGCGCAGGGCGTACGTGTCCAGGTCGTCCAGGTTCACGAACTCGTCCGCGGTGTGGGCCCCGTTGGCATCGAGCCGGCCCGGTCCGCAGGCGACGACATAACGGCCCGGTCCGGGCGCCCAGATGGCGTCACAGGTGAACGCGGAGCCGTCGGCGAGGCCGTCATGACGCTCGAACCCGGCCTCGTTCAGCAGGAGTTCCGCTTCGGCGTCGCGGTTGTTCAGGGTGGGCAGCCCCTGCTTCAGCCAGTCGAGGCGCACGATCCGGCGCCAGTCCTTCACCGTGCGGCGGCTGAACGGGTCGTGTGCGTGCAGGTGGGCGAACTCGGTGCGGGCCTCCTCGATCAGCACCTCGAGGGAGGCGGCCAGCAGCTCGGCCTGCTCGGTCGCCGGATAGGCGATGTTGAGCAGCAACTGCCCGGATCCGTAAACCCGGTTGTGCGCGCTTCCGGTGTGCAGTCCCGAGACGCAGAGCTTGGCTCCCATGCCGTGAGCCAGCGGGCCGAGCCTGCGGGCGAGGAAGTCCGCGAGGAATCCCAGCAGCACGGTGGCGTTGTGACCGTCCGCGGGGTGGTCGTCGGTCGAGTCCTGGCCCGCCACCGTGATCCGCGGAGTCATCGCGGCGGTGCAGCCGTCCATGAAGGTGTTGCCCGTCGGCTCGGCGAACACCATCAGCCGCCCGGTGTATCCCGCGTCGATCAGCGCACGCGTGCCGTACGTGCCCATCGCGCCGCCCTCCTCGCCGGGCACGGAGGCGATCTGTACCTCGATCCGACCGTCCAGCCCCGGATCCTCGGCGAACGCGGCCGCGACCCCGGCCGCGGCGGCGACCCCCGGCCCCTTGTCGTCGACGGCGCCCCGGCCGTGCAGGATCCGCCCCTCCAGGCGCGGCGGGACGTGCGGGCCGACCGTGTCCACGTGGAAGTTGACGACCAGCCGGCGCTCCTGCGGCTGCGGGGCCCCGTAGGCCACCACCACGGAGGGCTGTCCGGCCAGGAACGCGGCAAGGTCCCGGCCGGCGGCCTCCCGTACCGTGGCCGGCACCTCGGGGCGCTCCAGCAGTTCGGGGGCGGGCGCGCGGTGCAGTACGGTGCGGAAGCCGCGCTCGACGGCGCCGTCCAGGAAGACCCGCTGCGCGCGGGCCGCCCCGTCCAGGGGACCGCCTTCCAGGGGTGAGACCGAATCGACGGCCATCAGCTCGGTCAGCCACTCCAGGTCCGCGGCCGCGAGGCCTCCCTCGGTCCGGGTCGTGCGGGTCGTGCGGGCCGTCTCAGCCATGGTGGCTCTCCTCCCAGTACGTACGGCTGTCCCTGATGTCGATGCCGAGCAGCCCGGCGCACCGCCGGGTGTACTCGCGGTAGCCGTCGGCGAGCGCGGCCGGATCGCCCGACAGCCCGAGGTGCGGGATGTGGGCCAGATGGGGTTCCAGGCTGTAGAAGCCGCCGTAGCCGTGCTCCTCCAGCAGCCGCACGCACTGGGCGACGCGAGCCGTTCCCTCGCCGGGCATCGTGAACTCGGCCCTGCCGCCGGAGCGGATCCCGTCCTTGATGTGTACGTGTTCCACCCACGGCAGCACCCGCCGCAGGAAGTCGAGGGACTCGTAGCCGTAGGCGAGCCCGTTGCCCGTGTCGAACAGCAGCCGCAGGCGGGAGCTCGCGACCTCCTCCAGCATGCGCACGGTGTGCGCGGCACTCTGCCCGGCCCAGCCCTGGCAGTTCTCGTGCAGCAGGGTCACGCCCAGGTTCTCGGCCTCACGGGCCAGCGTCCGCATCCGGCGCAGCGACTCGGTGCGCCACTCGCGCTCCGGGCGGCCGTCGTTGGGGTACGACATGACCCGCAGCCGGTCGCAGCCGAGCAGCGCCGCCGCCTTGGCGGAGCGCTCCAGGGCGGCGAGCTCGCTGTCCATGCTCGTGGCCACGGTGGTGGACCAGGAGCCCACCGGGGTGTCCACCACCGGCACCCGCAGGCCGGCGACGATGGTCCGCCGGGCCAGGTCGGCGACGTCACCGACGGGCAGCTCGTGCAGGCCGAGGCCGTCGACGGTCCGCAACTCGATGGCGTCCATGCCCAGTTCGTGGTGGATGGCCAGCTGGCCGGCCAGATCGGGGGCGGCCTCGTCCCCGATCCCGCACAGCCGGTCCGCGGTGACGCCCAGGATGTTCGGCACAGACACCACGCTCACCTCCCCGCTGCGTAGAAACGGTTGACGGCGGCCACGACGCGTTCGGCCGCCCCCGGCGCCATGTCCGGGTGCAGGGGCAGTGCGAGGGCCTCCCGGGAGAGCTGCTCGGAGACGGGGAAGTCACCGGGCCGGTGGCCGAGGTGGGCGAAGGCGGGCTGCAGGTGGAGGGGGCGCGGATAGTAGACGGCCGTCTCGATGCCCTGGCCGGCCAGATAGCCGCGGAGCTCCTCGCGCTGCTGGGCGCGCACCACGTACGTGTAGACGGAGCGCCCTTCGAACCCGGCCGGCGGCGGCAGCAGCGCCGGGGCCAGCGGGCGCAGCCCCTCCTCGTAGACGGCGGCGATCTCGCGGCGCCGCTCCAGGAGCGTGTCCAGGTGGGGCAGCTTGCGCAGCAGGAAGCCCGCGGTCAGCTCGTCCATCCGGCAGTTGAATCCGAGCAGCTCGTGGTAGAAGCGCTTGCCGACGGGCTGGCCGTGGTTGCGCAGCATCCGGGCGATGCGGGCGAGCTCGGGGTCGTCCGTGACGATCATCCCGGCGTCACCGATGCCGCCCGCGGGCTTCGCCGGGAAGAAGGAGTAGACCCCGGCGTGCCCGTGCCGGCCGGCGGGCTTGCCGTCCACCTCGGCGCCCAGGGCGATCGCGCTGTCCTCGACCAGGTGCAGGGAGTGCCGGGCGGCGATCTCCGCGAAGGCGCCCATCTTCGGGGAGCCGCTGAAGAGGTAGGCCGGCAGCAGCGCCCGGGTGCGTTCGGTGACGGCGGCCTCGGCGGCGGCCGGGTCGAGCAGGCCCGTCTCGTACTCGACGTCCGCGAAGACGGGGCGGGCCCCGCGCAGGGCGACGGTGGAGGCGGTGGAGACGAAGGAGAAGGCGGGGGTGACGACCTCGTCCCCGTCACCGAGGCCGAGCGCGGCCAGGACCACGGTCAGCGCTCCGGTGCCGCTCGCCACGGCGACGGCGTGCGCCGCGCCGGTGCGGCCGGCGATCTCCGCCTCCAGGCGCTCCACCCGGGACTTGAGGATGAACTCGTCGCTCTCGGCGACCTCCTGGAAGACCTCCACGAGGTCGTCGGCCCAGTCGGCCGAGCGGGCGGGCCAGTCGAAGTACGGGATGACGGTGGTCACGATGCGGCTCCGTAGAAGGCGTGGACCAGAGCGGCGACGCGGTCGGCCTGCTGGTCGGTGAGATCCGGGTAGAGGGGCAGCGCCAGGGCCCGCTGCGCGGCGGCGTCGGACACCGGGACGGGGTGGCGGGAGCCGGGCAGCGGAGCGAGCAGCGGCTGGTCGGTCAGCGGGCGCGGGTAGTACGCCTCGGTGCCGACCCCGTGGGCCTCCAGATACGCGGCCAGCTCGTCCCGGCGGTCGCACTCGATCAGGTAGACGTAGTAGACCTGGTTGCTCGGCGACTTGGCGGGCGCCATCCAGGGCGTGGCCACGGTCCCGGCGAGCGGGGCGAGCAGCCGGTCGTAGCGGGCGGCCAGCTCGGCGCGCCGCCCGATCTCCTCACTGAGCCGCTCCAGGCGGTGCAGCAGGAAGGCCGAGTGCAGTTCGTCGCAGCGGCTGTTGTAGCCGAGCTCCTGGTAGACGTACGCACCGTCGGTGTCGTACGCGCCGTCCGTGCCCTGGCCGTGCAGGCGCAGCCGCCTCGCGCGGGCGGCGATCTCGTCGTCGTCCGTGAGCAGCATGCCGGCGTCGCCGAGCGAGCCGAGGGTCTTGGTGGGGAAGAAGGAGAGCACCCCGCCGCTGCCCCAGAGGCCGGCGTGCACCCCGCCCGCCCGCATGTCGATGCCCTCGGCGCTGTCCTCCAGCAGGATGAGCCCGTGCCGGTCGGCCAGGTCCTTCAGCACCTCCATGTCGGCCATCTGCGAGAACAGGTGCACCGGCATGATCGCCTTGGTGCGCTCGGTGATCGCGGCCTCGGCGCGCTTCGGGTCCATCGCGTAGCTGCCGGGAAGCACGTCCACCAGCACCGGCTCGGCGCCCACGTGCAGGACGGACGACGCGGTGGCGAAGAAGGTGTACGCCGGCACGATCACCTCGTCGCCGGGGCCGATGCCGGCCGCCCGGAGGAGGATCACGAGGGCGTCGGTCCCGTTGGCGACGGCCACCGCGTGCCGGGCGCCGGTGCGTTCGGCGATCGCGGCCTCCAGTTCGGCGGTGACCGGGCCCGAGGTGAACCGCCCGGAGGCGGCCACCTGGCGGACCATGGCCTCCAGCCGGGTACGGTCCCGGCGGGCGGAGGCGGCCCCGCTGAAGAACGGGATGGCGGTGGCGTCACTCATCGCGTGGCCGCCTTGAGGGAGGAGACCAGCCCGGCGACGGCCCGGCGGCGGTCCGCCGCGTCCCGGGCGGCGCCGATGGCCTGCAGGAGGGCGCTGCCCACGATCACGCCGTCCGTCTTGCCGTGCAGCGACGCCACGTGCTCCGGGCGGGAGATCCCGAAGCCGACGGCCATCGGGGTGTCGCCGGCCGCGCGCACCCGCTCCAGATAGGAGTCGAGGCCCGGGTCGAGATCCTTGCGGACTCCGGTGACACCGTTCGCCGCGAGGACGTACAGGAAGCCCCGGGAGGCGGCGGCGGAGGCCGCGATGCGCTCGGCCGAGCTGCCGGGCGCGGTGAAGAACGTCTGGCCCAGCTCGTTGGCCTCGGCGTGCGCCAGCCACTCGGCGCCCTCGCTGACCGGCAGGTCGGGGACGACGAACCCGTCGACCCCGGCCGACCTGGCGTCGTCGTACAGCTGGGTGAGGCCGTAGCGCAGGAACGGGTTGCAGTACCCCATCAGCACGATCGGCGCCTCGACCCCCGCGGCGCGCGCCTCGGCGACGACGTCGAGGGTGGCGGCGGCGGTGGTGCCGGTGTCCAGGGCGGCCTGGCCGGTCGCCTGGATGACCGGGCCGTCGCCCAGCGGGTCGGAGAACGGGACGCCGAGCTCGATCACATCGGCGCCGGCCTCCACCGCGGCGGAGATCAGGCCGACGGTCTCGCCGAGCAGCGGGTAGCCGGAGGTGATGTAGGCGACCAGGGTGGTCTCGTCCTTGGTCCGGTTGTCGGTGAAGGTCTGTTCGATGCGCTTCATCAGGAGGTCTCCTCACGCTGCTTCAGGGCGGCCATGGCGGAGGTGAGGTCCTTGTCGCCGCGGCCGGAGAGATTGACGAGGACGGTGCTGCCGGGCGCGCACTGGCGGGCGACCTTCAGGGCGCCGGCCACCGCGTGCGCGGACTCCAGGGCGGGGAGGATGCCCTCCTGGGAGCTGAGTGCGACGAACGCGTCCAGGGCCTCGTTGTCGGAGGCGGAGATGTACTCGACCTTTCCGGTGTCCTTGTAGTGCGAGTGCTCGGGGCCGACGCCCGCGTAGTCCAGGCCCGGGGCGATGGAGTGGGTGAGCTGGATCTGGCCGTCGTCGTCCTGCAGCAGATAGGTGCGGGTGCCCTGGAGCACGCCCGGGTCCCCGTAGAGCAGCGGGGCCGCGTGCCCGCCCTGGCCGCCCTTGCCCTCACCGGCGGCCTGTACGCCCACGAGCCGGACCGGGTCGTCGAGGAAGGCGCTGAACATCCCGGCCGCGTTGGAACCGCCGCCGACACAGGCGACGACCGCGTCGGGCAGCCGGTCGTTCGCCTCCAGGAACTGGGCGCGGGCCTCGCGGCCGATGACCGACTGGAAGTTGCGCACGATGGTCGGGAAGGGGTGCGGGCCGACGACCGAACCGAGCAGGTAGTGCGTGGTGTCGGGGCGCGCGATCCACTCGCGGATCGCGGCGTTGATGGCGTCCTTCAGCGTCGCCGTGCCCAGGTCGACCAGCTCGACGCGGGCGCCGAGCAGCTCCATCCGCTGCACGTTGGGGGCCTGCCGCTCGGCGTCGACCCGCCCCATGTAGACGGTGGCCTCCAGGCCGAGGTAGGCACAGGCCGCGGCCACGGCCACGCCGTGCTGGCCGGCGCCGGTCTCGGCGATGATCTGCTTCTTGCCGAGGCGGCGGGCGAGCAGCGCCTGCCCGATCGAGTTGTTGATCTTGTGGGCGCCGGTGTGGGTGAGGTCCTCGCGCTTGAGCCAGAGCTTGACGCCGTTCTCCGTGGCGCCGAGCCGGTGCAGTTCGGTGATCGGCGTGGGCCGGCCGACGAACATCTTGAGCAGCTTGTCGAGCTCCGCGTTGAACTCCGGGTCGAGGAGCGCCTTCTGGTACTCCTCCTCCAGTTCCAGCAGCGGGCCCACCAGGGTCTCCGCGACGAACTGTCCGCCGTACTCGCCGAATCGGCCGTTCACGAGGCCACCTCCAGAATGGGGACCCCGGTGTAGGACCGCAGCTGGGCGGCGGGGTCGGGGCTGCTGAGCAGGGACTCACCGATCAGCGCGGCGTCGAAGCCGTGCGCGGCGATGCGTTCGATGTCGGGGCGGCCGGACAGGCCGCTCTCGCTGACGGTCAGGACGCCGCGCGGGATGTCGCGGCGCAGCCTGGCCGAGTTGTCCAGATCCACCGAGAAGGTCTGGAGATCACGGTTGTTGATGCCGACGATGCGGGCTCCGGCGGTCAGCGCCCGGTCCACCTCGTCCTGGGTGAAGGTCTCCACCAGCGCGTCGAGGCCGAGGCCGTGCGCGGTCCGCACCAGGTCGGTCAGCATCGCGTCGTCGACGGCGCGGGCGATGATCAGGACGCCGTCGGCGCCGCTGTCGTGGGCGAGCGTCACCTGGCGGATGTCGACCATGAAGTCCTTGAACAGGACGGGGACGGTGACGTCGGGGTGCTCCGCCACGGTGCGGACCAGCTCGGGTGAGCCGCCGAAGTAGGGCGTGTCGCCGAGGACGGAGATGGCCGAGGCGCCGCCCGCGATGTAGCTCCTGGCGGTGGGCACGGCCTGTGCGGGGTCGAGCAGCTGTCCCTTGGACGGGGACTTGGGCTTGATCTCGGCGATGATCGAGACCTCGTCCCCGCCGAGAGCGGCGGCCAGCCGGCCGGGGACGGCGGCCGTCCTGCGGCCGCGGGCCGCGGCGTCGGCGGCTGCCGGGCCGCTCCAGGCGGCACGTTTGGCGGCGACGATGTCGTCGAGGTGCGTGGCCATCAGGTGTTCTCCGGGGTGATCGGGGCCGGGGCGAGCCGGGCGGCGAGGGCGGCCGGGGCTCCCTGCCGTACGGCATTCCGGGCGAGGGTGATCGCGGACTCCATGTCTGCTGCGAGACCGGCCAGTTGGAGTACGGCCGCCGCGTTGAGCAGCACCGTGTCGAGCAGCGGGGCAGCGGCGGTCCCGTCGAGGACCTGGCGGGCGAGCACCGCGTTGCGTGCCGCGTCACCGCCCGCCAGCTCGGCGCGGCCCGCCGGGTGCAAGGGCAGCCCGGCCGGGTCGACGGTGAACTCGGTGAGTTCGCCGCCGTCCACCTGGAGGACCCGCGCGGGGCCCCCGGTGGTCAGTTCGTCCATCCCGTCGAAGCCCTGGATCACCCAGGTCCGCCGGTGGCCGAGCCGGAGCGCGGCCTGCGCCAGGACGTCCTGGTCCTGCCGGGTCGCGGTGCCGATGAGCCGGCCGGTCAGCGGGACCGGGTTGGCGAGCGGGCCCGACAGGTTGAACAGGGTGCGGAAGCCGAGCCTGCGGCGTACCGGGGCCAGCCTGCGCAGCGCCGGATGGAGCGCGGGGGCGAACAGGAACGCGAACCGGTGCTCGGCCAGCAGGTCCGTGATGCGCTCCCCGGGGTCGATGTCGATCCCCAGTGCCTCCAGCAGGTCGGCGCTCCCGCACTGCGAGGTCGCCGCCCGGTTGCCGGCCTTGGCCACGGTCGCGCCGGCCGAGGCCGCGACCAGACCCGCGAGCGTGGAGATGTTGACCGAGCCGCTGCCGTCACCGCCGGTGCCGACCACATCGACCGCCGGACCCGTCCAGCCGACCGGCCTGGCCACCGCCAGCACCGCCTCCACCGCGGCCGCCACCAGGACCGGTGTCGCCCCGCCCACCGCGACGGCGGTCAGGAAGGCAGCGGCGTCCACCTCGTCCGTGGCCTCGTCCAGCAGCTCCGCCACCGCCGCCCTGGCCGCCTCGGACGACACCGTACGACCCGCTACCGCGTCCCGGGTGACGGTGGGGAGCGCACGGCCTGCGAGCAGGGTGGCCGCCATCACAGCACCGCCACATTGCTGGCCGCCGTGAGCTTGTTGTGGGTGTCGAGGACGACCGGCGGGATGCCCCACAGCAGGTCCTGCTCCAGGCCGGGCACGGGGGTGACCATCACCGCCGCGTCCAGCTGCGCCAGCTCCACCACCGCCCAGTCGGCCGCGGTGACCGGCTCCCCGTCCACGACGAGGCCCGGGACCAGCGGATCGTGGTACGAGACGACGGCCCCGGCGGCGCGCAGGCCGCGGATGACGTCCAGGGCGGGTGCGTTGCGCAGGTCGGCGACGCCGGACTTGTAACTGACCCCGACGACCAGCACCTTGGCGCCGCGCAGTGAGGAGCCGCGTGCCTCGACGAGCTGGGCGAGCCGCTCCACGACCTGCCAGGGCCGCCGCTCCACCCGCTCGAACGCCGCGCCCACAAGCTTCATCTCGGTGCCGGCCCGGTCCGCGGCCTCCCGCAGGAACAGCGGATCGACCGGGATGCACTCGCCGCCCACTCCGGGCCCCGGGTAGTGCGGGAGGAAGCCGTAGGGCTTGGTGGAGGCGGCGTCGATCACCTCGCGGACCGGTATGTCCAACTCCCGGCACAGGTCGGACAGTTCCAGCGTGAGGCTGATGTTGACCAGGCGGAAGGTGTTCTCGAAGACCTTGGAGAGCTCGGCGACCTCCGTCCGCGAGACCGGGACCACCGTCTCGCAGACCAGCCCGAACAGGGCCGCCGCGCGGCGGGTGCACTCCGCGGTGAGGCCGCCCACCACCTTCGGGGTGTTCGCCAGGTTCCAGCCGTTGGTGTTGGCGGGGTCGACCCGCTCGGGGGCCATCGCCACGTGGAAGTCGGTGCCGGGCTCCAGGCCCGTGGCGCGGGCCAGGGCGGCCGCCGCGGCGGCCGTGGTGCCCGGCGGGACGGTGGACTGCAGGATCAGCAGCGTCCCGCGGCGCAGCAGCGGCGCCACCGAGTCCATCGCCGCCTGCACGTAGTCCAGGTTGGCCTGCTGGTCACCGGTGACCGGGGTCGGTACGCAGACGATCAGGACGTCCGAGCCGGCCAGCTCGCCGGACTCGGTGGTCGCCTTCAACCGTGCTGCCACTGCACCGAGTTCGGCGTCGCTCACATCCGGCAGATAGGAACTTCCGCGTGCCACCCGGTCGACCCGCTCGGCGTCGGTGTCCATCCCGAGCACCGGAAGACCGGCCGTGGCGAAACCGAGACCGAGGGGCAGACCGGTGTATCCGAGGCCGACGATTCCCACCCGCAGGGTGCGGCGTTCGATCTTCTCGTCGAAGACGCTCGCGCCGTCCCGCCCATGGATCACGGGAGCGAGTACGCCAGTCATTTCAGCCATGGGGTTCTCCCTCTGAGTGCTATAAATAAAGGCCGTTGGCGTGATCAAGTAGGCCAGTGGGCGAGGGGGACCACCCAGACCACTGCGGGGGATACGGAGCAGACCAGATGGCCTGGCATCTGTCGGTCCAAGTGGACCGGGACTCGGCGGTACCACTCACCGCGCAGCTCCAGAACGCCATCAAGACCAGGGTCGAGGACCGGGTTCTGCACCCTGGGTCACGACTGCCGTCGAGCCGCCAACTCGCCCTGGACCTGGGACTTTCCCGCAGTGTGGTGGTCGAGGCGTACGAGCAGCTGATCGCCGAGGGCTATCTGGACGCGGTCCGCGGATCAGGCACCCACGTCGCCCGGAAGATGCCCGAGAGCGTCGGTGACACGTCCCTGCTGGACTCCCGCCCGGCGACGAGTGCCCGCTGGGATCTGCGGGTCGGCATAGCGAACCTGTCGAACTTCCCCCGCCAGGAGTGGCTCAACTCCTATACGAAGGTGCTGCAGAACGTCGGCCGCGAGGGCATGGACTACCCCCCGGTCGCCGGCATCGCCGAGCTGCGCAACGAACTCTCCGGCTATCTGGGCCGGGTGCGCTCGGTGCACACCGAACCCGGGCAGGTGATGGTCACGGCGGGATTCGCGCAGGGGCTGGCACTGCTCTCCGACTCCCTCCAGCGCCTCGGCATCCATGAACTGGCCATCGAGGAGCCGGGGCACAGCGGCCAGCGCCGCTTCATCCTGGACACCGGGCTGACCCCCCTGCCGGTGCCCGTCGACGAGGAGGGCCTGGTCGTCGAGGCCCTGGAACGCTCGGGGGCCCGCGCGGTCCTGGTCACCCCCGCGCACCAGTTCCCGACCGGGGTCATGATGTCGCCGGAGCGCCGGAAGCAGCTCCTGGCCTGGGCGCGGGCCCGGGACGGCTGGATCATCGAGGACGACTACGACGGCGAGTTCTGGTTCGACCGCGGCATCAGGCCCACCGCCCTGCAGGAGGGCGACCCGGAGCGGGTGGTGTACGCGGGCACCACGAGCAAGGTCCTGGTCCCCGGCCTCCGGCTCGGCTGGCTGGCGATACCCCCGAAGCTGTACCCCCTGATGGAACGGGTCCGCTCCCGCCAGGACCAGGGCTCCGACACCCTGACCCAGCTGGCCTTCGCCGAGCTGATGCGCAGCGGCCTGCTGGACCGGCATCTGCGCCGGGTCCGCTCCCGCTACCGCTCCCGCCGCGAGGCCCTGGCCGCGGCCGTCCACGAGTCCCTGCCGGAGGCCCGGATCATCGGCTGCGCGGCGGGCCTGCACAGCTACGCCGTGCTGCCCCCCGGCACCGACGAGGCAGCCGTGGTGCACGGCGCCCTGCGCCGCTCCGTCCTGGTCCGCAGCGGCGGGGCTTTCCGGTTCGGCGGGCCGCCCGGCGAGCCGGGCCTGCTCCTGGGGTACGGCTCGCTGCCCCTCACGGGCATCGCGGACGCCGTTGCGGCGATCGGGGCGGCGTACGAGGAAGCACGCCGGGGCTGAGAGCGCCTCAGCGCATCGAGCGGCCCCTGGGAGCGGCGATCAGCTTCTGGGCCAGCGCCTTGTTCACCGCGTCGATGCGCGACACCGCGTCCAACTTGTCGAAGATGTTGCGCAGATGGCGCTTGACGGTGCCTTCGGTGATGCCGAGCCTGGCCGCGATCTGCCGATTGCTCATGGCCTCCGCGACACACGTCAGCACCTCGCGCTCGCGCGGCGAGACCGGCCCGGCCTCCTGGTCGTGCGCCTGGTCGCCGCCCGACGTGTAGCCGGAGCGCGGCACCAGGATGGTGATCTGGTCGTCCTCCCGCGCGGCGTTGCGCACAGCGCTCAGCAGCGCCGCCCGGGAGACGCTCTTGTGCAGATAGCCCCGGGCGCCCAGCTGCAGCAGCTCGTGGACGAGCGGCTGGTCGTCGTACATGGTGAGGATGATGATCCGCAGGGCGGGGAATCGTTCCAGCAGCCCGCGTACCGCCGCCCGGGGGTGGTGGTCCGGCATCTCCACGTCGAGCAGCAGCACGTGCGGCTGGTGCCGCTCCACGAGCTCTGCGAGCGCCCGCCCGCTGCTCGCCTGGGCCACGACCTGCAGGTCGTCCTCGGCGTTGAGCAGTTCGGCCAGTGCGGTGCGCAGCAGCGTGTGGTCGTCGGCCGCCACGATGCGGATGAGTTCAGGTCGCGCGTTCAACGGAATCACCTGGAAGGTCCATCAGGGGGATCGTGATCGTGACCCGGGTGCCGCCGGCCTCGGTGGAGCTGCTGAACAGGATGGTGCCACCGAGCAGTTCGACCCGCTCGGTCGCCGACGCGATCCCGTTGGCCCGGCCCGCCGTGGCGACCGCCGAGACGTCGAAACCGCGTCCGTCGTCCTCGATCAGCGCCTGCAGTTTGTACGGGGCGATGTCCACGGCCGCGAGCACGTGCTCGGCCTCGGCATGGGCCAGGGAGTTGCGCAGGCACTCCCGCACCACGAGGAACACCTCGTCGAGCACGTCCTGAGGGGCCCATTCCTCACTGCCGTTGACCTGGATCCGCACCTTGGAGGGGGTGATCTCCATCGATTCCAGGAAGGCGGTGAACGCCGACTCCAACGTGCCTTCGCGATCGGCCCGGCGCAGTTGGGTGACCAGGTCGCGGATGATGCCGAGGGCCTCGGTGAGGGTGTCCTTGACGGCACCGATCCGCGCGGCGACCTCGTGAGGGCTGGATTCCCAGGTCAGTTCGTGCAGCTCGATGCGCCGGAGGGCGAGGCTGACGTGATTGCCGAGGTGGTCGTGTATCTCGCGGGCGAGCTGCCGCTGACTGGCGGCGTTGACCTCCCGCACCGTGTTCAGCAGGTAGGTGTCGTGCCCGATCGCGCCGGCCTCCAGCCGCATGCCGATCCCCCGCTGCAGCGTACGCACCCCGGCCTGGAAGCCGTCGAAGGCGGCGGGCGAGTCCACCATCGCCTTCCCGAGCGCGTCGAAGACGATGTCGAAGAGAATCATCCCGGCACGGATGGAATGCACGGCGTCGATGCCTTGGGTCGCCCGCTCCACGCCCAGGCCCTCGACCTGCTGAATCAGCCGGTCCCGCACGTCGGCACGGCCGTTCCGCAGGCTGTCGGCGCAGTCCCGGACGATCCGCTCCGCCTGTAGGGCACAGGTATGCCAGGTCTCTTCGCTGGAGACCAAGGGACTTTTGATCATTTCGAGCCGACTCCGGTAGTCGGACAGTAATTCGTCAGTCCGGGCCAGGAGTTGTTCAGCTGTGTCGGATTCAATAAAACCTGATTGCATCGAAGAGCCCCCACCCTCAACAGAAACCGACTCTCGGATCATCATCGTACGGTTACAGAATGTCAACACGACTCCACCCGTCCCACGTTCTGAGACAAGCCGTTCGACGGCCATGAGAAAACGCTTACCGCGGCCTCCGGCATCGCCGTGGCAACGCAACCGACATATCCGTCGGGGCAGTCCACATCGTGAACGTACCAGTCGGCCGAATCGCCTGACCGGTGCGCGCGCCGCAGCCCGCCCGTTTCCGGCGCACCGACCGAGACGGGTGTGCGCAGTCCGGTTCCGGCCGCTTTGCCCACCGCCTCGATCGCGGTCCAGGTGCGGAACCCGGCGATCCGGTCCTGTGCCCCCACCGCGGGCACCCGGCTCCAGTCGAAGGACGCGCGCAGCCGCTCGATGTCCACGCCGACCGCGCCCGGCTCCCCGGCCACCCCCACCAGGGCGGCCGCACCGGAATGCGACAGGCTGAAGCCGAGATCCGGCCACGGCCCGTCGACGAGCACGGGCCGACCACGGCCGCAGTCGCCGCACATCTCCGGCTCGGGGCACCGGCGGGTGAAGCGGGGCAGGCCGGGAGCGACGCCGAGGTACTCGCCGAGCACCGCGCGCAGGGCGAGGTGGGCACAGCGGTAGCGCCACCGGGCGAGGGGGTGACGGATCCGCGCCGCACGCGCCCGTTCGCCGGGATCGAGGACCGCGTCCGCACCCCCGGGCGGGACACGGTCCAGAGGGACGGACCAGACATGGACCTCCCCGGGCGCGAGGACCGGGGGATTCGGGGCGCTCGGCGCGCTCGGCGCACTCGGCGCACGCAGGGCACTCGGGGCAGCGGAAGGGTAGGGGTACGGGTACGGGGACAGCTGGGTACGCATGATGGCTTCCCGGGGTCGGAAACGGACCAGGGCTGCCAACGGCCCATGACGGGAAGCGGGGTGCCGGAAACGACGGCGCCCGCCTGCTCACCAGCGAAGCGCGGGCGGCAGACGGGCGGGGGGTCCACTTCGGCGGTGGTCCGGCGTACCAGAGCGGAAGGCGAACGGCTCCGGTGCCGGGCGAAATTCGGAATCCGACCCGCCGGTATTCCATGCCTCTTTAGTGGTAGGCATGGCTCATTTGCAGAACAGTCAGGTCGGCCTGCTGATGCCTAGGCTCCTGGTCATGCCTATGGCGACGATACGGCCACTGCCTGTGACTGCACCCAGTGGTCCGAAGTACCGGATTGCAAGCATTCCGCGGCTCTGCATCGAAGAATCCCGCCCCGCCGTTCTGATGGCCTTCCAGCTCCGCTATTTCGCCGGCATCGCGCTGGCGCTCGCGGCGGATCCGACCATCGGCACACACTCGGTACTTCGGGCTGTGTTCGGCTCCCTCGCATGGTTCGGCGCCATCTTCTACACCTACCTCTACAACGGCTGCATGGATTACCACGAGGACCAGGTCAACGGCTCGGCCCGCCCGATAGCGAGCGGGCGGCTGCCCCGGCAGTCCGCGCTCCTCGTCGCACGCGGGGCGGCCGTCGCCTCGCTGGTGTCCGCGGCGTGCGCCGGGCTCGGCCCCCTGCTCCTGTGCGCGGCCATGCTGCTGCTCGGGCACGCCTACTCCGCGCCCCGCACCGTGTGGAAGAACAGCACGCCCGCCGCCATGGGCGTGGTCTTCCTGTCCGGGCTCCTCACCTACGCCGCCGGCCCTCTCGCCCTCGGTGTCTCCCCCAGCTCACCCGCACTGTTCCTTACGGCCCTTGCCATGTCCCTGTGGATGGCACTCGTCGGGGCGGTCGCCAAGGACTTCTCCGACATCGAGGGCGACGCCGCCGCCGGCCGCCGGACCTGGGCCGTCACCCTGGGCGAACGGCGTACCCGCATCCTCGTCGCCGTGGGCGCGTGCGCCGTGGGCACCTCGTTCGCCGCCGGAGCGCTGCGCTGGGCCCCGGAGCAACTGCCCACCGCCTGCGTGGTCCTGGTGGGCGGGCTGGCGCTGGCCGCCGTGACCCTCGCGGGCCACGCCACCGACGACCGTCATCTCCGCCGGCGCCCATACCGCTTCTTCATGGTCACGCAGCACTGCGCACATCTGGCGCTGCTCGGCCAGGCCGTCGCCTGAAATTCGGCTCAACAAGCCCAGCCGCCCCAGGAATCACTGCGGACCGGCCCGGGAAACACAAAGGAACACCCCCCCTTCCAAAGGCGCATTCAGCCACCACTCAAGTGCAACGCACGGGTCTGACAGGGCGGTTGAAGTGGTTACATCACCGGAGAAAGCAACGGATCGCAAAAATGCGATCCGGACCGCGGCATCCGGGAATGGGAAAGTCACTCACGCCAGTGGCGGGGAACGCGTGTCAGTGGCGGGAACGCCTTCCCCACCGCGCAGTGACACATCGCCCCCGGCCGCAGGGAGGAGACGGAAGACGATGACGAGCACCCGACTGGCACTCATGTTCCCCGGCCAGGGAGCCCAGCGTCCGGGCATGGGCCTGCCCTGGCACCGCACCGCCGGCTGGTCCGTGGTGGCAGAGGTCTCCGAGGCCGCCGGCCGGGACATGGAGGCCCTGCTGCTGGACGCCGGCACGGAGACGCTGCGGCGCACCGACAACGCCCAGTTGACCACCTTCACCCTGGCCATGGTGGCGCTGACCGAGCTGCGCCGTCAGCACCCGCTGGCCGCCTTCCCCGGTGCGTGCGCCGGACACAGCCTGGGTGAGTACTCCGCCCTCGTCGCCGCCGGAATCCTCGACCCGCAGGACGCGGTCCGCCTGATCGTGGCGCGCGGCGCGGCCATGCAGACGGCCTGCGAACGGGCGGAAGGGGCGATGGCCGCGGTCCTCGGCCTGGACACGGCACGGGCACAGGACGTGGTCGACGAGATCCACGCGGACGGCGGCCAGGTGTGGGTGGCGAACCTCAACTCCCCGCAGCAGACCGTGATCGCGGGCCGGGCCGCCGACGTGGAGCGCTGCTCCCGGGCGGCGGAGCGGGCCGGAGCGGCGAAAGTGGTGGCCCTGACGGTCGGCGGCGCCTTCCACACCCCGCTGATGGCCGGGGCGGTCGAACCCTTCGCGGCAGCCCTCGCCACGGCACGGTTCATGCCGGGCCACTCGGCGGTCGTCTCCAACGTGGACGCCCGCGCCCACCGCGGCGGGCCGCACTGGGCGGAGCTGCTCCGCCTCCAGCTGACGGCACCGGTCCGCTGGTCGGACACGCTGGACACGCTCACCACGGAACTGGCCTGCGACCGCCTCATGGAGATCGGGCCCGGCAGGACCCTGACGGGCCTCGCCAAGGCGACCGTTCCCCGCATCCCGCGCGACACGTTCTCCGACCCGCAGGCATCCCTGGCCCCCGCGTCCTGAACCCGGCGGCGGCGAAAGGGCCGCCACCCCGTGCCCCCCACCCACGTTGTGCCTCAACCCCCGTGAGGCACAACCCCCGTTGTGCCTCTACCCCCCCGTGAGGCACGACCCGCGCGCCTCAACCCCCCGTGAGGCGCGCCGCCCGCGGGACCCCCGCGGGCGACAGCGAAGGGCCGCCACCCGGATCACCGGGTGACGGCCGTTCGCCGTACACACGGCCGTACGCCTGCGCGGACGGCCGGACGCGCTACGCGCCGAGCAGCCTGCGCACCCGGTCCGCCCCCACCGCGAGGAGCAGCGTGGGCAGGCGCGGGCCCGTGTCACGGCTGACCAGCAGCCGGTACAGCAGCGCGAAGAAGGACCGCTGCGCCGCCTTCAGCTCGGGCGTCGGCTTGGCGTCGGCCTCCAGACCGGCCAGCGTCTTCGGCACGCCGTAGACGAGCGTGGTCAGCCCGTCCAGCGACCAGTGCGAGTCCAGCCCTTCCAGGAGCAGCCGCAGCGACTCGCTCCCCTGCTCGTCCAGCGAACCGAGCAGTTCCTTGTCCGGCTCGTCGCGGACGATGGTGCGGGCCTCGGCCGGGACCTGGGTGGTGATCCAGTTCTCGGCCCGGTCGAGACGCGGCCTGACCTCGTCCAGCGAGGTCAGCGGGGTCGAGGGGTCCAGCTCGCTGAGAATGCGCAGCGTCTGGTCCTCGGCCCCGGCCGTGATGTCCGCGACCGAGGCGAGCGTCCGGTACGGCAGCGGGCGCGGCGTGCTCGGCAGCTCGCCGGCGGCCGTGCCGATCGCCCGGGCGTACGCGGCGGCGTCCGCCGGCAGCACGGAACCGTCGGCGACCTTGCGGCCCAGCGAGTCCCACTCGTCGTAGAGCCGCTGGATCTCCTGGTCGAAGGCGATCTTGAAGGACTGGTTGGGCCTGCGGCGCGCGTACAGCCAGCGCAGCAGCGGCGCCTCCATGATCTTCAGCGCGTCGGCCGGGGTCGGCACGCCGCCCTTGGAGGAGGACATCTTCGCCATCCCGGAGATGCCGACGAACGCGTACATCGGTCCGATCGGCTGCACGCCGTCGAAGATCTCGCGGACGATCTGGCCGCCCACGACGAACGACGACCCGGGCGAGGAGTGGTCCACCCCGCTCGGCTCGAAGATCACGCCCTCGAACGCCCAGCGCATCGGCCAGTCGACCTTCCAGACGAGCTTGCCGCGGTTGAACTCCTTCAGCCGGACCGTCTCCGCGAAGCCGCAGGCCGTGCAGGTGTAGTTCAGCTCGGTGCTCTCGTCGTCGTACGACGTGACCGTCGTCAGGTCCTTCTCGCAGTTACCGCAGTAGGGCTTGTACGGGAAGTAGCCGGCCGAGCCGCCGCTGCCGTCGTCCTCGCCGGCCGCGCCGGAACCCGCCTCGGCCTCCAGCTCGGCCTCGTCGACCTTCTTCTGCTGCGGCTTCTTGCCGCCCTTGGCGCCTGCCGCCGGGTCCTTCTTGGTCCGGTAGCGATCCAGGACGGCGTCGATGTCCGCGCGGTGGCGCATCGCGTGCAGGATCTGCTCGCGGTACGTCCCCGCCAGGTACTGCTCCGTCTGGCTGATCCCGTCGTACTCGACACCCAGCTCGTCCAGGGACGCCGTCATGGCGGCCTTGAAGTGCTCGGCCCAGTTCGGATGCGCGGAACCGGCCGGGGCGGGCACCGAGGTCAGCGGCTTGCCGATGTGCTCGGCCCAGGACGCGTCGACGCCCTCCACACCGTTCGGCACCTTGCGGTAGCGGTCGTAGTCGTCCCACGAGATCAGGTGCCGGACGGTGTACCCGCGGCGGCGGATCTCGTCGGCGACCAGGTGCGGGGTCATGACCTCACGCAGGTTGCCCAGGTGGATCGGGCCCGACGGAGAGAGACCGGACGCGACGACGACCGGTTTGCCAGGCGCACGACGCTCCGATTCGGCGATGACCTCGTCCGCGAAGCGGGAGACCCAGTCGGTCTCGGTGCTGCTCTGACTCTGAGCCACGGTCGGCACGTCCTTCTCTCTTGTAGGACTCATAGGGGCACCGGCCATTCTCCCAGGTACCGCCCGCAGCGCGAAAACGGCTTTACGGGGGCGCGCGGCCGGGCTTGTCAAGCGAGGCTCGTAAACCGCTTTACGCCCGTGGGATACTTGGCGGCATCCCCTGTACCCCTACGGAAACGGCAGCCAGCTGATGGCCTCGGTCAATTCCCTCGCTTCCACGCTCCAGCAGCAGCTGGCGGACGCCCTGACGGCAGCTCTGCCGGATGCCGGTACCGCGGACCCGCTGCTGCGCCGAAGCGACCGGGCCGACTTCCAGGCCAACGGCATCCTGGCGCTCGCCAAGAAGCTCAAGGGCAACCCGCGCGAGCTGGCCGCCCAGGTCACCGCCGCCCTTCCGGCGACGGACCTGATCAAGGACATCGAGGTCTCCGGCCCCGGCTTCCTGAACATCACGCTCTCCGACAAGTCGATCATCGAGACCCTCGCCGCCCGTGCCGCGGACGACGAGGGCCGGCTCGGCGTGCCGTACAACGCCTCCGCCGGCACCACGGTCATCGACTACGCCCAGCCGAACGTGGCCAAGGAGATGCACGTCGGCCACCTGCGGTCCGCCGTGATCGGCGACGCGATGGTGCAGATCCTGGAGTTCACCGGGGAGACCGTCGTGCCCCGGCACCACATCGGCGACTGGGGCACCCAGTTCGGCATGCTCATCCAGTACCTGATCGAGCACCCCGACGAGCTGAACCACGAGGACGACGCGAAGGCCGACGGCGAAGCCGCCATGTCGTCCCTGAACCGGCTCTACAAGGCGTCGAGGGCCCTCTTCGACTCCGACGAGGAGTTCAAGGACCGCTCGCGGAACCGGGTCGTCGCCCTCCAGGCGGGCGAGCCGGAGACGCTCGCCCTGTGGCAGCGGTTCGTCGACGAGTCGAAGATCTACTTCTACTCGGTCTTCGACAAGCTCGACATGAAGATCAACGACCCCGACATCGTCGGCGAGTCCGGTTACAACGACATGCTGGACGAGACCTGCCGGATCCTGGAGGAGACGGGCGTCGCCGTCCGCTCCGAGGGTGCGCTGTGCGTCTTCTTCGACGACGTGAAGGGCCCGGACGGGAACCCCACCCCCCTGATCGTCAAGAAGACGAACGGCGGCTACGGCTACGCGGCCACCGACCTCTCCGCGGTCCGGGACCGGGTGCAGAACCTCAAGGCGACCACCCTGCTCTACGTGGTGGACGTACGGCAGTCCCTGCACTTCCGGATGGTCTTCGAGACGGCCCGGCGGGCCGGCTGGCTGAACGACGGCGTCACGACGCACCAGCTGGCCTTCGGCACCGTGCTCGGCAAGGACGGCAAGCCGTTCAAGACCCGTGAGGGCGTCACGGTCCGGCTGGAGGACCTCCTCGACGAGGCGGTCGAGCGCGCGACGGCCGTCGTCCGGGAGAAGGCCGAGAAGATCGGCCTGACCGAGGAGGAGATCGTCGAGAACGGCCGGTACGTCGGCATCGGCGCCGTGAAGTACGCGGACCTGTCGACCTCCGCCGTACGGGACTACAAGTTCGACCTGGACCAGATGGTGTCGCTGCACGGCGACACGTCCGTCTACCTCCAGTACGCCTACGCCCGGATCCGCTCGATCCTGCGCAAGGCCGGCGACGCGAAGCCGGCCGCGCACCCGGAGCTGGAGCTGGCCCCGGCCGAGCGGGCGCTGGGCCTGCACCTGGACCAGTTCGGCGAGGTGCTGTCCGAGGTGGCTGCGGGCTACGAGCCGCACAAGCTGGCCGCGTACCTCTACCAGCTCGCCTCGCACCTCACCACGTTCTACGACCAGTGCCAGGTCCTGAGCGACGACAACCCGGCCGAGGTCGTCGAGAACCGGCTCTTCCTCGTCGAGCTCACCGCCCGCACCCTGCACCAGGGCATGGCGCTGCTCGGCATCAGGACCCCCGAGCGGCTCTGAGCATCCTCCGCACGGAGACAGACAGGGGCGGGGTCCGGCACACCGAGGTGTGCCGGACCCCGCCCCTCGTCGTGCGCGGGACGCCGCTACTCGGGCCGGCCCAGGGCCCAGCCGGACACGTCCGACAGCCGCCCGCGCCACAGCGGCAGACGCAGCGAGGCCCCGCCGCCGAGGACCAGCGTGGCGTCGCGGAGGTGGATCCACCGGGGCAGCCGCCGGGCGTCCTCGTCGGCGTGCAGCTCCTTGATCCCCTGGTCCACCGTCTCGGGGTACTCCGCGATGAGGTTGGCCCCCTCGCCTTCGACCTGACGCAGGCTCCTGGCCCAGTCCGCCTTCCACGCCTCGTGCCCGATCACGTCACCGTGCAGCACTCCGGCCGGGACCGTCAGGGTGAGCGGAAGGCCGGAACGCATCTCGCGGTCCAGCAGCTGGAGCAGCAACTGGAGCTGGAGATCGGGCACGGGCTCGGTGACCACGGCGATCGAATCCGGTGCGAGTTCGACGGGCTCGTTCATGGGCTGTTCCCTTCGCAGCGGCGGACCTTGTCGGGGGCGCCCCGGCCGACCCGGACGTCCTCTGCCACGCCTGCCCCGCGCGGACACACTCACGCCTTCGCGTTCGCGGACGTCCCCGGACCGGTGAACGCGCCGCCATGAATCGGATAGGTGGCGAACCGCGGGGTAGACGCAGAATTCAGACCGTCCGACGAGAAAATTCGCGGGGGCGAATTCACATGACCGAACAGTGCACCGACCCTTTCCCCTCCACCCAGACATCCGTCACCGGCAGCGTGAGCTCTCCCCGTAAGGCGGCGGAGGGCCGTGAGGCAGCTGCCGCGTTCCTGACGGAACTGAACCCGCCACCGTCCCCTTCCGCCGTCCAGAGCCTCCTGCTGCTCTCCTCGGAACTGGTGACCAACGCCATCCGGCACGCCGGAGCCGTGACCTCGCTGTCGTTCCGGGCGGACAGGAGTTCGCTGCACGTGCAGGTCGCCGACCCGAGTCCTGCCCGTCCGCAGGCCCGCACCCCCGACATGACGGGACGCTCCGGCGGATTCGGCTGGCCGATGGTCCTCCGACTGGCCGACCGGGTGACCATCCGTACGCTCGGCAACGACGGAAAGATCATTCTTGCCGCATTGCCGCGCTGAAGGCGCCGGAATTGCCGCGCGCATCCCTTTCCGTGCTCGCGTCGACCCATCCGGGGCACAAGAGAATTCCAGCACCGAACCGACCATTGAACGGAAGAGTGCAATGACGCACGGCCACAATGCGTACTCCGCGCCCGCCGCCCGGTCGGAACGAATGGCTTCGCGGTAGCCGGCTTGATCTGCGGCATCATCGGCCTGCTCTTCTTCGGCATCGTCCTCGGACCGGTGGCCATCGTGCTCGGAGCCGTGGGCCTGCGCCGGCTGTCCGCGAAGGGCGGCGCGGGCATGGCCAAGGCCGGCCCGGTGCTCGGTGCCATCGACCTTCCGATCGTCGTCGTGAGGGTGATCGCGGCCGCCTCCGGCGGGTTCAGCTGGTACGTCGGCGGCTGACGTCGCAGGCCCGCACCCTGCCCGACCTGCGAACGCTCCGCCCGGCAGTCATTGACCGGCATTCCCCCGGCGGGCGATAGTGACGCGGCCGACCGCACGTCGGCCGCGTCATCAGGGGTGGGGATCTCATGCGGGACACCGGACACGACACATCGCCCGAAGAGGCACCGGAAGCAGCCGAGGCCGAGGAGGCCGCGGCCACCGCGGAAGCGATCCGGGCCGCCCTCAGCGGCCGGAGGCACGCCGACGCCCGCGCGCAGGCGACCGCCGCACTGGAACGGTACGGCCCCGACGCCCTCCTTTACACGCTGCTGGGCCGCGCCCACGTCGCCGAGAACGAGGACGACCACGACGACGCGGCCGAACGCGCCTACCGCCGGGGCCTGGACGCCTTCCCCGACGACCTCGGCCTGCTCACGGCGTACGCCGAACTCTGCCTGGAATCCGACGCGCTCGACCGCCCCGGCCGCCACGCCCGCGGCCCCGCCCTCGTCGCCCGCGTCGGCGAACTGGCTCCCGGCTCACCGCACACGCTCCGCCTGGACCGGATCAGCAAGGGCATCGGCGGCATCATGGCGGCGACGGGCGGCGGCCGGCCCTCCCTCGCCACGCCCATCCCGCTCTCCGCCGCGCACACACAACGCCACGACGTCCGCGCCTCCCTGGCCACTGCCCCCGACCTCGCCGAGGCCACCCGCCTCGCCGAGGAAGAGGCCCAGCACTTCCCGTACGACCTGCGCCGCCTGATCCGCGCCGAAACCCTGGCCGCTCTCGGCCGCCCGGGCCGCCGGCTGCTCACGGCACTGGTGCGGGTGCCGCTCCTGAGCGTGCTCCTGGGCCTCGCGCTGGGGGCCTTGGCCATGATCCCCGGATCCGCGTCTCCCCTGTCCCTGTGGGCCGCTGCCGCCGCCCTGCTCGTCCTCGTCCAGAACCGGCTGCTCGGTGCTCTGGAAAGCCGTGCCCGCACCCGCGCCGCGTCCCGTCTGCAACCGCCCCCGGCCGACAGGGACCCGTCGTACACCCAGCTGCCGCCGCCCCCCGCACCCGGTGCACGCGACGCCGTCGTGCTCGTGGCGGCCGTCACCCTCGGGCTCTTCGCGCTGATCTCGCCCACGTGGCTCGCGACCTCCCCGGACGCCGACCAACCGCACACCACGGCACCGGCACCGGCCTCGTTCCGTGGCCGGCCGCTGCTCTCCGCGCAACCGGCCGTCGACGGCGTCGACCCGGACATGGCCGGGTTGTGGACCGTGGCCTACGACACCTCGTTCGCCTACCTCTACGGGACCATGGAAGAGCTGGCGTCCGACGGTTCCCAGCCGGCCGTCTACGTCTTCGGCTCGACCGGTGACGCCCTCGACGCACCGCCCGACGTGGCCAAGGGCACCCGGCTCGGTCCCACCGAGTCGGACGCGTTCATCGACGCCACCTGGGACGCGGGCCCCGGCATCGCAGACGGCCGGCTGCGCTGCTCCTCGTACGCGACCGCCCTGGAGGAGAAGGGCGCGCACACCGCCTGCTCGTGGACCGACAGCCGCGGCTACGGCACTCTCGTCCTCAACGAACCGGGCCTGGACCACGAGACCGCCGCCGCGGCCGCACGCGACATGTGGGACGCGATCCTTCGGCAGGGCACCGTGAGTGATACGCAGGCCCTGGGCGGTCCGGATGTCGGAGGCGACGCCTAGGGTTTCGACATGGCGACGCTTCCGAACCCACTCCGCTCCCCGGCCGCCGCAGGACTGCACCTGCCGCCCGGCACCTTCGTGGACGCCACGATCGACGAGGTGTGGCACGAACCCCTGCTCTGGTACGCGGACGCGCCCGCGTCCCCCGGCAGTTGGGCCGCGCTGCGCACCTCCGGACGACCCGTCGGCCTGCTGCCCGTACTGATCGACGGCGGCATGCGCGACGCTTGGCCCGAGGCATGGGATCTCGGCCCGGCCAGGACCTCCTACCCCGGCGACCACGACGCGGAAGAGGTCCTGAGCGAGGCCTGGGAGTCGTACGCCCCCGAGGAGCTCGGCCTCGACGACTCCTCGGCCGACTGGCCGGGCCTCGCCCCGGTACCGGCCGAGGCGGCGGCCGAGGACCCCGACACGTCGGCGGCGGGCCTCGCGGACTTCCTGACCGACGCGAGCAGCCCGATGACCGGGCTGCGGGCGGCCCTCGTGCCCGCGCGCCGCAGCGCGGACATAGCGGCGGCGATCGGTTGGTCGGGCCCGCTCAACCACGAGAACGACGTGGCGCGGCTCTGCGCGGTACTGCGTTCCTGGGAGGACCGGTTCGGGGCGCGGGTCGTGGTGCTCGGCTTCGACACGATGGCCGTCTCGGTGAGCCGCCCGCCGGCCACCATCGCCGAGTCGGAGGCCCTGGCCGCCGAGCACTTCGCGTTCTGCCCGGACAACTTCCAGCAGTCCACGCTGAACAGCCTGGACATGTACGCGGAGAAGGCCGTGCTCAACCAGCGGACCTGGACCTTCTGGTGGGACTGAGCCCCCGGCACGCCGTCACGGCGCTTTGAGGAGATCGCGGAGCCCGGCGACGAGTGCGGTGACGTCCCGCTCGACGGGCGGCTCGGGCGCGGGCCCTGCGGGGGCGGCCTGCCGGCGGCAGGCGCGGCAGAGGCCGTCGGGGAGGGCCGCGGCGGGGCCGGGAGCGCCGCAGTCGGTGCATTCCATCATCACGCGCGGGGCGGGAGACCCCGCCGTGGGGGCGGTGGGCGGGGCGGGCGGGAGCTTGTCCAGAAGGCGGCGGCGGACGAAGCCGACGGGCGAGCCGACCTCGGCGGGCAGCCCGGCGGTGAGCGCGCCGGTGAGGTAGTCGGCGTTCACTCCGCGTGCGAACCACCGCTCGGCCAGTTCCTCCAGGGCTGCGCAGTCGTCGGCGGAGAGCGGCAGCCGTTTGTCGATGCGCCCGAGCCCCGCGAGAGCCAGGTACGCGGGCGAGGAAGACGCCGGCACAGGCACAGGCACGGGCGCCGTGCGCTGCGGAGGCACCGCAGCCGGTGCCGACTCGGCCACGGCTGCGGCTACGGCCGCGGGCACCTGCACCGGCACTCCCGGCGTGAGGCGGCTCGCCCACCACTCGCTGTCGCGGGCGGTGCGGGACCAGAAGGTGCGGAACACCCACCGCACCTCGTCACCGGCGCCGATCGCGCACCGCACGCGCCGCAGGTGCCCGGCCACGGACAGGGCGGTCAGCGCGGAGGCGATGGCCTGCTGCCCGTACAGCGGGATCTGCTTGGCCAGGCACTTCACGCTCATCGACGCGCCCTCGGGAAGGTGCTCGATGAACCCGGCGATGTACCGCTCGCGCAAGGGCAGCAGGGCGAAGTCATCAGGACGGGCGGGGAGTTGGTCCGGCGCGGAACGCTTGCCGTAACCGGGCTGGGCCATCGGGTACGGGGCCGACACTGCGGGCGCGGGCAGGGCGGGACTAAGGTTCTGAGCAGCCATGAGATCGGGTTCCTTTGGTCGATCTTGCGGTCAGACCCCGGCTCGGTGCGAATACACCGGTCGGGGTCGATACGTTCTCGCACCGTAGACACTCGCGACGCTCCGTAGCAAGCCGTCACCATTAGTCATACTTGCTCGCCGTTACGGGTCAGGGAGGCAGGGGCGGTTTTACCAACCCCCCTGTATTCAGTGGCCGGTCAAAAGAAGGCGCTCGCATCTCGCGGCTCGCATCTCGACGCTCGCGTCTCGGGTCTCAAGCTCCGGGCCGAGCCCGCCCCGCCGCCCCTCGAACGAGTGAATCGACCGCCTCGAAGCTCGAAGCCCGGGTCCCGAGCCTCGGGCTTCGAGCCCCGAGCGTCGAGCGTAATCAAGCATTGGTCTTGACCAATTCCACGACGGCGGCGATCTGGCCTCGACCGGCAGTAACGGCACGATCCCGATCGTCATCGGCGGCGCGGCGGTACTCGCCGCAGGCACCGCGCTCGTCGTGGTGGCCCGCCGCCGCAAGCAGGCCTGACGCAACGGAACCGGGCGATGGAGAGCCGGTTCGACAAACCGGCGGCCCGTTTCGAGGCAACCACCCTCATCGCAGCTATCAACGAATGGCTGTGACCTGACGTAAGTTCTATCGCCGCGTGGTTCTGTTCGCGAGTTCCAGCAGCGATCACTTCGCTCGTCGGGAGGTACTCACTCGACCTGGTTCGATGGTGACGATGACGGGCAGCACCTCGCTCGGCAACTGATAGGCCGGGCGAGGTGCGCCTGTTGGTGCGACGAACCAACTGCTCTCCGGGCTGGTCTCGCGGGACAGCCCCGGAAAGCAGTCAGCTGAGCCGGGTCGTGGCATAAACCTCGATGGCGTCGCGCTGGTACGCGGCCAGGCCCGGTGCGATCGCCTCGTACGCAGCGCGCCAGGCGCTGTTGTCCACGCAGGAGCGTCCGACGGCGCGGTACTCCTCGGCGGAGACGGGCCGCAGTTCGGTCATGGCCTGGTACTGGGAGTCGATCTGGGCCTGCACGGGCACGGCGTCGGCCGGGTGGCCGGCGGCCATCAGGTCGGCCAGCAGGATCATCTGTGTCGTGCGCTCGCGCTGCCCGGCCTCGATGTCCTGCGGGGTCATCGAGGCGACCGTGCGGGCGACCTCCGCGATAGGCCAGTCCATCGCCCTCTCCCTCACAATCCCGTCACCAGACCGGTTTCTCCGGCCCTGTCAAAGACGGTAGAAGCTGCCGCAGCGGCAACCGCAAGCCCGCACCCCCACGATCTGGATGGCGGCCCGCGACCTTTCCCGACGGCCCACCCAGCACACCGGCACCTTTCAAAACACGTCCCAAGGCGCGGCCGCACCGTCCGCGCGACGGGGAACCCCGGCCCGGCCCGCTCGCCGAGGACGACCCGGTGGTCAGTTGCCCTGCCCCTCCAACGACTCCGAGATGTCCTGCCACTCGGCCGTGTCCGACCGGTACTCGTACACAGGCCGGTTCCTCATACCGGCCGTACGGAACGGCTTGCCGTTGTCGTCGATGCGCACCATCCCGCTCCGGTCCCCGCTGGACCACTCCAGTTCCAGGTACCAGGTCACATCGTGATCCTCGGTGTGCGCGTCGAGGTGGAACACCTCCACGTCGGTGGAGCTCACCCGGTAGGGGAAGTTCTTCGCCGGCACGGCCTTGCCCGCGTCCTCACCCGCGACCGGCCGCGATACGGGCTGGCCGTCGTCCAGGTCGATGTCGAACGTCTGCGGCACGATGCCGCTCCCGCAGCCCTCCCCCATCGAGTACGCGGGCCAGTCGGTCGCGGCCTCCTGCTTCACCACCCGGACATGGAGCCCCTTCAGGACGACCGCCTGCTGCGACGCTCCCTGCAGGGTGAGCTCGATCAGCATCTTCCCCGCGTCCACCCCGCCCAGCTGCGCCGCCCAGTTGCGCCTGGCCCTGTCCGCGGCGTCGGGCACCGGCGGCATGCCCTTGGGGTCACGGTCGAGCAGGAAGTACTGGCTGCATGGCCAGTCCCAGTTGTACGCGCTGAGAGTGGCGGTCACCGGCACCGCCCGGGACCCGCCTCCCTTCGCCTCCTTCCCGTCCGCACCCTGGGGCGCGGTGGACTTCGCGGCCGTGGCGGAGGGTGAAGCCGAGCCGGTGGTCGCTGACGGCGAGGGCTTCGAAGGACTCGGCGACGGAGACGTGCTGCCGCTCCGGCTCGGCGTGACCGGGGCGCTGCTGCGGGGCGTGTCCATGCCCTCCTCGCGGGTGCGGTCGCCCGAGTAGTGGTTGATCGCCAGGGCGGTGGGCACCGTGAGCGCCACGACCGCGGCGGTCGCGAGCAGGACCCGTAGCCGCTTGTTGGACAACCGGCCCGGGACCGGCGCGGCACCGGCGTTCCGCGCATCCGGGGTCACGTCGTCGGCCACCGTCGCGTCGGCAGCCACCTCCGGCTCCGCTTCCGCTTGTGCGTCCGGCCCCGGTTCTCCTTCCGGCCCCGGTCCCGGCTCATCCCGGTTCACCGGCGCCGGGGCCGAGAGCTCCGACGTCACCAACGACGGCTCGAACGTCCCGACCGCCTCGGTCTTCCGGGCGCCCCGCCGCTTCGCCTCGTCGGCGAGGATCCACTGCCGGTGCAGCGCCACCAACTCGTCCGGCGTCGCACGGCACACGCGCGCGAAGCGCTCGACCGGCGCGTAGTCGTACGGGACCGCCTCGCCGTTGCAGTACCGGTGAATCGTGGAGGTGCTCATGTGCAGCTTCTGGGCCAGCGCTCCGTAACTCAGCCCCGAGCGCTCCTTCAGCCCCCTGAGCAATGCCGCGAAGTCCTGGATCTCCGTGCCCACCCTGACCGTTCCCCTCTCCTACCCTCCCGGAACGGCGTCCCAGGCAGGTGATGTCATCGCAGGTCAGAGGCCATATTTCCGTTCCAGCGTCCCGTACCGGCCGGGATCCGTTGCCACCGGATTCGCGGACCGGACACGATGGTGGAACACACCGCAGCGGCACCCCGGCAAGGGCGAGCAGCGCGACTCGTGCACCCACCAACTCGCCCGCCACCGGGAGCTGCCGTGCGTACTCGTCCTCAACTCAGCATGACCGACGCAGTGGCCACAGGAGTTCTGATCGCCTCGGTCACAACCGTCATCGCACTCCTGTGGCACCTCTGACCACACGTCATTGTCCAGTACATCGGTCAGGCCCCGGCGCGCCAAAGCGGCGCCCCACACTCCGCACCACTCAACGAACGGAATGCATCTCATGCGTACTCCCAACTTCCGCCGCACCGCCCGCACCTCCGCCCTCGGCGCCGTCGCGCTGATCGCCTCCCTGTCCCTGACGGCCTGCCAGAGCGACGACCCGGAGCCGTACGACGCCCTCGCCTCCGCTTCGGCCGGCTCCGCTTCGAAGACCCCGGCGGAGAGCGCAGGCTCCTCCGGCGACAAGAGCACGGCGGCCCCGGACGCCGACCAGGGCAAGGACGCCACCGGTTCGGGCTCCGGTGGCGGCACCTCCACGACGAAGCCGAAGGACAACGGCGGCAACGACACCGGCGACGACAGCGGCGACGCGGTCACGGTGACCTGCACCGGGGCGAACACCAAGCTGTCGATGACCGAGGTGAGCCGCCCCGTCAACCACATGCTGCTCACGATGACCAACACCGGCTCGAAGGCCTGCAACGCCTACTCCTACCCGTACCTGAAGTTCGGCGAGGCCCAGTCCGTGCCGAACACCTTCGAGGACAGCAAGCCGCAGGCCGTGGTGACCATCAACCCGGGTGAGTCCGCCTACGCCGGGGCCATGACCTCGTCCGCCGACGGCAGCGGCTCGAACGGTTACAGCACCAAGGACCTGGAGGTCAGCTTCCAAAACCGCGACGGCAACTCCGACAACACCGGCTCGTCGGTCAGCGTGCCGCTCTCCAAGAGCGTCCACGTGGACAGCAGCCTGTCCGTCACCTACTGGCAGATGAGCATGGACGACGCCCTCGCCTACTGACCCGCCACAGACCACCACCGCCGCACTTCACGACATCACGGGGAGCACCACCATGCGCAGCAACCTCATCCGCACCACCACCCTCGCCGCCACCGCCCTCCTGGCCGCCTTCTCCCTCACCGCCTGCGGCAGTGAGACCGGCAGCAGCGAAAGCGCCAAGGCGGGAGCGGCCGCTCCGGCCGCCCACCAGGCCGTCAAGCAGTCCCCGCCCCCGGCGGCGACCGCCGCTCCGGAGGAGAAGACCACCGACACGGGCGGCACCTCGAAGGACACCGCCGCTCCCCCCGCCAGGAGCGACGGGAAGAACACCCCCGACGCCACGAAGCGAACAGGCAGCGGCAGCGCCACCAAGCCCGACCGCACTCCCGTCACGTGCGACGGCGGGAACACCCGGACCGCCGTCACCACGGTGAGCCGCCCCCTCAACCACCTGCTGCTGACCCTGACCAACACCGGCGACCGCCCCTGCTACGCGTACTACGCGCCGGCGCTCCGCTTCGACGACGCGCAGGCCGCCTTCCCGGTCCTGGACGACAGCAAGCCGCAGGCCGTCGTGACGCTTGACCCGGGCCACTCCGCGTACGCCGCCATCGGCCTGACCGGCGAGCCCGGCGCCGGCCCGTCCCCGCGCGAGGCCACGCGCCTTCAGGTGCACTTCTCCGCCAGGAGCGGCGAAGGCTCGACGGGCACCCCGGTCAGCCTGACGCTCCCCTCCGACACCTACTGGGACGACAACGGCTTCGTCACCTACTGGCAGACCGAGATGGCGGACGCGCTCACCTACTGAGCGTCTGCTGCGGGGCCGGCGTCGAAGTCGAAGTCGAACCAGATCCGGTGGGTGCCGTCCTCGTCGACGACCAGCCCGCCGCCCCCGCGGATCCCGGCCAGCGCGCCGGTTCCGCTGGACGGCGCGATCGCGAAGAACTCGTTGCTGCGGTCGTCGCCGCTCGTCGAGGCCGAGTGCACGAAGTTGAACGTGCCCTCGCGGCCGTCGACCGCCCCTTCGAAGGACTCCATCGCCACGTAGGTGCCGGCGCCGGCGGCCTGGTCGAAGGCGGCGGTGAACAGAGTCGTCGAACGCCCCGTGATCTCGCCCTCGAAGCTCTTCACGATGGTCGCGACGCCGACGGGGAGTGCGGTGGTCACCTCGGGGTCGGGCTTCAGATCGGCCGGGACGAACGAGGTGACGGTGAAGGTTCCAGAAGCTCTCATGCCGTCGATCGTAAGGACAAGGCCGGTGTACGCGGCAGAGAACCCGCAGACGCGGGCCGTGCCCGCCACCGGCGGCACGATCCGGCCGGTCGCTCTACCATCGGCGCCATGGCCATGTTCGTCCACCTGACACCCGCAGCCCACGCGGCCCGTATCCGCAAGTCCGGGATACGGGCCGTCAGTCATGGCCGGGACGACGACAAGGGACTGTTCTGCTTCCCGGTCCTGCCCTCCTACACACTGACCCACCAGTGGTTGCGCGAACTCGCCCGCCACGGCGGCCCACGCGGCCTCGTCGCCGTCCACCTGCGACTGCCGGACGACGAACCCGTCACGGTCGGCCACTACAGCAACCGCCCCGCCCCCACCGCCACCACGGCAAGCGAAGCCGTCCGCCGACTGGCCGCCCTGGAGGACCCCCGCGGCTGGGAGGTCTTCCTCCCCAGGGCCGCGACCCGGGCCGAGATCCACCGCGTACGCGCCGTCCGCCAGGTGACCGGCTGGCGCTACTTCCCCGGCTCCAACGGCACGGCGCCCTGCACCTGTTACGGCTGCCGGGTACGCGGTGAGTACGGTTCCCAGCGCCTTCGCCGCCGCAGGCCGCATCCGCTGGACGGGCCCGCACCCGCGCCGTCCGTCCTGCTCGCCCGGATCACCGAAGCAGACGACGCCGCCCAGCTGTGCGCGACCCTGTACTGGTTCGGCTTCCGCCGACGTGGTCCGATCGACCAACTCGCCCACCTCGCCGACCATCCCGACGCGGACGTCCGCGTGGCCCTGGTCGAGGCCGTGGCCCGCTGGCGGACCCCAGGAGTCGACGCGCTGCTCCAACGACTGGCAGAGGACCCGGACGAGGACGTACGCGAGGCGGTCGAGTTCACCGACCGGCTGCCCCCGGCCTGACCGCGCACAACCTCACCCGAACTCGCACCACACGACCTTCCCGGGCACCCGCTCGCCCACCCCCCACCGGTCCGCCAGCGCCTCCACGATCACCAGCCCCCGCCCCGACTCCCCGTCGGGCTCCCGCACCCCGGGCTCCCCGTCGCCGCTGTCGTGCACCTCGACCCGGACCTGTCCCCCGTCCCGCAGCCACAGCATCACCTTGTACCCACGCCCGGGTGGCACCCCGTGCACCAGCGCGTTGGTGGCCAGTTCGCTCACACACACCAGCACCTCGTCCGCCCGCGCCTCACCGAACCCCCAGTCGGCCAGCACGCTCCGTACGAACTCCCGGGCGGCCGGGACCGACCGGCGCTCACGCCGGAAGAACCGCTCGCACAGCAGCGGGAGTTGCATCGTCTCGTTCATGGAGCGAGCGTCACACTCGGTGACTAGGCTGTCGCAGTGCGCGCGCCCGTACAGATTTCTTGTACGGGCCCTGCGCGCGTGAAGCACGAATGCGGGTGGGAAGTGGGGACCGTATGCAACCCAGGAATCGGCAGCGTAAGAACGCGTCGGCGATGAGGCTGGTGGGCGCGTTGGTTGCCCAGTTCCGCACCGCGGCCGGGCTGACCCAGCGCCAACTGGCCGAACGGACCTGCATCCAGCCGGAGACCGTCGCCTCCATCGAACAGGGCAGACGCGCCCTCCAACTGCCGCTGGCGCGCCGCATGGACACCCTGCTGGAGACGAAGGGGGCGCTGGCGACGGCGGTGGAGAACATGCCGGAGGTGGACCTGATCCCGGCATGGGCGGAGGAGTACATGGACCTGGAGCGGGAGGCACTCGCCCTGTCCTGGTACGACAACCAGGTCGTTCCCGGGCTCCTCCAGACGCAGGCGTACGCGCGTGCGGTGTTCCGCAACAGGGTTCCGGTCTTCAGCGAGGAGAAGATCGGGGACCAGACCGCAGGGCGCCTGGGACGGCAGGAGATCCTGCGGCGCGCCCAGCCTCCGACCGTCAGCTTCGTGATCTGGGAGCCGGTCGTGAGACTGCAACTCGTCGACGACGAGGAGCATGCGGAGCAGCTGCGGCACCTGCGCGCATGCGCCGCGCTTCCCGGCATCTGCCTCCAGGTACTCCCCCTGAACCACCGCACACACGCCGGGCTCGACGGGCCCTTCACCCTGCTGGAGACACCGGACTACCAGCACGTCGCCTACTCGGAAACACAGCGCGGCAGCCTGCTCGTCTCCGACCCCGACGAGGTCAGCATCCTGTCCCAGAAATATGCGATGCTGCGAGCTCAGGCCCTCAACCCCGAAGACACCGTGGGCCTGTTGGACAGCCTGCTGGGAGAGCAATGAGCACCACATACACGTGGTTCAAGTCCAGCTACAGCGGCAGCGAGGGTGGCGCCTGCCTCGAAGTCGCCTACGACTGGCAGAAGTCGAGCTACAGCGGCAGCGAAGGCGGGCAGTGCGTAGAGATCGCCGCGCACCCCGCCGCCGTCCACGTCCGCGACTCCAAGAACCCCGAGGGCCCCACGCTCACCCTCGCCCCCACCGCCTGGACGGCCTTCGCCGCGCACATCGGCTCCTGAACGACGACCGGCCGACACCCGCGCGGCGGTCCGCCTCATCGGGGTGACGGTCACCTCCGGCGCGTCGAGCATGATCCACAAGCACTGGAATATCACGCTCCGTATGTGTATGAATACGGAGCGTGATTTTCTGCTTGCTCACCTTGTGGGTCACTGCGAAAGGGCACAGGCATGTCTTCAGCCATGCGTAAGACGCCGACCACTCCACGGGCACGACGGCTGGCCGCCGCGGTCGCCGCACTGGGCAGCTGCCTGGCACTCGCCGTCCCGGCGGGAACCGCCGACGCGGCCCCCGCCGACCCGGTACCGACCGTCTTCTTCGGCGACTCCTACACCGCCAACTTCGGCATCTCTCCCGTGAACAACATGGACAACGAGAGGGGCTGGTGCTTCCAGGCCACGGAGAACTATCCCGCCGTCGCCACCCGGCGCCTGGCGGACAAGAGCATCACGCTCAACGTCCAGTCGGACGTCTCCTGCGGAGGCGCGCTCGTCGAGAACTTCTGGCGTCAGCAGCCGCTGCCCTTCGGCGCCGGGACGGTGCCGGCGCAGCGGGACGCGCTCAAGGACGACACGAGGCTGATCGTGGGCGGCGTGGGCGGCAACACGTTCGGCTTCACCAGCATCCTCAAGCAGTGCTCCGCCAAGCTCCGGGGTGACGAGGGAAGCGCCCTGCCCGGATCTCCGGTGGACCCGGACAGCGCGGCCGGCGAGTGCGCGGACTTCTTCACGTCCGGCGACGGAAAGGCCTGGCTGGACTACAAGGTCGAGCAGACCGAAGCCGAGCTGGTGGACATGCTCGACGGCATGGGCGCCATCTCCCCGTACGCCGATCGGGTCCTGGTCGGCTACCCCCGGCTCGTGCCCCAGGACCCGGCCAAGTGCGCGACCGCGGCTCCCGGCCAGACGGAACTGCCGTTCGCCGACGTCCCCAATGACGCGCTGCCCGTCCTGGACCAGGCCCAGAAGCGGCTGGACGACGCCATGAAGAAGGCCGCCGACGACACCGGCGCCGACTTCGTCGACCTCTACGCCCACACCGGCAGGAACACGGCGTGCGACGGCGCCGACCGGGGCATCGGCGGCCTGCTGGAGGGCTCCAAGCTCGACTTCTTCGGCTCCCCGATCCCCTGGTACGCGCACCCCAACGAGAAGGGCCGTGACATCCAGGCCGAGCGCGTGGCCACCAAGATCGAGGAAGTGCTCAACCGCTGACGGGGCCGCACAGCCCCGGACCCGGACGATCCCCGTCCCCAGGTGCGCCACACGCCACTGAACAAGGCCCCCGGGCCCACAGCCCGGGGGCCTCACCACAGGCGCGGCCGGCAGACGGCCGGACCGTTCACGAGCCGTCGCCGCCCCCGCGGACCGGCTGCGCTGTGCCCGCCCCGGCCACCGCCTCAGCAGCCGCTCAGGCGCGCCGCAGCTTCTGCGCGACCTCCGTCGCCCAGTACGTCAGGATCATCTGCGCGCCCGCCCGCCGGATCCCGGTCAGGCTCTCCATGATCGCCGCATCGCGGTCGATCCAGCCCTTCTCGGCGGCCGCCTCGATCATCGCGTACTCACCGCTGATCTGGTACGCGGCGACCGGCACGTCCACCGAATCGGCGACCTTCGCCAGGACGTCGAGGTACGGACCGGCCGGCTTCACCATGACCATGTCCGCGCCCTCGGCGAGATCGAGCGCCAGCTCGCGCATCGACTCGCGGAGGTTGGCCGGGTCCTGCTGGTACGTCTTGCGGTCGCCCTTGAGCGAGGAGCCGACAGCCTCGCGGAAGGGGCCGTAGAAGGCGGAGGAGTACTTCGCCGTGTACGCGAGGATCGACACGTCCTCGTACCCGGTCTGGTCCAGGGCGTCGCGGATCACGCCGACCTGGCCGTCCATCATGCCGCTGGGGCCGACCACATGGGCGCCCGCGTCGGCCTGGACCTGGGCCATCTCCGCGTACCGCTCCAGCGTCGCGTCGTTGTCGACCCGCCCGTCCTCGGTCAGCACACCGCAGTGGCCGTGGTCCGTGGTCTCGTCCAGGCAGAGGTCCGACATGACGACGAGATCGTCACCGACCTCCTCGCGCACCGCACGCAGACCGAGCTGGAGGATGCCGTCCGGGTCGGTTCCCGCCGTGCCGCGGGCGTCCTTCTTCTCGTCCAGCGGCACACCGAACAGCATGATCCCCGAGACGCCCGCCGAGACCGCGTCGACCGCGGCCTTCCGCAGGGTGTCCAGGGTGTGCTGCTGCACGCCGGGCATGGCCGAGATGGCGACGGGGGCGTCGATGCCCTCGCGCACGAACGCGGGCAGGATCAGATTCGCCGGGTCGAGCCGTGTCTCGGCGACCATCCGCCGCATCACGGGGGTCGTCCGCAGCCGTCGGGGGCGAGAGCCGGGGAAGTTTCCGTACACAGTCATCCTTCGAGACTAGACCCGCACACATCACGCTCTTACCGACACCTCCGCCGGGAAAGCCCGGCAGGAAACGGCCGGGGCCCGGCCGCTTCACGAAGAAGCGGCCGGGCCCCGGATCCGATGGGACGGCGACGGATCAGGTCGTCGTGCGACGCCGCCGCGCACCCGGACGGCGCTCGCTCGGCCGCGTCACCGGGTCCCCGGCCTCCTTCGCCGCGTCACGGCGCTGCGCGCCGAACTCTGCAAGGGCCTCCGCCAGCTTGTGCACCGAGGGCTCCGGCGCGAGGACGTCCACGCGCAGCCCGTGTTCCTCGGCGGTCTTCGCCGTGGCCGGGCCGATGCACGCGATGATCGTCACGTTGTGCGGCTTGCCGGCGATGCCGACCAGGTTGCGCACGGTCGAGGACGAGGTGAAGAGCACCGCGTCGAAACCGCCGCCCTTGATCGCCTCACGCGTGTCGGCGGGCGGCGGCGAGGCGCGCACCGTGCGGTACGCGGTGACGTCGTCGACCTCCCAGCCCAGCTCGATGAGCCCGGCCACCAGCGTCTCGGTGGCGATGTCGGCACGCGGCAGGAAGACGCGGTCGATCGGGTCGAAGACCGGGTCGTACGGCGGCCAGTCCTCCAGCAGACCCGCGGCCGACTGCTCGCCCGAGGGCACCAGGTCCGGCTTCACACCGAAGTCGACGAGCGCGGCGGCGGTCTGCTCGCCGACGGCCGCGACCTTGATCCCGGCGAAGGCACGGGCGTCGAGCCCGTACTCCTCGAACTTCTCCCGGACGGCCTTCACGGCGTTCACCGAGGTGAACGCGATCCACTCGTAGCGGCCCGTGACCAGGCCCTTGACCGCCCGCTCCATCTGCTGCGGAGTACGCGGCGGCTCGACGGCGATCGTCGGGACCTCGTGCGGCACGGCGCCGTAGGAACGAAGCTGGTCGGAGAGAGAGGCCGCCTGCTCCTTCGTCCGCGGCACGAGGACCTTCCAGCCGAACATCGGCTTGGACTCGAACCACGCGAGCTGGTCGCGCTGGGCGGCGGAGCTGCGCTCCCCGACCACGGCTATGACGGGCTGGTGCCCGTCCGGCGACGGCAGGATCTTGCCCTGCTTGAAGACCTGCGCGATCGTGCCGAGCGTCGCCGTCCAGGTGCGCTGGCGCGTCGTCGTACCGGCGACCGTCACGGTCAGCGGGGTGTCGGGCTTGCGGCCCGCCGAGACCAGCTCACCGGCAGCCGCGGCCACCGCGTCGAGCGACGTCGAGATCACGCACGTGGAGTCGCTGGCGCCGACCTCGCTCCAGCAACGGTCCGAGGCGGTGCGGGCGTCGATGAACCGGACGTCCGCGCCCTGCGCGTCGCGCAGCGGCACCCCGGCGTACGCGGGCACGCCCACGGCGTTGGCGACACCCGGCACGACCTCGAAGGGAATACCCGCGGCGGCGCAGGCCAGCATCTCGCCGCCCGCGCTGCCGTCGAGACCGGGATCGCCGGCGACGGCACGGACGACCCGCCTGCCGCCCTTGGCGGCCTCCATGACAAGATTGACCGCATCCCTGAGAACGGGAACACCGGCGGCTGTTGACTGCGCGTCAACAACCGTCAGTTCAGGCGTGCTTACGCCTGCCCGCGCATGGCTGCGGACGACGCCGAGAACGTCCGGCTCGGCGACAAGAACGTCCGCGCTCGCAAGCGCCTCGACGGCGCGCAGAGTCAGCAGTCCCGGGTCGCCGGGACCGGCGCCGAGGAAGGTGACGTGCCCTGCGGACAGGACCGGGTATTCGGATGCGGCGTGGCCGGTGGGGCTCAAAGTGCTCGCTCCCCCATAAGACCGGCCGCACCCTTGGCGAGCATCTCGGCCGCGAGTTCGCGACCGAGGGCCGCCGCGTCGTCGTGCGACGTGGGGACGGGACCGGTGGTGGACATCTGTACCAGCGAGGAACCGTCGATGGAACCGACGACACCGCGCAGGCGCAGTTCGTTGACAGCCTGGCCGTCGGCCAGGAGGTCGGCCAGCGCACCCACAGGTGCGGAGCAGCCGGCCTCCAGGGCGGCGAGCAGGGATCGCTCGGCGGTCACGGCGACCCGGGTGTACGGGTCGTCGAGCTCGGCGAGCGCGGCGGCGAGGTCGGCGCTGCTCGCAGCGCACTCGATCGCCAGTGCTCCCTGGCCGGGAGCGGGCAGAACGGTGTCGACCGACAGGAAATCGGTCACCTCACCGCTCCGTCCGAGGCGGCTGAGCCCGGCCGCGGCGAGTACCACCGCGTCGAGTTCACCGCTTCGCACAAATCCGATACGCGTATCGACGTTGCCGCGGATCGGCACGGTCTCTATGTCGAGGCCGTGACTGCGGGCGTACGCGTTGAGCTGCGCCATGCGGCGCGGCGAGCCGGTGCCGACGCGGGCGCCGGACGGAAGCTGCTCGAAGGTCAGCCCGTCGCGCGCCACCAGCGCGTCGCGCGGGTCCTCACGGACCGGCACTGCGGCCAGCACGAGGTCCTCGGGCTGCGCGGTCGGCAGGTCCTTGAGCGAGTGGACGGCGAAGTCCACCTCGCCGCGCAGCAGCGCCTCGCGCAGTGCGGCGACGAAGACACCGGTCCCGCCGATCTGCGCGAGGTGCTCGCGCGAGGTGTCCCCGTACGTGGTGATCTCGACGAGTTCGACGGCGCGCCCGGTCACCTCGCTGACCGCGTCGGCCACGAGGCCCGACTGCGCCATGGCGAGCTTGCTGCGCCGGGTCCCCAGCCTCAGCGGCCGGTTGGCCCCCGCGCCCAGGGGTGAGTTGTCGGTCATGACCGCCCTCGATTCGGGTCGTTCAGGTCTGCCCGGGAGACGGCTGCGACCGTCTGCGGGTCGAGGTCGAAGAGTTCCCGCAGCGCATCGGCGTACCCGGCGCCGCCGGGCTCGCTGGCGAGCTGCTTGACCCGCACGGTGGGCGCGTGCAGGAGCTTGTCGACGACGCGGCGCACGGTCTGCGAGATCTCGGCGCGCTGCTTCTCGTCCAGGTCGGGGAGGCGGCCGTCCAGCCGGGCGATCTCGCCCGCGACCACTCCGGCTGCCATCGTGCGCAGGGCGACGACGGTGGGAGTGATGTGGGCGGCGCGCTGGGCGGCACCGAAGGCGGCGACCTCGTCGGCGACGATGGTGCGCACCTGGTCCACATCGGCGGCCATCGGGGCGTCCGCGGACGCCTCCGCGAGCGACTCGATGTCGACGAGGCGCACACCGTCGAGGCGGGCCGCGCCGCCGTCGATGTCGCGCGGCATGGCGAGGTCCAGCAGGGCGAGCCGGACGGGGCCGGTGGACTGCGCGGGGATCCGGCGGACGGCCTGGGCCTGTGCGGTCGTGGTGGCGGAACCGTTCTCCACCCACGCCGCGTGCTGCGCGTCCGGCTCGGCGAGCGGCGCCGGCACGGGCAGGACGGGCACCTCGTGCGCGGGGTCGAAGTCCAGCCCGAGCGCACCGGCGACGGCCTCGGCGCTCAGGACGAGCCCGGTGGCTCCGGTGCAGGAGACGACGACGTCGGCACGTGTCAGTTCGTCGGAGACGGCGGCCATCTCCACGGCGTGGGCGGCCACGCCGGTACCGCCGGCCTGGTTGAGGATCTCGACCAGACGGTCTGCGCGGGCGCGGGTGCGGTTGGCGACGACGATCTCGGCGACACCGGTACGGGCCAGGGTCGCGGCGGCCAGCGAGGACATCGAGCCCGCGCCGATCACCAGGGCACGCTTGCCCGTGGCCCAGGCCACGGGGTCGCGCCCGTCGGCGAGCTGCTCCAGACCGAAGGTGACGAGCGACTGCCCGGCCCGGTCGATCCCGGTCTCGCTGTGAGCGCGCTTGCCGACCCGCAGGGCCTGCTGGAAGAGGTCGTTCAGCAGCCGTCCTGCGGTGTGGAGCTCCTGCCCCAGGGCCAGCGCGTCCTTGATCTGGCCGAGGATCTGGCCCTCGCCCACGACCATCGAGTCCAGCCCACAGGCCACCGAGAAGAGGTGGTGGACGGCCCGGTCCTCGTAGTGCACATAGAGATACGGAGTGAGCTCGTCCAGACCGACGCCGCTGTGCTGGGCGAGGAGGGTGGACAGCTCGGCGACGCCCGCGTGGAACTTGTCCACGTCGGCGTACAGCTCGATGCGGTTGCAGGTGGCAAGGACGGCGGCCTCGGCCGCGGGTTCCGCGGCAAGGGTGTCCTGCAGCAGCTTGGCCTGGCTGTCGGCGGACAGCGAGGCCCGCTCCAGCACGGAGACGGGGGCGCTGCGGTGACTCAGTCCTACGACGAGGAGACTCATGCCGGCATCACGGCGGGCATGTCCCCGTCGGGTCCCTTCCGGCTGCTGGTCGTGGCGCGCACGGGCGGCGCGGCAGGGTCGGGGCCGCTGTCGGCGGCCTCCTCGCCGGCCTTGCGCTGCTCGTGGAAGGCGAGGATCTGCAGCTCGATGGAGAGGTCGACCTTGCGGACGTCGACGCCGTCGGGCACCGAGAGCACGGTCGGAGCGAAGTTCAGGATGGAGGTGACGCCCGCGGCGACCAGCCGGTCGCAGACCTGCTGGGCAGCGCCGGGCGGCGTGGTGATCACGCCGATCGAGACGCCGTTCTCGCTGATGATGCGGTCCATGTCGTCGGCGTGCTGGACGGGGATCCCGGCGACCGGCGTTCCGGCCATCGCGGGATCGGCGTCGATCAGTGCGGCGACCCGGAACCCGCGGGAGGCGAAACCGCCGTAGTTGGCGAGGGCCGCGCCGAGGTTACCGATGCCGACGATGGCGACCGGCCAGTCCTGCGTGAGGCCGAGCTCGCGGGAGATCTGGTAGACGAGGTACTCGACGTCGTAGCCGACGCCGCGCGTACCGTACGAACCGAGATAGCTGAAGTCCTTGCGCAGCTTCGCGGAGTTGACCCCCGCCGCCGCGGCGAGCTCCTCGGAGGAGACCGTGGGGACCGAACGCTCGGAGAGCGCGGTCAGCGCGCGGAGATACAGCGGAAGTCGGGCGACGGTGGCCTCGGGAATTCCTCGGCTACGGGTCGCCGGTCGGTGATTTCGGCCAGTTGCCACGGTGCTCCTGCGGGATGAGCGGGGCTGCAGGCGGCCGTATGTCCCAAGACCGCCCCGTCGAATGCAGGCTATGTCTTTGTGAACGCGTGCACAAAGATAGTGTCCGTTTTGTCCGGTCAAAGTGACCGGGGTCACGCGCATCCGTCGCGCGATCCAGGAACCACGGATCGCATCAGCCCGTTGCAGGCCCGAAGGGGGCAAAGCGGAACACACTCCTCACAGCCACGCCCCCGAGACCACTCAAAACGCCCACGATGGTAACCAGGTTTCACTCAGGAAAGCAGCGCGCTGCGCAGTCTTGCCGGGTCCACCCGCCAGAACGTGTGCTGTTCGTTATCTACGAGGACCACGGGGATCTGCTCCCAGTACTCCTTGTACAACTCCTCGTCCCGGGTGATGTCCTTCTCCTCCCAGGACGCGCCGGTCTCCTCGCAGACCGACCGCACCACCTCCCTGGCGTCGTCACAGAGGTGACACCCCGGCTTACCGACCAGGGTCACCACACGGTCGGCGGGCTTCTTCTTCGTACGACGCAGCAGCGCACTCATACCTTTCATTCTGCGCCGCCCCCGGGCCTGCACCCGCCCACGGACTGCCCCGCACTTCCTGATGGATCAGCGCGCGACGTGGGATGCGGTGCATCGCAAGGCGGAGAGCGGCCCGCATGCTGGACACATCGGGGCGTTTCGACAAGGCGGCGAGGTGCCGTAGCTGTCGTCGTGCGCCCGCCAGGAATTGCGGGACAGCCCTTGCTCCCGGATACGCCCCCGGGTCGCCCGCGCAACACGCCGGTCCCCGAGTGTTCACGCCACCGCATCACGGCAGGTCGGGAAGGGGCGGGGCGACTGGCTATGCTCACGGCATGGCCGCTCTTGGATGGCTCACACCGCGTAGGCGTTCCGCGACAGCACGGAGCGTGCTGGCAGGCGAAGCAGCGGCGGAGGCAGCACGGAAGTCCTCGCTCGCCGCCGAGCAGCCCGCCGGCGCCGGCCCCGGCACGCAGTCCGCCGTACGGGACGGGGAGCCCGAATTCCCCGTCGTCGGCGACGACCGCGCCGCCGCCTTCTTCGACCTCGACAACACCGTCATGCAGGGCGCCGCGATCTTCCACTTCGGCCGCGGGCTGTACAAGCGGAAGTTCTTCGAGCGCCGTGAGCTCACCCGGTTCGCCTGGCAGCAGGCCTGGTTCAGGCTGGCCGGCGTCGAGGACCCCGAACACATGCAGGACGCCCGCGACAGCGCCCTGTCCATCGTCAAGGGCCACCGCGTCTCCGAGCTGATGTCGATCGGCGAGGAGATCTACGACGAGTACATGGCCGACCGCATCTGGCCCGGTACCCGCGCACTCGCCCAGGCCCACCTCGACGCCGGCCAGAAGGTCTGGCTGGTGACCGCCGCCCCGGTGGAGACCGCCACGATCATCGCCCGCCGGCTCGGCCTGACCGGAGCGCTGGGCACCGTCGCCGAATCGGTCGACGGCGTCTACACCGGGCGCCTGGTCGGCGAACCGCTGCACGGCCCCGCGAAGGCCGAGGCGGTACGCGCCCTGGCCGCGGCCGAGGGTCTGGACCTGGCCCGCTGCGCGGCGTACAGCGACTCGCACAACGACATCCCGATGCTGTCCCTGGTCGGGCACCCGTACGCGATCAACCCGGACACCAAGCTCCGCAGGCACGCGCGCGCCCTGGACTGGCGGCTGCGCGACTACCGGACCGGCCGCAAGGCGGCCAAGGTCGGCATCCCGGCCGCGGCCGGGGTGGGCGCTCTCGCCGGCGGCACCGCGGCAGCCGTCGCCCTGCGCCGCCGCCGCCACTGACCCGCTCCCCCGGCGGCCCGCCGGGGCCGGGCCACGCCCGGCCCCTGCCGCCAATCGGGACCCCATACCCACCGACCGCTCCGGCCAGTCGGGTTACCCGCACTCGACCACAACCTGTCGCGGCGCATGACAGATCGCGAAGTAATCCGATCAATAAACGGTCACGATGTGCTACTTGATGCGTCGCATAGTCGCTACAGAAGCGACGTAATCGATGATTTGAGCAACTGGGTGTAGCACTGCCTGTACGAAGCGTTATTCTCCTCAGACGCATTCCGGAACCCACCACTCACTACGACGAGTGACGGTTTCGCACTGCACGTGATGGAAGCTCTGCCTCTGGGAGTCCCGTGTACCCACACGTCGGGGTTGACGCCTCGGGCCTGGCTACGCTGCGCGCAACGGTCGCCGACCGCTTGCGCGGCTTCGTCCCCACCGCGTACGCCGTACCCGCCTTTGCCACCCCTGCACCTGCCGGCCCCTGCTACGCCCTGGCTGAACGCAGCGCGGCGGTCGGAAGACGCAGCAACCGCGGCGCAACGACCACGTCCACCGTTCGTCGGCCGACGGCCGACAGCGACAGCGCGCGCATGATGGATCTCGTCGAGCGCGCACAGGCCGGCGAGGCCGACGCCTTCGGCCGCCTCTACGATCAGTACAGCGACACCGTGTACCGCTACATCTACTACCGGGTGGGCGGCAAGGCGACGGCGGAGGACCTCACGAGTGAGACCTTCCTGCGCGCCCTGCGGCGCATCTCCACCTTCACCTGGCAGGGCCGCGACTTCGGCGCCTGGCTGGTCACCATCGCTCGAAATCTGGTCGCCGACCACTTCAAATCCAGTCGCTTCCGACTGGAAGTGACCACCGGCGAGATGCTCGACGCCAACGAGGTCGAGCGCAGCCCCGAGGACTCCGTCCTGGAGTCCCTGTCCAATGCCGCACTGCTCGAAGCCGTGCGCCGACTCAACCCCCAGCAGCAGGAGTGCGTGACCCTGCGCTTCCTGCAGGGCCTCTCGGTCGCCGAGACCGCCCGGGTGATGGGCAAGAACGAGGGCGCGATCAAGACCCTGCAGTACCGCGCCGTCCGTACCCTCGCCCGGCTCCTTCCGGACGATGCCCGCTGACCCCACCACCCCCGGCCGAGTCACCCTCGGCGACGTGTTCATCACACACTGGTCCGATCATCTTTCGTGCGTAACCCAAGTGCCGCGCCACTCGTTGTGCCGGTTGCAGGCTCCCTGTCGTCACGCCATGTCCGCAGACACTCACTCAATCGTGTGGAAGCGCTCAAGGTGTGCAACCTTCCGGACCCACAGGGGAGTCGACCGTCATGACGAGAGGAGGTGCCGCCAGTGATCGCAAACGTTTCGGCACACCGGCGGGCGAACGCCTTCGCCCAGGCCCTGGAGGAGCAGTCGCTCCGCGGTGCGGCGGCCGTACAGCCCGAGGACCCGGCCGAACAGGCCGACCCCGGACCGCTGTTGGCCCTGGCGAACGGCCTCGGTGAGCTACCGAAGCCGGAGTTGGATCCCGAGGTCAAAGTGGTGCAGCGAGCGCAGCTCGTCGCCGCCATGGAGGCCATGTTCGCCGAGGGCGGCGTGTCCGCGGACCCTACGGTGCCCGAACAACGGGGCAAGGGGGCCCACCGGGCCTCGCCACTCCGGAAACTGCGCCCAAGATCCCGCTGGACGAAGGGCCTCGCGGCCGGCGGCCTCACCGTCGGTGTGGCCGCGGGAGCCTTCGGCGGAGTGGCCGCTGCCAGTTCCGACGCCCTGCCGGGTGACTCCCTCTACGGGCTGAAGCGCGGCATGGAGGACATCCACCTCGGCCTGGCCGACGGCGACACGGGCCGCGGCGAGGCCTATCTGGACCAGGCCTCCACCCGGCTCAGCGAGGCCCGCAGGCTGATGGAGCGCGCCCGCTCCGGGGACCTCGACCACGAGCAGCTCGGCGAGGTCAGACGCACGCTCAACGGCATGACCCACGACGCCACCGAGGGCCACCGCCTGCTCCACGCCGCGTACGAACGCGACGGCGCGATCGGCCCCATCCAGACCCTCGACTCCTTCTCCCGCTCCCACCGAGACAGCTGGAGCAGCCTCCGCGACCGCCTCCCCGTACAGCTGACCGACGTCGGCGACCAGGTGAGTTCGGTCTTCGCGGCCATAGACGAAGAGGTCGAACCGCTGCAGTCGCTGCTCCCCCGCCCCCCGGAGACGGACAGCGCATCCAGGGAGGCCGGCACCACCGGCACCGGCTCGGCACCGTCCTCCCGTTCGCACACCCCGTCGCCCTCGTCCCCCGCGGGCACACCCGACAGCAGTACGGGCACCAGCTCCTCGCCCCTGCCGTCGGACTCGGGCAGCACCCCCGCGGACGGCCTGATCGGCGGAGGCGGGGACGGGCTCCTCGACCCGCCGTCGCCCGGCACCACCGCACCGTCGCAGGAGACACCGAGCACGACCCCGTCGCCGGACGTCACCCTGCCGCCGCTGATCCCCGGGCTGATCGGCGGCCTCGGGATCGACGCCCAGGACGACAGGGACTGACGCGATCGCCGGACGGGCCCCACGAGGCCCGTCCGGCACGATCAAGCACGCCCCGGCGACAATCGAGCGCGTCAGGCGGTCGAGGACAGGACGCCCGCCCCGGTACAGCCAGGGCCGGCACCTCCCGGCCCGTCCGGCGATCGAGGACAGGACGCCACGCCCGGGCGCCCCCGCACGCTCAGAAGAACACCGACCGCCGCTGCACCAGCAACTTGTACAGCGTGTGCTGAATCTGCTCCCGCACCTGATCCGTCAGGTTGAACATCAGCATCGGATCCTCCGCCGCCTCCAGCGGATACCCGTCCGTGGCGATCGGCTCACCGAACTGGATCGTCCACTTCGTCGGCAACGGCAGCGCCCCCAACGGCCCCAGCCAGGGGAACGTCGGCGTGATCGGGAAGTACGGGAAGCCCAGCAGCCGCGCCAGCGTCTTCGCGTTGCCGATCATCGGGTAGATCTCCTCCGCCCCCACGATCGAGCACGGCACGATCGGCACCCCGGCCCGCAGCGCCGTGGACACGAAGCCGCCCCGCCCGAAGCGCTGCAGCTTGTACCGCTCGCCGAACGGCTTGCCGATGCCTTTGAACCCCTCGGGCATCACCCCGACGACCTCACCCTGCCGCAACAGCCGCTCCGCGTCCTCCGCGCAGGCCAGCGTGTGCCCGGCCTTGCGGGCCAGCTCGTTCACGACCGGCAGCATGAAGACCAGGTCCGCAGCGAGCAGCCGCAGATGCCGCCCCGCCGGATGGTTGTCGTGCACCGCGACCTGGAGCATCAGCCCGTCCAGCGGCAGCGTCCCCGAGTGGTTGGACACGATGAGCGCCCCGCCGTCCGACGGGATGTTCTCGATGCCCTTCACCTCGACCCGGAAGTACTTCTCGTACACCGGCCGCAGCATCGACATCAGGACCTGGTCGGTGAGCTCCTCGTCGTAACCGAACTCGTCGACGTCGTACTCGCCCGTGACCCGCCGCCGCAGGAACGCGAGCCCGCCGGCGATCCGCCGGTCCCAGCCCCCGCCCGCGCCCTCAGGGGCCACCACGGCCTCCTCGGGCCGCTCCGGCGGCACGGAGGCCGCCGGCTGCCCGGGCAGGGCGCTGACGGACCCTGTGCCGCGTCCCGAGGACCGCCGGCGCGCGGCGCGCGGCACGGCCCCCGACCGCGAACGGTCGTCGTCGAACGGAATGACCTTGGCATCCGCCATCGTCGGTGCGCTCCTCTACCTGGCGCTCGGAGTCGGGTGTGTGTCGCCGCCGCCCCCGGCGAACGGCATCGCGGCCAGTTTGTCGACGGCCCGGCCCACCGCCGCGGGCGGCAGCAGTCCCGGCCCCCGGCTGCGCGCGAAGTCGGCGAAGGTCTCCGCCGTGGAGAACCTCGGCCTGAAGCCCAGGGTCTCGCGCATCTGGACCGTGGAGACCACCCTGCCATGGGTGAGCAACCGGATCTGTTCCGGAGCGAAGTCCGTCATGCCGACGGTACGCAACGCCTGCCCGACCCATGTGACCGCGGGCAGCAGCAGCGGCACCGTCGGCCGCCCCAGCCGCCGCGAGCACTGCGAGAGCAGCAGCACCCCGTCCCCCGCGATGTTGAACGTGCCGCTGTTCAGCGTCCCGCGCCGCGGCTCGCCCGAGGCGATGCCGAGGACGTCCATGACATCGTCCTCGTGGACGAACTGGAGCCTCGGGTCGTACCCGAAGACCGTCGGCAGCACCGGCAGCGAAAGATAGTCGGCGAGCGGCGAGTCCGGGTCCGGGCCCAGGATGTTGGCGAACCTCAGCACGCACACGGCCACGTCGGGCCTGCGGCGCGCGAAGCCCCGTACGTACCCCTCGACCTCCACCGCGTCCTTCGCGAAGCCCCCGCTGGGCAGCGACTTGGCCGGGGTGGTCTCGTGGAACACCGCCGGGTCGCGGGGCGCGGAGCCGTACACACTCGTACTGGACTTGACCACCAGCCGCCGGACGGACGGCGACTTCTGACACGCACCGAGCAGCTGCATCGTGCCGATGACGTTGGTCTCCTTGACCGCGGTGCGCCCCTGGGCCCCGAGCGCCTTGCCGCTGACGTCCAGGTGCACGACGGTGTCGACCGTGTGCTCGGCGAGGACTCTGGCGATGGCGGGCTGGCGGATGTCCGCACGGACGAAGACGGCGTCGCCCAGTTGGTGCCCGGGCGCGACCGCGTCGACCGCGATCACCCGGTCCACGTCCGGATCCCGCTGGATGCGCCGAACGAACCGGCCGCCCAGCTGGCGGGCCGCTCCCGTGACGAGCACGACCTTCCCCAAGATCAGCGCCTTCCGTCGGTATCCCGTGAAGTGGGTCGAAGGAGCGCCCGTTGAAAAGGCACTCCCCCGGTCGTCACCGTAGCGGGTGGATGTTGCCCTGTGACGTCTGCGCGGCGGCCTTGTCCCGCGTCTTGGCCCGAATGTTCGCACCTGCCGCACGAACCGCCGCGTACCGGGCCCGCACAGCACCGCAGCCCTCCCGCCTCATCGGCGAAAGGGCTGCGGATTTCACGAACTGCGTTCGCTTACTTCTTGTTGCGACGCTGAACGCGCGTGCGCTTGAGCAGCTTGCGGTGCTTCTTCTTGGCCATCCGCTTACGCCGCTTCTTGATAACAGAGCCCACGACTACCCTCGCTCACTTCTTCTTCACTGGTGCGGGGCGTCTGGGCCCACACGACCTACGTCGGCCTAGCCTACCCGCCACCGCGTGAGGTACGTAATCCGAGGGGAATGTCAGGCCGTCCCCACCCCCACGAAGGACTCGCGGAGATACTCGTGAACCGCTTGCTCCGGCACCCGGAAGGACCTTCCCACCCGGATCGCCGGCAGATGACCACTGTGCACCAAGCGGTACACGGTCATCTTCGACACTCGCATGACCGAGGCGACTTCCGCCACGGTCAGAAACTTGACCTCGTTGAGAGGCCTCTCGCTGTCAGCAGCCATGACCCACCTGTACCTTCCGCACGAGACGCGCACCGGCTTCCCCTCCGGTGACTCTTCGTCGTTGTGCGCTCACTCCCCAGATTAGGGGCGGGTGATGCGAGTGGGGAAGAGGAGAGACGATCGGCCGCCTACTGTGACAGACACGCCCGATTGAGTACATAGCGCGTCAGAGGCAGGTAGTACGCGGACCGCACGGCGTCGTCGAGCGGAACGGCAACCGCCACCCGGCCCTCCGCCTCTCCGACGAACAGCGCCGGATCGTCCGTATCGGCCAGACCGATGGCCTCGATGCCCAGCTGACCTGCTCCGCAGACCCAGCCGTGGTCCCCCACGACAAGTTCCGGCAGCGGTCCGCGGCCGTCCGCGGCAGCCTCCAGGGCCACCCTCAGCGGCAGCGGCGAGTGGGTGTGTGCGCCGGTGCCACCGCCGGGCACCCGCGCGCCGGGTTCGCGCACCAGCGCGACTCCCCGTACGTAGTCGAGGTTGTACGTGCGTACGCCGAACCGGGTCGTTATGTCGATACGTCGCCCCTGCGCGGGGGTGAGCACGGGACACCCCACCGCCGACAAGGCGTCTGCCAGCGCTGCGTAGAAACCGAGCAGCCGGTGCGGATGTCCCGTCCCGAACAGCACCGGCGCCCGCCGGACCGCGGCATCCGACAACCGCTCGGCAAACGCGTCCAGCCCCGCCATCGTCCGCTCCGGATCGATCACATCGGGCCCCGAGACATGCGCGGGATCATCCGAGACCCCGCACTTGTCGGCCATGAGCCGCAGCAGGTCCAACTCCCCCCAGCCCCCGCCGGGATCGAGCCCGAGCGTCACCCGCGGATCCCTGGCCGCGAACAGCCGATAACTGCGCAGGCTCGTCTCCCGCGAGGTGGCCACGGGCCCGGCAAGCCGGGCCGCCAGCAGATGCGCACGCAGCGCTCCGGTGCTCAACACCCTGCCGATGCTCCCTCACCGACAGCGCCCCCGGGCCAAAACCCGCATCGGGCCCCACAGTTGGCGTAACCGGCACCGCCGAGCCGGCCCGGTATCAGGTCAGGAGCCCCCGCAGCGGAAACGCCGCACGCCGGGTCGCGAGCACTGCCTGGTCCAGCCGGTCGGCGGGGTCGTAACCGTCCTCCCACGCCTTCCACGACGGGGTACGCCCGTCCGTCATCCGCGCCGGCCCCAACTGCCGGGTACGGGCGTAGACCTCGTCGCGCCAGGACGACGGGATCACCGACTCCGGCTCCACCGGCGCGTGCGCGGCGATGCCCACCAGATGCGTCCAGGACCGCGGCACCACGTCCACCACGGCATAACCGCCCCCGCCGAGCGCCACCCAGCGCCCCTCCGCGTGCTCATGGGCCAGGTCGTGACAGGCCGCCATCACGGCCCGCTGCGCGTCGAGCGACACCGCAAGGTGGGCCAGCGGGTCCTCGAAGTGCGTATCGGCCCCGTGCTGCGTCACGAGGACCTGCGGCCGGAAGTCCGCGAGCAGTTCAGGAACCACCGCGTGGAACGCCCGCAGCCACCCCGCGTCCCCCGTACCGGCAGGCAGCGCCACATTGACCGCACCGCCCTCGCCCGCCCCGGCCCCGGTCTCCTCCGGCCAGCCGGTCTGCGGGAAAAGGGTGCGCGGGTGCTCGTGCAGCGAGACCGTCAGAACCCTCGGGTCCTCCCAGAACGCCGCCTGCACCCCGTCCCCGTGATGCACGTCCACATCGACGTACGCGACCCGCTCCGCCCCCAGTTCCAGCAGCCGCGCGATGGCGAGCGCCGGATCGTTGTAGATGCAGAAACCCGCCGCCCCGCCGGGCATGGCGTGATGGAGCCCGCCGGTGAAGTTCACGGCGTGAGCGGTCTCGCCCCGCCACACGGCCTCGGCCGCGGCCACCGACTGACCGGCGATCAGCGCGGACACCTCGTGCATGCCGGCGAACGCGGGATCGTCCGTCGTCCCGATCCCGTAGCTCTGGTCCGCTGCCCGTGGATCGGCGGAGGCCGCCCGCACGGCCGCCACGTAGTCCGGCCGGTGCACCAGCCGCAGCGTCGAGTCACCGGCAGCCTTGGCCGACACCACGTCCACCGCCCGGTCCAGCCCGAACGCCCGCACCAGCCCCATCGTCAGGGCGAGCCTGACCGGGTCCATGGGATGACTGTCCCCGAAGTCGTATCCCGTTACTGCGTCATCCCACATCAACTGTGCGCGGCCGCTCATGCCCGCCACCGTATCGGGCGGGCTCCGCGCCGAACGACTTGGCGTACACCAGCGTCGCGAGCACCAGCACCATCGGCACGAGCATCGCGCCCCGGTAGCTCCACGCATCCCCGAGCGCCCCCACCAGGGGCGAGCCCACGAGGAACCCCACGTAGTTGAAGATGTTCAGCCGGGCGATGGCGGTATCGCTCGCCCCCGGGAACATCCGCCCGGCGGCCGCGAACGTCTGCGGCACGATCACACAGAGCCCGAGCCCCAGCATGGTGAACCCGAGCATCCCCACCCAGGCCCCGCCCGCGACGGCCACCACCCCGAACCCCGCCGCGGCCAGCACACTCCCCGACCGCACCACGGCCACCGCACCGAACCGCCGCACCCCGAAGTCCCCGACGGCCCGCCCGAGCAGCGTCGTCACCATGTAGACGTTGTACGGGACGGTCGAGAGCTGCTCAGAACTCCCCAGCACGTCCTGGAGGTACTTCGCGCTCCAGTTGGAGACCGTCGAATCCCCGATGTACGCGAAGCACATCACCAGACAGAGCGGCATCAGCAGCTTGAAGGAGACCGAACCGGCCTTCCCTCGTTCCGCGCCCTGGGGCAGCTCCTCGTCCTGCTTCCCCTCGACGTACCACCGGCTCCCGATGAACGCGACGGGCAGCAGCACCACGACCGCCGGAAGGTAGGAGACCAGCAGCGACAGGTCCCAGTGCGCCCCGGCCCACGCCATGGACGCCCCGGCGATCCCGCCCAGGCTGTACGCGGCGTGGAAGCCGAGCATGATGGAGCGCCCGTACGCCCGCTGGAGGCTGACCCCCATCATGTTCATGGAGGCGTCCAGCGCGCCGACGGCCAGACCGAACACACCGAGCGCAAGGGCCGCTTGCCATACCTCGCTGCCCGCCCCGACGCCGAGCAGCGCGAGCAGCACGAGCGGCTGCGCCCACCGCAGGACCACCCTCGGCCGTACCCGCGCCACCACCTTCTCGGTGAGCACGCTGCCCACACCGGCCAGGATCGGCACAGCGGCGAGGAACACGGGCAGCAGGCCGTCGGATATCCCGTACCGGTCCTGAATGGCGGGTATCCGCGTCACGAGGAGAGCGAAGGTGACGCCCTGCACGAAGAAGCTCAACGCGAGGGAGGCTCTGCCGTGCCGCAAACGTGCATCTGTCATGGGCGCGAGCGTAGGGCCAGTCTCTACCCATGGGTAGAGACGTCAGGCAAGCAATTCCCGCAGCTGTCCCATGTCGGAGAAATGCCCGGTCACCCCGGCCAGGCGGTCCGCCGGCATCATGGACGTGAAGCCGTACACATCCATGCCCGCGGCCCTGGCCGCTTCCACCCCGAGCGGGCTGTCCTCGATGACGACGCAGCGTTCGGGAGCGACACCCATCCGCTCGGCGGCGAGGAGGAACAGATCGGGCGCCGGCTTCCCCCGGCCCACGTCCTCGGCCGAGAAGATCCACTCCTCCTCGAACCACTGGTCGAGCCCTGTCTTGCGGTGGCTGACGCGGATCCGCTCGTGACTGCTGGAGGAGGCGACGCAGTACGGGATCCCGTCGGCGACGAGCTCCCCCAGCACCTCCTCCACGCCGGGAACGGGCACGAGCTCCCGCTCGAAGGCGGCGAAGATCCGGGCGTGGAGCGTGTCGTCGAAGTCCGCGGGCAGCTTCTCCCCGCCCCGCTCCTCGACGAGGTCGTGCACCCGGTGCACGGCGGACCCCATGTAGTCGCGGAGGGACTCCTCGTACGAGGTGGGGTGCCCGAGCTCAGTGAGGTAGCCGGCCAGGATGGTGTTGGAGATCGGCTCGCTGTCCACGAGCACACCGTCGTTGTCGAAGATGACCAGTTCGTAGCGCATGTCACGACCTTAAACGGTCGGAACGCAGAAAAGCCCCGTGCCACAAGGGCACGGGGCTTAACTATCAAAAGGAGTTCGGCGGCGTCCTACTCTCCCACAGGGTCCCCCCTGCAGTACCATCGGCGCTGAAAGGCTTAGCTTCCGGGTTCGGAATGTAACCGGGCGTTTCCCTAACGCAATGACCACCGAAACACTATGAAATTAACCAACACCGGATGAAAACACGGCCGTTCGTTATTTCAGAACTAACACAGTGGACGCGAGCAACTGAGGACAAGCCCTCGGCCTATTAGTACCAGTCAGCTCCACCCGTTACCGGGCTTCCACATCTGGCCTATCAAC